>JAZDHW010000319.1:0-2906 GCA_043805555.1 Pseudomonadota bacterium
GCCCGCGCCCGACGACCCGGCCGGGGTGCGCCAGCGCCTGGCCGCGCCGGGCGGGCTGAAGCTCACCGTGCGCGATTTGCGCGATCAGGCCGACCCCGCCGCCGCGGCCGCGGCCGAGCTGGCCGTGGAGGCGGGCCGGCCCTTCCGCCTGGATGACGAGCCTCCGGCCAGGGCCTGCCTGTGGCGGCTGGGCGGGGACCGCTGGCGGCTGTTGCTGGTGCTGCACCACGCGGTTTGCGACGCCTGGTCCCTGCCCCTGCTCTGGCGCGACCTGGGCGCGCTCTATGCCCGCGCCCTGGGCCGGCCGGCTCCGGAGCCGCCGCCGCTGACGCGCCACTACGAGGACTTCGCGGCCTGGCAGCAGGACTTCCTGGGCTCGGCCGCCGGCCAGGCCCTGCGCCAGCGCTGGCGCGAACGGCTCACGCCCCTGCCCGAGCCCCTGGCCCTGCCCCTGGACCGGCCCCGGCCGGCGCTGCGCGGCTATCGCGGCGGGTTCGTGGGGCACGCCTTCACCCCGGCGCTGGCCCAGGCCGTGGCGGACCTGGCCCAGACCGTCGGGGCCACCGCCTTCATGGTCATGCTGGCCCTTTTGCAGGCCCTGCTGCACCGCATCAGCGGCCAGACCGACCTGTGCCTGGGCACCCTGAGCGCCGGGCGCGGCCGGGCGGCCCTGCAAGACCTGGTGGGCTTTTTCGTCAACACCCTGGTGCTGCGCCAGCGCATCGACCCGGCCGACGGCCTGGCCGCCCACCTGGCCAAGGTGCGCGCGAACTTCCTGGCCGCCCTGGCCGACCAGGACTGCCCCTTCGAGACCGTGGTGGAGGCGGCCGGCGCGCCGCGCGACCCCAGCCGCAACCCGCTCTTTGACGTGCTGGCGGTCTGGCAGGATAGCTGGCCCGCGCCGCCGGAGCTGGCCGGCACGGCGGTCAGCGAGATCGCGCCGCCGTTCCCCTATGCCAAGTTCGACCTGGGCTTCTACTTCTACCGCCAGGACGGCGGCCTGCGGGTTCAGGTGGAGTTCGACGCCGACCTCTTTGACCGCGAGACCGTGACGGCCCTGGTGGAGCGCCTGGAGCACCTGGCCGCGAAGGCCCTGGCCGATCCCGCCCTGCCCCTGGCGGCGCTGCCGGCCATGGACCCGGCCGAGCGGGCCCTGGTGGTGGAGGGCTTCAACGCCACGGACGCGCCCCTGGACGCCTGGCGCGCCATCCCCGCGCCCATGCTGGCGCGCCTGGCCGCCGCGCCGGACGCGCCGGCCGTGGCCTGGGATGACGGCAGCCTGACCTACGCCCAGTTCGCGGCCCGGGCGGCGGCGGTGGCCAAGGACCTGCGCGCGGCCGGGGTGCGGCCGGGCCAGGTGGTGGGCCTGTGCGCGCGGCGCTCAGCGGCCATGCTCGTCGGCATCCACGGCATCCTGCTGGCCGGCGCGGCCTACGCCCCCCTGGACCCGGACCATCCCGAGGCCCGGCGCGCGGGCATGCTGGCCGACCTGGGCCATCCCCTGGTGCTGGCCGCGCCCGAGCACGCCGGGCTCTTCGCCGATGCCAACGTGCTGCCGCTCACGGCTGAGGCCGAGGCCGCGCCCCAGGCCTGCCCGGCCGATCCCGGCGACCTGGCCTACGTGATCTTCACCTCCGGCTCCACCGGCCGGCCCAAGGGGGTGATGATCGAGCACCACGCGGCGGTCAACCGCATCCTGTGGATGCAGGGGGCCTTCCCCCTGGGGCCGGGCGACGTCATCCTGCAAAAGACGCCCATCACCTTCGACGTCTCGGTCTGGGAGCTCTTTTGGTGGTCCTGGGTGGGCGCGGCCGTGGCCCTGGCCCCGCCGGGGGCCGAGCGCGACCCCGCCGCGCTGGTGGAGGCCGTGGAGCGCCACCGGGTCACGGTGATGCACTTCGTGCCCTCCATGCTGGCCGGCTTCCTGGCCCATCTGGAGGCCCAGCCGGGCCAGGCCGCGCGCCTGGCCGGCCTGCGCTATGTCTTCGCCAGCGGCGAGGCCCTGGACGCCGCCCTGGTGGAGCGCTTCAATCGTCTCTTGCACGCGCCCCATGGCATGGAGCTGCACAACCTCTACGGCCCCACCGAGGCCGCGGTGGACGTCTCCTGGCAGCCCTGCTCGCCCTGGAGCGGCGGCGCGATGGTGCCTATCGGCAAGCCCATCGCCAACACCCGGCTCTACGTGCTGGACCCGCTGCTGCGGCCGCTGCCCATCGGCGTGGCCGGCGAGATCTGCATCGCCGGGGCGCAGGTGGGCCGGGGCTACATCAACCGGCCCGAACTCACCGCCGAGCGCTTCGCTCCCGATCCCTTTGCGCCGGGCCGGCGCATGTACCGCACCGGCGACCTGGGCCGCTGGCGGCGCGACGGGGCCATCGAATACCTGGGCCGCAGCGATTTCCAGGTCAAGGTGCGCGGCCAGCGCATCGAGCTGGGCGAGATCGAGCACGCCCTGGAGGAGCACCCGGCCGTGGAGCGGGCGGTGGTGACGGCCGCGCAGGTGGCCGGGCTCACCGAGCTGCACGCCTACCTGCTCTGCGCCGACGACCTGGGCGCGGCCGAGGTGCGCCGCCACCTGCGCGCCAGCCTGCCCGAGTACATGCTGCCGGCCCGCTACCTGCGCCTGCAATCCCTGCCGCAGACCAGCTCCGGCAAGGTGGACCGCAAGGCCCTGGCCGGCGAGCCCCTGGACCGTCCTGAATTGGCCGCCGCGGCCCTGGTCCCGTTCGAGGACGAGGTGCTGGCGATCTGGCGCGCGCTCTTGCCCGGCCTGGAGCCCGGCGTGCGCGTGAGCTTCTTTGACGCCGGCGGCAACTCGCTGCTGATGATCCGCCTGCACGAACGCCTGGAGGCCCGCTGGCCCGGCGTCTTCAACCTGGCCGAGCTTTTCGGCCGGGCCACGGTGG
>JAZDHW010000320.1:0-5650 GCA_043805555.1 Pseudomonadota bacterium
TTTATAAGTGTTTTTCCCGCCGGTCGGGATCCACGGGGCCACCCCCCGGGCCGGGCGGCTCGCGGGCTTGCCGGCGCCGCCCTGGCCCCGGCCGGGCCCACTATACCCCAATTGCGCGCGCGGCTCCAAGCGCCGCCGGCCCCCGCCCGGCCCCTGAGCGCCTTTATGGCGCACTATACTGATTTGACGGCAATACTCGCCATCACCACCCCAAGATGACCAGCGGACGGTGCGTTTTTTGGGTGCTTTACCCCCCGCGGAATGAGGTTCGCCCTCTATTTTCCCCTTGCATGGCCTCCCTTAGACTGCCCTCAGACGGCGAAGATCAGGAGGAGACGCAGCAGATGCCGGCCAGCCTAACGAAATACCGGGTGCTGGTCATGGAGCAGAAGGAAGACCTGCGCCACTGGCTGGGCCGTCTGGTGGACCAGACCAACGGTTTCGAGGTGGTGGGCTTTTTGGGCCAGGACGCCGACCTTGACGGCGAGGCCCGCCGCCTGGCCCCCCACCTGATCCTGCTGGACACCCAGAGCGTTGGCCGCCTGGCCCCCGGCGCCCTGGCCAGCCTGCGCCGGGACCTGCCCGGCGTCTACGTGGTGCTGATGGACCTGGAAGAGGGGCCCAACTATGAGCGCCTGGCCCAGAAGGCCGGCGCGGACGGATTTTTGAGCAAGGCGCGGGTGCCGGAATCCCTGGACCGCCTGCTCGTGCAACTGGCCCGGCGGAAAGCCTAGCCCCGCCCGGCTCCCGCCGCTGGCCCAGCCGACCGCCCCAGGCGCACAACCCGGGGGCCGAGCCCAAGTTTGGGCTTGAAATATGTTTGGGAAATGCATCACAATGGACCACTTTTATGTTGCATAATGTAATGGTTAGGTTGCACATGGCAACGCCGCGTTCCCAAAAAGCATTTTCCGCCGGGTGGCCGACCCGGCTTTTCACCCGCGATAGCCTGTCAGATGTGGGGCTTATTTCACCTGGCCCGGGCCAGGCCTCCCGCTCCCGCGCCTCCCACCGGATACGTGCCATCGCACCTGGGGCCCCGCGCCTGCGGACCATGCCGAGCGCCGACCCCGCCCGGAGAGGGAGGTCGTGATGACGAGTGACCCCATCAAGGTTTTGCTGGTGGACGACGAACAGGGCTTCCTGGAAGCCATGGGCAAGCGCCTGGCCAAACGCGGCCTGGTGGTGCGCATGGCCCCCGGCGGGCTCCAGGCCCTGGACCTGCTGGCCGAGGAGGCCAGCGACGTGGTGATCCTGGACCAGAAGATGCCGCAGATGGACGGACTGACCACCCTGTCCCAGATCCGCGAGCGCTTCCCCCAGGTCAAGGTGATCATGCTCACCGGCCACGCCACCGTGGACTCGGCCGTCAGCGGCATCGCGCTGGGGGCCTTCGACTATCTGGTCAAGCCCTGCGACCTGGAAACCCTGTTCGCCCAGATTCACGCATCCCTGGGCCGGCGGGTGGACTAGGCCCCAGGCCAGGCGACAGCCGCCGGACCGCGGACCGGCCAAGGATCAACCGGGCCTCATTGGTGGGATGCGGGCCCAGACCTTAGAGCTGCATTAACCGGACCAAGGAGTGGAGGGACACGCGCTATGAATTTCTTTAGACAATGCGGATACTTCCTGATGGAAGCCAGCCGCGCCCACGCCAGGTGGGAGATCGAGACGTCCAGGACCATCCTGGGCGACAAAAAGCGGCTGATCATCCTGGGGCTCTTGCTGGTGCCCATCATCCTGGGCGGCGTGGCCTTCGCCGACCAGGTGAGCGACACCATGCCCCAGTTCCTGGGCGGCAAGAAGGCCTATAGCCCGGCCTTCTACACCACCGGCATCTTCCTGGCCTCGGTGGCCATCGGCCTGGGCGCCGGCCTCATCACCGGCTGCATCGGCGCCGGCGGCGGCTTCATCATCGCCCCGGCCCTGATGAGCGCCGGCATCAAGGGCATCCTGGCCGTGGGCACCGACCTCTTTCACATCTTCGCCAAGGCCATCATGGGCACGGTCATCCACCGCAAACTGGGCAACGTCTCGGTGTCCCTGGCCCTGGTCTTCCTGGTGGGAGCCATCGCCGGGGCCACCACCGGCGGCATCATCAACCGCACGCTCTACGAGCTGAACCCCGTCCTCAGCGACGCCTTCATCACCACCATCTACGTGTTCATGCTGGGCTTCCTGGGCCTGTACGCCCTGTTGGACTTCCTCAAGGCCCGCAAGAGCGGCAAGCAGGACTTCCACGGCGGCGACGGCAAGAGCGAGGGCGCCGATATGGGCGGCCTGCCCCAGAAGCTCCAGGCCATCAAGGTCCCCCCCATGATCTCCTTCGACCAGGGCCTGGTCCCCGGCGGACGCCAGATCTCATGGGTCTTCCTGGTGGGCAGCGGCTTTTTGGTGGGCTTCGCCGCGGCCATCATGGGCGTGGGCGGCGGCTTCCTCACCTTCCCCATCTTCGTCTACGTGCTGGGCGTCAGCTCCATGACCACGGTGGGCACCGACATCTTCCAGATCGTCTTCACCGCCGGCTATGCCGCCGTCAGCCAATACGCCATCTACGGCTTCATCTTCTACACCCTGGCCATGGGCATGCTCTTGGGCTCCCTCTTGGGCATCCAGGTGGGCGCCATGGTCACCAAGGTGGTGCCCGGCATCTACATCCGCGGCTTCTACGCCATGGCGGTGCTGGCCGGCTTCATCAACCGGGCCTTCGCCCTGCCGGGCAAGATGGGTGACATGGAGGTTATCGACATCAGCAAGGACACGGCCAAGGTGCTGGACAGCATCGGCGTCTACGCCTTCTTCATCGTCATCGGCGTGTTCGCGATCTGGGTGATCAGCACCTTTTTGATGAACATCAACAAACTCAGGGGGGAGGTGCACTGATGGCCGCGCAAGCCAAGAAACTCACCAGCGGCCTGGTGCTCATGGTCGCCTTCATCGTTGTCTTCATCCTGATATTCATGCCGATCTTCGGCAACGACTCCCACGGCCAGGCCCAGAACGGCCTGAACTACCTGGACAACCTGTACAACACCATCTCCAAGGGCTCGGCCTACTACATCCCCAAGGTGACCAAGGACAGCGAGAAGTACCTGGGCAGCCAGGTGGAGCTGACCCTGGCCCTCAAGGACGCCAAGCAGGCCGAGATGGCAGCCAAGCTTTTCATCGCCGGCGGGGCCCAGGCCCAGGCCAGCGGCGACAAGCTCAAGGTCAGCGGCGGGCTGGGCAAGATCTTCGCCAACATCCTGGCCGACAGCGACGCCATGTACCATAACCAGGGCGAGAAGGTGGCCCAAAAGTACGGCGCGCCCGAACGGCAGGTGCTCTACACCTGGCACCAGGCCCTGACCGCCATGCAGAAGGACCTTGACCGCCAGAAGAAGTTCGCCGAGAGCAAGATGGCCGACACCATCAAGACCCGCGGGGTGGAGTGCGCCTACAACTACTACGGCGTCCAGCCCCAGAGCATCGGCGACAAGTGGGGCATCGTGCTCTTCTCCCTGGCCTTCTACGTGGTCTACACCCTCTGGTACGGCTTTGGCATCATGTACATCTTCGAGGGCATCGGACTGCGCCTGGAGCATTAGCCTCCACTCCGGGACCCGGCCGGCCACCTTCCCCGCGGGAAGGCCCGGCCGGGGCCCGGTCCGGGTCGCGTGCCGCGACTCCCTAACCGGGTCGGGGTCGCGAGCCGCGACTCCCTAACCGGGTCGGGTGACGCCAACCCCTGGGCCTGCCTTGCACGCTCCCGTAGGGACCACATCAAGAATGCAAATGGCCGGGTGGTCGCGAGCCGCGACTCCCTAACCGGGTCGGGTGACGCCAACCTACGGACCTACCTCGCACGCTCCCGTAGGGACCGCGCCAAATATCAAAAGATGACAACCGCGCGACCCTGGGCGCTGGCCTCTTGCGGGCCGGGCCCGGCCGGTCTAGAGTAGGTCTGCACAGCGCAGCCAATGCGGGAGGCCAAGCCATGAGCGACATTCGGGTGATGCTGGTGGACGACGAGCCGGACTTCATGGAGCCCCTGACCAACCGGCTGGTCCTGCGCAAGCTCGACGTATGCACCGCCACCAACGGGGCCGACGCCCTGGCCCTGTTGGACCAGCAGCCGGTGGACGTGGTGGTGCTGGACGTGAAGATGCCCGGCATGAGCGGGCTGGAAGTGATCCGCCAGCTCAAGAAGAACCACCCCCTGGTGGAGGTGATCATGCTCACCGGCCACGCCAACCTGGAGGCCTCCATCGAGGGCATGGAGGCCGGAGCCTTCGACTACCTGCTGAAGCCCGCCCAGATCGACGAGCTGGTCTACAAGATCCAGGACGCCTTTCAGAAAAAAACCTTGCAGGAAAAGAAGATCGCCGCGTTGAGGCAGGAGGCCAGCCGCTAGCCCGCGGCCGGCTCCGGCGCCTCGGCGGCCTGGCGGGCGGCCTCGGCCTCGGCCCACAGGCACTGGCCCTCGGCGCAGATGCCGGCCAGGTCGCGCCGGATCTTCTGGCCGAAGTGCGCCGCCGCATTGGGGTCGGCCATGACCATGTCCAACTGGCGGGTGTGCATGGACAGGTACCCCAGCACCCGGCATTTTTCCACCATGCGCTCCTCGGCCAGGCCGTCGATGCGCGCGAAGGTCGCGTCCTCCTTGCGCTCCACCCGGAAACCCTGCTCCTCCAGGATCTCGGACACCAGTTGCACCCTGAGGAGCCGCCGGCCCATGTCCGCCGCGCCGCCCTTGAACGAGAACGCGATGTAGTTCTCGCTGGGCCGCTCGCCCACCAGGGCCTCCACCGTGGAGAAGTGGAACCCGAACCGCGAGTACAGGCTGCAAAAGTGCTTGGAGATCATGAAGTAGTTGCGGTTGGCGTAGCTGGATTTCAGGGTGGATACCAACGCCGGGTTGGTGGTGGCCTGGAACATCACCGAAGCGAAGCCCTTGGCGTCCACGGGCGGCGGACCGTCCCAGGGCACCGCGATCATGCCCTCCCACAGGGCCAGCATGGGCACGCTGGCGATTAGGTCCAGGCCCACGTACTTGCCCTTAATGTCCTCCTTGAACCCGTCGTCCAGGTTGATCACCCACCACTGCATGGGCACCTTGTAGTAGAGCTGCTTGCTGGAGCGCTCGCTGAAATGGTGCTCCTTGCCAAAGGCGAACATCTCGTGCACGGCCTTTTCGTGGCAGAACCGGGTCAGGTCGTGCAGGGTCTGGGCGCTGGCCGGGCGAAACTCGGGCGCGTCGGGGTTCAAGAGCGTCAGCGGGCTGATGTGGTTGAGCACCCGGGCCAGGGTCTGGTGCACCGGGCTGCCCTCCATCAGGTTCTTGCGCTTGCCGGCCCCTTCAAGGAGCGCCGGCACCCGCTCGGCATAGATGGTCAGGCCGTCGGCGTCCACCGTGACCTCCTGGCCGTTGACCAGGCCAGTCAACTCCGGCGCGCCGAACAGCGCCGGCACCTCGAACTCCCGCGCCACGTTGGCCAGGTGCCCGGCCACCCCGCCCTCGGCCGCCACCACCGCCGCCGCGCGCGACAATAGCGCCGCCCAGCGCGGCCGGGCCTGCTCGCAGACCAGCACCCCGCCCACGGGAAAATTCCGCGCGTCGTGGTCCTTGCGCACCCAGTGCACCGGCCCGGCCGCCACGCCGGGGCTGGCG
>JAZDHW010000321.1:0-4869 GCA_043805555.1 Pseudomonadota bacterium
CGCGGCGCTGATCCGCGCGCTGGTCCCGGCGCTGCTCGCCGCGGGCCTCGGCCGGGGCCTGGGTCCGGGCCGATTGGCGGGGCTGGCCGGGGTTGGCCCGCATGCTCAGGCTGATGCGCTTGCGTGGCAGGTCCACCTCCAGCACGGTGACCATGACCCGGTCGGCCACCTTGACCACCTGGTGGGGATCCTTGACGAAATTCTCGCTCAGCTCGCTGACGTGGACCAGGCCGTCGGTGTGCACGCCCACGTCCACGAAGGCCCCGAAGTTGGTGACGTTGGTCACCACGCCGGGCAGGCGCATGCCGGGGGTGAGGTCGCTCATGGCGTGCACGCCCTCGGCAAAGGCGAAAGCCTCGAAACGGGCGCGGGGGTCGCGGCCGGGCTTTTCCAGCTCGGCCAGGATGTCGGTGATGGTGGGCAGGCCCACGGATTCGCTGACGTATTTGCTCGGCTCGATGCGCCGGCGCAGATCGGCGTCGCGCATGAGGTCGGCCACGCTGGCCCCCAGGTCCGCGGCCATGGCCGCCACGATGGCGTAGCTCTCCGGGTGCACGGCCGAGGCGTCCAGGGGCTCCTCGCCGCCCTGGATGCGCAGGAAGCCGGCCGCCTGCTCAAAGGCCTTGGGCCCCAGGCGCGCCACCTTCATCAGCGCGGAACGATTGGTGAAAGGCCCGTTCTGGTCGCGGTGGGCCACGATGTTCTGGGCCAGCGCCGGGCCCAGGCCGGAGACGTAGGCCAACAGGCTGGGGCTGGCGGTGTTCACCTCCACCCCCACCGCGTTCACGCAACTGACCACCACGTCGGACAGGGAGTCCTTGAGCTGGCCCTGGTCCACGTCGTGCTGGTACTGGCCCACGCCGATGCTCTTGGGGTCGATCTTGACCAGCTCGGCCAGGGGGTCGATGAGGCGGCGGCCGATGGAGACCGCCCCGCGCTGGCTCACGTCCAGCTCGGGCAGCTCGCTGCGTGCCACCTCGCTGGCCGAATACACGCTGGCCCCGGCCTCGCTGACCACCACCACGGTGAACCCCAGGTCCAAGGAGCGCACCAGGGCCTCGGTCTCGCGGCTGGCGGTGCCGTTGCCGATGGCCACCGCCTCGCTGCGCCACTCCGCCGCCAGGGCCTTCAGGCGGATGGCCGCGTCCTCGCGCTGGCGCTCGGTCAAGAGATGGATTGCCTCGTGGGCCAGCACCCGGCCCTGGGCGTCCAGGCAGACCACCTTGCAGCCGGTGCGGTAGCCGGGGTCGATGGCCATGACCCGCTTCTGGCCCAGGGGAGCGGCCAGGAGCAGTTCGCGCAGGTTGGCGGCGAAGACCGCCACCGCGGCCAGGTCGGCCGCCTCCTTGCTGGCCAGGCGCAGCTCGGTCTCCAGCGCCGGGCCCAAGAGGCGGGCGTAGCCGTCGGCCGCGGCCTTGGCCACCTCGGCCCCGGCGGGCGAATCATTCAGCACGCACAGGCGGTTGACCAGGGCGATGGCGTCCTCCTGGGGCGGGCGCACCCGCAGCAGCAGATGGCCCTCCTTCTCGCCCCGGCGCATGGCCAGCACCCGGTGGCTGGCGGCCTTCAGCGCCGGCTCGGACCAGTCGAAGTAGTCGCGGAACTTGGCGCCCGCCTCCTCCTGGCCGGAGATGACCTTGCTGGAGATGACGCCCTGGCTCATGAACATCTCGCGCACGGCCGCGCGCACGGCCGCGTCCTCGTTGATGGCCTCGGCGATGATGTCGCGGGCCCCGGCCAGGGCCTCCTCGGCGCTGGCCACGCCCTTCTCGGCGTCCACAAAGGCCGCGGCCTCGGCCAGGGGATCGGTGGCCGGGTCCTGCGCGCGGATGAGCAGGGCCAGGGGCTCCAGGCCCTTTTCGCGGGCGATGAGGGCCTTGGTGCGGCGCTTGGGCCGAAAGGGCAGGTAGAGGTCCTCCACCTGGGCCAGGGTGGCGGCGGCCATCAGCTTGGCCTTGAGTTCGTCGCTGAGCTGGCCGCGTTCAAAGAGGCCCTTCAGGATGCTGTCGCGGCGCTGGTTCAGCTCGCGCAGTTGGTGCAGGCGGTCGCGGATGGCCAGGATGGCCACCTCGTCCAGGCTGCCGGTGCGCTCCTTGCGGTAGCGGGCGATGAAGGGCACCGTGGCCCCGTCGTCCAACAGTTCGGCCGTGGCCGCCACCTGGCGGGGCTCCACGCTGAGCTCCGCCGCGATCTGGCTGAGAAGGGGATCGCTCATCAATTCACCATAAGCATTGGTTGGTGTGGGGCTTGGCCCGGCCGCCGCCCGCCGGCCGGCGGCTTGGTTGTACCCCGGCCCGGCCGGCGGCGCAAGCTTGTTGGCGGGAGCGGGTGAACGGAAGGGCTATAAGACCAGGCCCCCTCTCCCTTGCCAGGCGGGGGCGGGGGTGGAGAGGAGGAGCCTCCCACCAGGCGCCATGGCCCCTCCTGTCATTGCGGGCAGCCGCCAGGCGACGAAGCGATCTCTCCGTATTCCCGGCTGTTGCACCCTCGCCCCCACGGGGGAGAGGGCCGGGGTGGGGGGCGTCAGTCGTGGTTCCTGCGGCGCTGGTAGCGGTTGACGTTGTTCACCTGGTCGCGGTAATCGCGGCTGAAGGCGTGGCTGCCGTCGCCCTTGGCCACGAAGTACACGTAGTCCACCTGGGCCGGGTGCACCGCCGCCTGCAAGCTGGCCAGGCCGGGCGAGCAGATGGGCCCCGGCGGCAGGCCCTCGCGGGTGTAGGTGTTGTAGGGGTGGTCCCGCTCCAGGTGGGCGCGGGTCAGGCTGCCGTCGAAGCCCTCCAGGCCGTAGATCACGGTGGGGTCGGCCTGGAGCTTCATGCCCTGCTTGATGCGGTTGTGGTAGACCGCACTGACCAGGGGCCGCTCGGCCGGCACCCTGGTCTCGCGCTCGATGATGCTGGCCAGGGTCACCGCGCGGGCCTGGTCCAGGCCCCGGCGCCCGGCCGCGGCGGCCAGGGGCTGCCACTCGGCCCGGAAGCGGCGGGCCATGGCCCCCCAGCACCACCCGCGCGCCCAGGCCGCGCGGGAAGCGGTAGGTATCCGGGAACAGGAAGCCCTCCAGGCTGTCGCCCTTGAGCCCCAGGCTGGCGACGAACTCCGGGTCGCGGGCCAACTCCGCGGCCGGGCCGCGCTCCACCAGGCGCAGCTCCACCAATCGGTCGATGATCTGGGCCAGGGTGAAGCCCTCGGGGATGGTCACGTCGTGCATCAGCACCCGGCCCCGGCTCAGGTGCTCGATCAGGCCGCGGTTGCTCATGGCCGGGCTCAGGGCGTACTCGCCGGCCTTGAGCTGGCCGGCGACCATCAGGCGGGTGGCGGCGGCAAAGGCCCAGGGGTGGCGGATCACCCCGGCCTGGGCCAGCAGGTCGGCCACCTGCAACACCCCCGCGCCCTTGGGCACCTCCACCACCACCGGCTTGCCGGCCGGGTCGGCGCGCTGGTCCAGGACCCACAGCCGCGCGCCCAGGACCGCGGGCAGGGCCAGGGCCAGGCACAGGCTGATGACCAGGGTGATGCGGGAGCGCGTCATGCCATCTATGCCGTTGGTTCAGGGCTGGTGAAGGCCGCCGGCCGGCGACGGACTGTCATCATAGCATAACCACGCCGGCCGGCCCTCGCCAGGCCCGCCAGGCGCGCACGGCCCCCCCCGCGCGAGGGGCGCACGGGGGCTGGCTTTGGCCGCCGCCAGGGACTAAGATTGCAAAGCGCCGCCGCCGGACCGCCGTGCAGAGGGGAGAGGCCCATGGTTGAGCCAAAGGTTGAATTCTATCGCCACGGCCTGGGCGAAGAGGAGATCGCCGCCTGCCAACAGGTGCTGCGCTCGCTTTTCCTCACCACCGGCCCGGCCTGCGCCCGCTTCGAGCAGGCCTTTGCCGCCTACCTGGGCCTGGCCCACGCCGTGGCAGTGAGCAACTGCACCATGGCGCTGGAACTGGCGCTCATGGCCCTGGACATCGGTCCCGGCCACGAGGTCATCACCACGCCCCTGACCTTCATCTCCACCCCCAACGCGGTGCTCTACGCCGGGGCCACCCCGGTCTTCGTGGACGTGGACCCGGTGACCGGCAACCTGGACCCGGAGCGCATCGCGGCGGCCGTCACCCCGCGCACCAAGGCCGTGATGCCGGTGCACCTGTACGGGACCATGTGCGACATGCCGGCCATCCGTAAGGTGGCCGACGCCCACGGCTTGAAGGTCATCGCCGACTGCGCCCACGCGGTGGAGGCCACCCGCGACGGGCTGAACTCCGCCGGCCTGGCCGACCTGGCCTGCTACAGCTTCTACGCCACCAAGAACCTGGCCTGCGGCGAGGGCGGGGCCCTGGCCTGCGCCGACCCGGCCCTGGCCGAGCGGCTGAAGGTGCTGCGCCTGCACGGCATGAGCAAGGGCGCGGCGGAGCGCTACCACGGCCATTACCAGCATTGGGACATGGTGGAGCTGGGCAAGAAGGCCAACTTGAGCGACATCCTGGCCAGCCTGCTGATCAGCCAGTTGCCGCGCCTGGCCGCCAACCTGGCCCGGCGCGAGGAGATCTGCCAGCGCTACGAACAGGCCTTCGCGGCCATTCCCGGGGTGGACCACCCCCGGGTGCCGGCCGGCGCGGTCAGCGCCCGGCATCTGTTCACCATCTGGGCCAAAAGGCGCGACGAGTTCCTGGCCGGCCTGCAAAAGCGCGGCATCGGCGTGGCGGTGAATTACCGCGCCGTGCATTTGCTCACCTACTATGCTCAGCGTTTCGGGTTCAAACCCGGCGACTTCCCGGCGGCCGAGTCCATCGGCGCGCGCACCCTGAGCCTGCCGCTGTATCCCAGCCTGACCGACGCCGAGGTGGACCGGGTCATCGCGGCCGTGGCCGAGACCGCCGCCGA
>JAZDHW010000322.1:0-17042 GCA_043805555.1 Pseudomonadota bacterium
CCTGATCATGGAGTGCAACGCCGCGGCCGAGCGCATGTTCGGCTATCTGCGCAGCGAGATGCTGGGACGCAGCACCGCCTTCTTGCACGTGGACGAGCAGCACCTGCAACGCCTGCGCGACGGCCTTTACCCGGCCGCCCGCGCCCAGGGCTTCTACAACCTGGCCGAGTTTGAGATGATCCGCCAGAACGGCGAGATTTTCCCCTGCGACCTCTCCATAGCCCAGCTCGCCGGCGAAGAGGGCCGCCATCGGGGCTGGGTGAGCGTGATCAGCGACGCCAGCCCGCGCAAGCAGGCCCAGGAGGAGCGCCAGCGCCTGTTCGAGCTGTCGCTGGTCATGCTCTGCGTCACCGGCGTCGACGGCTATTTCCGCGAGGTCAACCCGGCCTGGTCGGCCATCCTGGGCTGGACCCCGGAGGAACTGAAGGCCCGCACCTGCCTGGAGTTCATCCACCCCGACGACCGGGCCGAGACCCTGGCCACCTTCGCCAGGCTGGCCCAGGGCCAGACCGTGAGCGGGTATGAGAACCGCATGCGCTGCAAGGATGGCACCTGGCGCTGGCTGCTGTGGAACTCCGTGCCGGTGCTCAAAACCGGGCTCATCTACTGCGCGGCCCTGGACGTGACCGAGCGCAAGCGCCTGGAAGCGGACCTGGTGCGCCTGGCCACCATCGACTCCCTGACCAACATCTGCAACCGCCACCATTTCCTGGAGCGGGCCGAACAGGAGATCCAGCGCGTGCGGCGCTACGGCCGCGCCGGCCTGGCCCTCATGATGATGGACCTGGACCACTTCAAGGAGATCAACGACCGCCACGGCCACGAGGCCGGCGACAAGGTTCTGAGCGAGATGGCGGCCCGGGTGCTGGACATGCTGCGCGAGAGCGACGTCATGGGCCGGCTGGGCGGCGAGGAGTTCGCGGTGCTATTGGTGGAGGCTGGCGACGGCGAGGCCCTGCGGGTGGCCCAACGCCTGCGCGCCACCCTGGCCCAGAGCCCGATGCTGGCCGGCCAGACCGCCATCAGCTACACCGTCAGCATCGGCGTGGCCAGCTTGCAGCCCGGCGACCAGGGCGTGGAGGATTTGCTGCGCCGCGCCGACCAGGCCCTCTACCAGGCCAAAAACCGGGGCCGCAACCGGGTGGAGAGCGCCTGAGGAGAAAAGCATTTTTATTGCGGGGAGCCGGCAAGCGACGGAACAATCGCCCCGAGCCGGCTGCACGCCGGAAATAGGCCTGGCCCCGCCAACATCCCTCCCCCCGGCGGGGGGAGGGGGCGCGACAGCAATTGCGGGCTTGTTTAATCAAACAACCTGTAGGGCAGGGTGCGCACCGCCCACTCGCTGTCCGGGTACTCGGCCTTGATGATCTGGTGGCCGATCTTCAGGTGGTGCTTGTCCCCGGTGGTGCGGTAGCGGCAGATGGCCCGGTGGTAGACCGCCTGGGGCGCGGCGAAGCTCTGGGGCCAGTCGCCCAGCACCCGCTCCAGGGCGGCCAGGGCGTCGTTGAAGCGCCGGTGGCCGAAGAGCATCTTGCCCTTGCCCAGCAGCAGGTGGGGGATGAACTCGGGCGCGGGCAGGAAGCCCACGATGCGGTGGTGAGGATGGCCGTAGGGGTCGCAGACGAACAAGGCCGGGGTCCAGCGCACAAAGAATTGGTCGGAGATGGGCAGCGCCTCGGGGCTCTGCTTGACCGGGATGAACTCGCCGTTGATGGTGGCGATGACCTGGGCGTCGGGGTAGGTGACCTCACCCATCTGCTGACAGCCGATTCAGGTGGGCAAAAAGAAATCCAGCCAGATGGGCTTGTCCTGGGCCTTGGCCTGGTCCTGGGCCTGCTGCCAGTCGGTCAACCATTGTATCTCCTGGGCCATGCTTGACTCCTCTTGAGGGGCCGGCCCCCGCGGGCGCGGGCCGGGTTTGGCGTTGCGGGCATACCTATATTAACCACCCGCGGGCGGGGCGGGCGCAAGCGCTTGGTCGGGGCGGCGCGGCCGGCGCGCCAAGCAGGGGTAAAACCGGGGGGCATCAGTTAAAATATGGCCAAACTTTTTGCGCCGCAGCCCAAGGAGGGGGCCAGTCATGATCGTGATGAAGTTCGGCGGCAGTTCGGTGGCCGACCGCGAACAGCTCCTGAAGGTTTTGGATATCGTCAAGGGACGCCTGGACCGCCGGCCGGTGGTGGTCTGCTCGGCCCACAAGGGCATGACCGACCGCCTGGTGCGCGCGGCCAAAAACGCGGTGAGCCGGCATTTCGAGCTGCCCGACGTCATCGACGTGCAACAGGAGATCGCCGCCTCGCTGGCCTGCCCCTCTGACTTCATGGGCGAGCTGTACCAGGAGTTCCACGACCTGATGCGCGGCATCAGCCTGGTGCGCGAACTCAGCCCCCGCAGCTTGGACTACATGATGAGCTTCGGCGAGCGCATGAGCGTGCGCTGCATCGCCCAGTTCTTCCAGAGCCAGGGCATGAAGGCCCAGGCCTACGACGTCTGGGACCTGGGCTTCATCACCGACGCCAACTTCGGCAACGCGCGGCCGCTGGCCGGATACGAGGCCGAGATGCTCCGGCTGTTTGCCGAGAAGGTCCCGCCGGACGTGGTGCCCATCGTCACCGGCTTCGTGGGCAAGACCAGGGACGGCGACATCACCACCGTGGGGCGCAACGGCTCCGACCTCACCGCCACCCTCCTGGGCGCGGCCCTGGCGGCCGAGGAGGTGGAGATCTGGACCGACACCGACGGGGTGATGACCAGCGACCCCAGCGTGGTGCCCGGCGCGCGCAACATCCCCCAGATGCGCTTCGACGAGGCGGCCGAGCTGGCCCACTTCGGCGGCCGGGTGCTGCATCCCTCCACACTGCTGCCGGCCATGCAAAAGGGCATCCCGGTGCGGGTGCTCAACACCAACCAGCCCCAGCACCCCGGCACGGTCATCGACCAGCAGGGCGGGGCCGCCGCCGGCCTGGCCTCCATCGCCTACGTGGAGCACCAGGCGGTGCTGACCATCACCACCACCAGCATGCTGGCCCAGGCCGGGTTCCTGGCCGCGGTCTTCGCGGTGCTGGCCAGCCAGGGCGTGGTGGTGGACGTCATCGGCACCAGCGAGATCAGCGTCTCCCTGACCACCGCCAACCTGGCCCAGCTCGAGGCCGCCCTGCCCGAGCTGGCCAAGCTGGGCGAGTGCCGCATCATCACCGGCAAGACGGTGCTGGCGGTGGTGGGGCGCGACCTGGCCCAGGAGCGCCGTCAGGTGGCCGACATCCTGGAGGCCGTGGCCAGCGCCGGGGTGCGCATCGATATGCTCTCCCTGGGCCTGGGCAGCATCAACTTCAGCATGGTCATCGACGACGCCGACATCCCCAAGGCGGTGGGCACCCTGCACCGCATGCTCTTCGAGACCGCGGCCTGACCGCCGCCGGCGGACATGACAGCGCCATTCCGGGGCTGGGTCCTCTGCGCGGGGCCCCGCCCCGGTTTTTTGGGCGCGGCGGTCCGCAACGTTGTTTGGGCCACCCGGAGAAGAACTAGACAAGAGATTGCCACGTCGCCTGATGGCTCCTCGCAATGACCAGGAATTGGCCGCGCGACGTCCGCCAGCGGCATCCAAAAACATTACCCACGCCTCCCGGACAGCCGTTACCCTGGTTATGTAGCCGGCCCCCCCCACCCAGCCCAGGAGGCGACCATGAGCGAGCGTCAGTCCGGCCCCGGCCTGTCCACCCTCTGCCTGCACGCCGGCCAGCAGCCGGACCCGGCCACCGGCGCCCGCGCGGTGCCCATCTACCAGACCACCAGCTTCGTGTTCAAGGACGCCGACCACGCAGCCGACCTTTTCGCCCTGCGTGCGCCGGGCTACATCTACACCCGCATCATGAACCCCACCACCCAGGTGCTGGAGGACCGCCTGAGCGCCCTGCACGGCGGGGCCGGGGCCCTGTGCGTGGCCAGCGGCATGGCCGCCATCACCTTCGCGGTGCTGACCATCACCTCGGCCGGGCAGAACATCGTCAGCGGTTCCAATCTCTACGGCGGCACCCGCACGCTCTTCGCCCACACCCTGGCCCGCCTGGGCATCCAGTGCCGCTTCGTGGACTCCAGCGACCCGGACAACTTCCGCCGCGCGGCCGACGAGAACACGCGGCTGTTTTTCACCGAGTCCATCGGCAACCCGCGCTGCAACGTGGACGATTTGGCGGGCATCGCCAAGGCCGCCCAGGAGTGCGGGGCGCCCTTCATGGTGGACAACACCGTCAGCCCGCCGCCGATGAGCAACCCCGGCGACTACGGCGCGGACATGGCCATCTACTCGCTGACCAAGATCATCGGCGGCCACGGCCTGTGCATCGGCGGGGCGGTGGTGGATTACGGCCGCTTCGACTGGGGCCGCGAGGCCGCGCGCTGGCCGGAGATCACCCAGCCCGACGCCGCCTACCACGGCTTCAACTTCCACGAGACCTTCTGCAAATATGATCCCGGCCAGGCCGGGCCGGCCTGCCCGGCCTACATCCTGAAGATGCGCACCGGGCTCTTGCGCGACATCGGCGCGGCCGCCGCGCCGCTGAACAGCTTCCTGATCCTGCAGGGCCTGGAGACCCTGCCGCTCCGGGCCCGGGCCCACTGCGCCAACGCTTTAGCCGTGGCCGTGTTCCTGGCCGCCCACCCGGCCGTGACCTGGGTCAACTACGCCGGGCTCCCCGGCCACCCGGACCACGATCGCGCCAGGCAATACTTCGCCCCGGGGCCCAGCGCGGTCTTCGGCTTCGGGGTCAGGGGCGGTCGCGAGGCCGGGCGCAAGTTCATCGCGGCGGTGAAGCTGTGCAGCCACCTGGCCAACATCCTGGACGCCAAGACCCTGGTCATCCACCCGGCCACCACCACCCACAGCCAGCTCAACCCGGAGGAGCTGGCCGCGGCAGGGGTGGGCGAGGACATGGTGCGCATCTCGGTGGGCATCGAGGACGCGGCCGACATCATCGCCGACCTGAACCAGGCCCTGGCGGCGAGCCAGGCCTGAGGCGGCGCCGACCCGTAAAAATCAGGAGCAAGGCAGATGACGCCAGAGGCCTCGCGGGGGCGGCGGGTGGCCGCCTACCTGGGCCTGAACCCCAGCATGCTGGGGCTCATGGCCATGGTGGTGCTGGTGGGCCTGGGCGAGAAGATGGCCGAGCGCTTCCTGCCCATCTACCTGCTGGCCCTGGGCGGCGGCGCGCTCTCGGTGGGGCTCTTGAACGGCCTGGACAACCTGCTCTCGGCGCTATATTCCTTCCCCGGCGGCTGGATCAGCGACCGCTGGGGCGAGAAAAGGGCGCTACTCATCTTCAACCTGGTGGCCATGGCCGGCTTCCTGGTGGTGATCGTCATCCCGCGCTGGGAGGCGGTCATCGCCGGCTCGGTGCTTTTCCTCTCCTGGACGGCCATCAGCCTGCCGGCCAGCATGAGCCTGGTGGCCCGGGTGCTGCCGGCGGGCAAGCGCACCATGGGGGTCTCCATGCACTCGCTGGTGCGGCGGCTGCCCATGGCGCTCGGCCCGGTGCTGGGCGGGGCCTGCATAGCCCTGTGGGGAGAGCGGGCCGGCGTGCGGGTGGCCTTCACGGTGGCGTTGATTCTGGGCGTGGTGGCCCTGGCGGTGCAGGAGCGCTTCATAGCCGCCGACCAAAAGCCGGCCGGGGACCACACCCTGCGCCTGCGCGGGGCCCTGGCGCTCATCACCCCGGCCATGCGCCGGCTGCTGGTGGCCGACATCCTGGTGCGTTTCTGCGAGCAGATACCCTACGCCTTCGTGGTCATCTGGTGCATGAAGGTCATCGCCCAGCCGGTGGGCGCGGTGCAGTTCGGCTTGCTCACCACGGTGGAGATGTTCACCGCCATCCTGATCTACGTGCCCGTGGCGCACTTCGCCGACCGGGGGGCCAAGAAGCCCTTCGTGCTGGCCACCTTTGTCTTCTTCACCCTGTTCCCGCTGGCGCTGTACTTCTGCCAGTCCTTCTGGCCCCTGGCGGCGGCCTTCGTGCTGCGCGGGCTCAAGGAGTTCGGCGAGCCCACCCGCAAGGCGCTGATCATGGCCCTGGCCCCGGAGGGGCGCAAGGCGAGCGCCTTCGGGGCCTACTACCTGCTGCGCGACGTGGTGGTGTCGCTGGCGGCCTTTGGCGGGGCGCTGCTGTGGCTCATCTCCCCGGCGGCCAACCTTTTCACGGCCTTCGGCTTCGGCGTGCTGGGCACGCTGTGGTTCGCGCTCTACGGCCGGGACGAGGACCCGGAGGGGCGGGGGGGCGGGGAGCCTGGGAGCCTGACGGAGTAATCCTCCGACAGGCTTCCGGGCGGGGCATGGACGGCTTTCTCCGACACGCACCTAGGCGGCGGCCTGGAAGCGGCCCAAGTCCACCTGCTTGAGCTTGGCGTTGATCTCCCGGGCCAGGTTGCCCAGGTTCTCGTCCCGCCAGGCGGCCGGGTCGCGGGTCAGCTCGGGGTGGGCGAAAAGCGCGGCGGTGAGGTTCTTGGCCGCCTCGGCCTGGAGGCCGGCCTCCAGGGCTTTCATGGCCGCCTCCAGGTGGGCGGGAGCCTTGGCGCCGTTGCCGCTGCGGGCGATGAGCACCCCGATGACCTTGCCGAAAACCTGCATGCGCGGCTGGGGGTGCTTGGCCAGGAGCGGGTGCAGGCGGCGGGCGAAGGCGGCCACCGTTTTGCTGGCGTGGCGGTCGAACTGCAGGAAAAAGGGCTTCAGGGTGCCGGTCAGCTCCAGCAGGTGGGCCAGGGCCTCGCGGTCCCGGCCATCTTGCAGCATCTGCTCCAGGCGGCGGCAGGCCTCGCGGCAGGCCTGGGCGGTGGGGTCGGCCGGCAGGCCGCCGGGCAGGACCAGGGCGGCCATGGTCATCAGGCCGGCGACCTTCTTGAGCAGCGGCTCCACCACCCGGTTGGCGTAGAAATTGGGATCGCCCGGCAGGTAGGGGTCCACGTACAGGGCCTCCACCGCCGTGGCGGCCGCCTCGATCTCCAGCTCGGCCCGGCGCTGGGCCTGGTCGGCCGGGGTGGCGATGGCCTGGCTGGCCATGGCCACGGCCAGGTTGAACAGCACCACCCCCCGGAACGAGGGCTTCAGGGTGAGCAGGCGGCGGTAGATGTCCACCGCCTGGTTCAGGCGGCCGATGCGGCGCAGTTGGGTGCCCAGGTGGTTGAGCTTCAGGCAGGCCTGCTCCTTGACCTCCGGCACCGCCGCGGCCTGGAGCCACTGGCTCATGGCCCCGGCCAGGTCGCCCTTCTGGTAGGCCAGCAGGCCGAACTGGATCAGGTACTTGGGGTCCAGCTCCCCGCCGCCCTTGACCTTGTCCTCCAGGGCGCCCTGGGCCAGGCCCATCATCTTCAGCACCGCCGGGTGCTCGGGCCCCAGGCTGGCGGCCAGGTCCTGCTCCAGGATCACCTCGGCCACGGCGGCCACCGCGCCCTTGCGGGCCTCGGCCCGCTCCAGGGGATCCAGGGTGACCACGCTCTCGGCCTTGGTCACCGCTGCGGCGAAGTTCTCGGACGCCTCTTCCAGGTAGGCATCCACCTGGGCCTGGTCCACCGCCTGGCCGGAGGCGGACGCCTGTTGCACCAGCTCGCGCACCTGCATCACCCGCATCTGGGCGATCTCCTGGTTGGGCGCGGGCGAGGCCTTGGAGACCTCCTCGGCGTCGCGGAACATCTGGAGCGCCGGGGGATAGCGGCGCTTTTTCACCAACAGCCGGCCGGTCTCCAGGTAGGCCTCCGGCTCGGTGGGCAGCGCCTTGATGGCCTCGCGGCAGACCTCGATGGCCTTGTCGAAATTGCCGGCCTGCTTGAGGGTCTCCACCTGGGCCATCAGCTCCTCGGCCTGGGCCCGGCGCTGCCTCAGCTCCTCGGCGCTCTTGTACTCCTTGAACTCGGCCAGCTTGTGCTCGCGGTGCTGGTAGAACTCCAGCAGGTACTCGCTCAGCTCCTGGGCGCGCTCCACCAGGCGGTCCTCGTAGCCGTATTCCAGGGGCTGCACCCGCAGCATGAACACGCCCATCACCCCGAAATGATAGAGGTCCTGCACCGCCCGCAGGCGGATGTCGCTGTCCTGGGCATAGACGAAGATCGGCACGCAGCGGCTCAGGAGGTCCAGGGGATCGCGGCCGGCCTTGCCGGCCAGGGCCGCCACCCCGCCGTAGAAGTCGGTCAGGGCCAGGTCGGGATAGGTGAGCCCGCCCACCGCCTTGGCCTGCTTGAGGGGATGGTTGACCAGGACCAGGCCTTGGTGCTTGAGCAGTTCGTTGTAGAGCTGTTGCATGGCCTGGAAGTAGCGCGGGTGCACGGTGGCCTTGCTCACCTGGGTGAAGCGCATGACGCTCATGACCTCCTCCACCTGCTGTTGCAGGGAGCGGTCGGCCATGAACAGCCGGATGGGCTGGTCCAGATAAGGCTTCAGGGCGTTGGGCACCGGGGGGAGCATGCGCTGGCCTACGGGCTGAGGTTCGGTTCAATCCCGGACTAAGGCACCGCTGAGTCACAAGTATGCACAGTAATGCCTGATATTACGGGTTTTCGCAAGTGTTCGCAGGCTATTTATAATAACGATTCCGTTGTCGGCTTCAACCGGCCGATAACTGCGGGCGCCCGATCAGCGGGGCGGGGTGGGGGCAGGCGGGCAGGGGCGGACAGGCGGGCCTGGCCGCGGGGACACCGGTCAGGGGGCCGCGGGGTGCCCAGGTTCGGGGAGCGCGGCCGACGCCGGCCGCGCGGAGACCATGCGGGGCGGACCACCGGGCGGGCGCAACGGTTTGGGCGGGGGCCGGGTTGGCCCCCGGCCCCTGGCCAGCGACCATCCACCCCGGCCCCGGCGGGTGGCTAGATGTCCAGCTCGCGCACGTCGAGGGCGTTTTCGATGATGAACTCGCGCCGGGGCTCCACCTCGTCACCCATCAGGGTCTGGAACATCTCGTCAGCCTTGACCATGTCCTCCACCTTGACCTGCAACAGGGTGCGGGCCTCGGGGTTCATGGTGGTCACCCAGAGCTGTTCGGGGTTCATCTCGCCCAGGCCCTTGTAGCGCTGGAGGTGCAGGCCCTTGGCCCCGGCCTCTCCCAGGCGCTTGAGCAGGGCCTCGGCGTCGGCCGCCTCCTGCTTGGAGCCGTTCTTGCGCAGGACAAAGGGCCCCTGCTGGCTGCCGCCCAGTTGGTCGTGGATCAAGAGCAGGCGGGCGTAGTCGGCGCTGCTGATGAGGCCCCAGGAGACGGTGGCGCTCTGGTTGGTCTCGCCCTGGCAGGTGACGATGATCTCGTGTAGGCCGTGCTCCTCGTCCACCCGCTGCTCGCCCAGCATGAGGCCTTCGCCGTGCAGGAGCTCGCGCAGTTCGCTGAACTTCTGGGCGTCCAGGAAGCGGCCCTTGCTGCGCACCCGGTATTTGAGCAGCGCGTTGACCAGGGCCGGCGGATAGCCCCGGCGCTTCAGGCGGTCGATGCCCTCCAGGTAGGCGCTGAGCTGCTCCAGGTGCTTGACCAGGCGGTTGCCGGCCAACGACTGCTCGGTCATCGGGATGTCCAGCGTAAGCTCGGAGCAGGCCCGCTCCAAGAGCAGCTTGCGCATGGCCACCTCGTCCTTGACGTAGCTCTCCTTCTTGCCGTCCACCAGGCGGTACAGCGGCGGCTGGGCGATGTAGAGGTGGCCCTTTTCCACCAGCTCGGGCATCTGGCGGAAGAAGAAGGTGAGCAGCAGGGTGCGGATGTGGCTGCCGTCCACGTCGGCGTCGGTCATGACGATGATCTTGTGATAGCGCAGCTTGCCGAGGTCGAAATCCTCCTCGCCGATGCCGGTGCCCAGCGCGGTGATCATGGTGCGGATCTCGGCGTTCTCCAGCATCTTGTGGAAGCGCGCTTTTTCCACGTTGAGGATCTTGCCCCTGAGCGGCAGGATGGCCTGGAAGCGGCGGTCGCGCGCCTGTTTGGCGCTGCCGCCGGCGCTGTCGCCCTCGACCAGGAACAGCTCGGTGGAGGCCGGGTCGCGCTCGGAGCAGTCGGCCAGCTTGCCGGGCAGCGAGTGCTCGGAGAGCACGCCCTTCCTGCGCACCAGCTCCCGGGCCTTCTTGGCCGCCTCGCGGGCCCGGGCCGCCTCGGTGACCTTTTCCACGATGCGCTTGGCCACGCCGGGGTTCTCTTCGAAAAAGACCGCGAGCTGCTCGCCCACGATCTGCTCCACCAGGCCCTTGACGTCGGAGTTGCCCAGCTTCATCTTGGTCTGCCCCTCGAACTGGGGCTGCGGGAGCTTCACGCTGATCACCGCGGCCATGCCCTCGCGCACGTCGTCGCCGCTGGGCAGGGCCTTGAGCTTGGGGAAGTTCTTGGTGATGTAGTTGTTGATGGTGCGCGTTAGGGCGGCCTTGAAGCCGGTCAGGTGGGTGCCGCCCTCGCGGGTGTTGATGTTGTTGGCGAAGCTGTACAGGCGCTCGTTGTAGGAGTCGGTGTAGCGCAGGGCGATCTCGGCCTGCACCAGGTCGCGGTCGCCGGCCAGGTAGATGGGCTTGGGGTGCAGGGGCTGGCTCTTGCGGCTGATGTAGTCCACAA
Source organism: Pseudomonadota bacterium (assembly GCA_043805555.1). Classification (GTDB taxonomy): domain Bacteria; phylum Desulfobacterota; class Desulfarculia; order Desulfarculales; family Desulfarculaceae; genus JACRDC01. The sequence continues at coordinate 10,554 of JAZDHW010000322.1, forward strand.
ACTCGCTGATGCCGCCCTTGTAGAAGAAGTTCTGGCTCTTGTCGCTGCGCTCGTCAAATAGCTCCACCACCAGGCCGCGGTTGAGGAAGGAAAGCTCGCGCAGGCGGCCGGCCAGGATATCGAAGCTGTACTCGGTGGTCTCGAAGATCTGGGGATCGGCCAGGAAGGTGACCTTGGTGCCCGTGCGCTTGGATTTGCCGATCTCCTCCACCGGGCCCATGGGCTTGCCGCGCTCGTAGCGCTGGTAATAGACCTTGTTGTCGCGGCTGATCTCCACCTCCAGCCAGACGCTGAGCGCGTTGACCACGCTGACGCCCACGCCGTGCAGGCCGCCGGCCACCTTGTAGGCCTTGTCGTCGAACTTGCCGCCGGCGTGCAGCTTGGTCATGACCACCTGCAGGGCCGGCACCTTCTCGGTGGCGTGCATGTCCACCGGGATGCCGCGGCCGTCGTCGGTGACGCTGACCGAGTTGTCGGCGTGGATGACCACCTTGACGGTGGTGCAGTAGCCGGCCATGGCCTCGTCGATGGAGTTGTCCACCACCTCGTAGACCAGGTGGTGCAGGCCGTCGGGACCGGTGGAGCCGATGTACATGGCCGGGCGCTTGCGAACCGCGTCCAGGCCTTCCAAGACCTTGATTTTATCCGCAGTATAGGAGGTTTCCGCGCTCATGGGGGTTCCTTGGTCGGGGGTGGGGGCCGGGTGCGGCCGGGCCGGGACAAGACGGGGAGAGCCCCTTGGCCTCAAGTTGCTATTATGACCTAACCGGCGAAATTTGCAAGCGAAAACTGCCCAACGCCCCCGGAGGCCCGCGGCTGGTTTGTGCTGGATTGTGGGGGCGTTAGCCTGAAGGCAGGGCCAGGGGCGGCCTTGGCGCGGGGGAGGGGGCGCCGGGCCGGGCGGCACATGCCATGAAGTAAACACTTTAACCAAAAGATTGCGCGTTAGCTTTAGCGCCACCGTTCGCCCCCCGCGCCTCCGCGTTTGGTCTCCGGGCTGGCCCCGCTTATAATATAAAAAATGAACACCCACCGGACATTCCAGGCTTGGCGAGGTTGGCAGGGCCGGCTGGGCCTGGGCCTGTGGCTCCTGGCCGCGGGGCTGTCGCTGGCCGGGGTGCGGGTGATGCGCATCTGGTTCTACCAGTGCGCGTGGTGGGGGTTCATCCTGATGCTGGACGCCCTCATCGCCCGGCGGCGGGGGGCCTCGGTCATCCTTGACCGGCCGGGCTCGTTTCTCTGGCTGGCCGGGGCCTCGGTCCCGTTCTGGTTTTTGTTCGAGCTGATCAACCTGGCGACCCTGCACAACTGGCATTACCTGGGCGTGGAGCGCGTGGCCCTCTGGCGCTGGCTGGGGGCCTTCGTGGCCTATGCCACGGTATTGCCCGGCGTGATGCTGGTCTATGAACTGCTCGACGCCTGGGGGGTGAAACTCGGGCGCGGGGTGCGCCCGCTCAGGTCTGGCGCGGGCTGGTATCCGGGCTTTTACGCCGCCGGTGCGCTAATGCTGGCTTTGGGGCTGACCTGGCCGCGGCTGTTCTTCCCGTTGGCCTGGCTGTGGCTGATCTTCCTGCTGGAGCCCCTCAACCACCGCCTGGGCGCGCCCTCGCTCATGCGTTTCTGGCAGGCCGGCGACCTCTCGCCGGTGGTGCGGCTGGTCTTGGCCGGGCTGCTCTGCGGGCTGTGCTGGGAGTCTTGGAACTTCCTCAGCGGCGCGCGCTGGGAATACACCTTGGCGTACCTGGAGCGGCCCAAGCTCTTCGCCATGCCCCTGGCCGGCTTCCTGGGCTTCATCCCGTTCGCGCTGGAGTGCTATGTTTTCACCGCGACGTTGAGCCTGGTCACCAACGGCCGGGGCTGGCCGGGGCAGGGCGGGCCGGAGGTGCGGCCCCTGCCGGCGGGGCGGGCCTGGCTGCTGGGCCTGGCGGGGCTGGCGTTCGGGCTCTGGGTGATGTGGCTGATGGATCGGCACCTGTTCATGGGCTTCGCGGCTTGATTTTCCTACCTGCCGACGCCACAATGCCTAACCAACCATCGTATCTATAAAAATCAAACTGCCCTTTTAGGAGGGGGCGCGGGGGAAGCCCTTTTGGGGCACCAAAAAGGTTCCCCCGAAATACCAGCGAAATGAATCCCACCTACTATTTGTTGAACCTGGGCTGCGCCAAGAACCAGGTGGAGGGCGAGCACATCGCGGGGATGCTCTTGGCGGCGGGGTACGCGGCGGTGGCCGCGCCCGAGGCCGCGGATCTCTTGGTGGTCAACACCTGCGGGTTCATCCGGCCGGCGGTGGAGGAGAACATCGCGGCGATCCTGGAGCTGGCCCAGGGCAAGCTGGCCGGACAGCGGCTGGTGGTGGCGGGCTGCCTGGTGGGGCGCTATGGCCGCAAGCTGGCCCGCAGCCTGCCCGAGGTCGATCTGATGATTGGCCCAGGTGAGATAATAAACCTGCCAAAGATAATTCAAGCAGAGGCAGATAGGCCTTGTTTCGCCATGAGCCAACCGCTTTCGGTGCTGGACAGCGATACTCCGCGGGCGATTTCTACCGGACCGGCCTGGGCATACCTTCGGGTGGCCGATGGGTGTGAACATCGCTGCGCATTCTGCACCATCCCGCGCATCCGTGGCAAGCTGCGCAGCCGGGGCATCGACGACATCCTGACCGAGGCGCGACGCCTGGCGGAGTGCGGAGTGCGGGAGATCAACCTGGTGGCCCAGGACCTTTGCTCCTTTGGCCGCGACCGGGCCGGGAGCGCGGAGCTGGTGGACCTGCTGCAAGCGCTATCCGCTATAGAAGCACTAACCTGGATTAGATTACTTTACCTCTCGCCGGATAGCCTGGAAACGCCGCTCATCCAAGCCATGACGGGCACTGCCAAGGTGCTGCCCTACTTTGATCTGCCCTTGCAGCACATCGCAGACCCGGTGCTGAGGGCCATGGGCCGGGGTAAAAACGGGGCTCAACTGCGGGCCCTGCTGGCTGAGATAAGGGGCCGCTCACCACAGGCTGTTTTAAGGACGACCTTATTAGTAGGGCATCCCGGCGAGGGTGAAGCCGAGTTCACAGAGCTGGTTGACCTAGTGAATGACTTCGGATTCGACCACCTGGGCTGCTTCGCCTTCGAGCCCGAGGCCGGCACCCGCTCGGCCCGGCTGGAGGCCCCGCCGGCCAAGCTGGGCCGGGCGCGGGCCAAGCAGATCATGGCCGCCCAACGCAGGGTGAGCCGGGAGAGGCTCAAGCGCCGCAAGGGCCAGGAGGCCGAGGTGCTGGTGCTGGGTCCGCACCCGGAGAGCGACCTGGTGTGGCACGGCCGCCTGGCCAGCCAAGCCCCGGAGGTGGACGGTCAGGTGATCATCACCGACGGTGCCGCCCCGCCGGGGAGCATCGCCCGCTGCCGCATCACCAAGACCCACGCCTATGACGTGGAGGCGGTGCTGCTCACCGCAGGCAATTAAAGTAAAAGCTTGAGCATCGTATGGGGCGCTCGGGGGCGGCTCAGACCTCGGGCGGGGCCTCGGCCGGGGTGAGCCCCAGCTCGGCCAGCCAGGCCAGGTAGTCCGCCAGGGCCCGGCGGGCCAAGAGGCGGGGGCGCTCCTTCTTGGGAGCGCGCTCGGGCCAAGGCGGCAAGAGGCCCCAGTTGACGTTGCTGGGCTGGAAGTCCTTGGCCGCGGCGTTCTGCAGGTGGCCCAGCAAACCACCTAGCGCAGTGGTAGGCGGCGGCAGGATCACCGGCTGGCCGCGCAGGCTGCGGGCCGCCATGAGCCCGCAAAAAAGCCCGCTGGCCGCGCTCTCCACGTAGCCCTCCACCCCGCTGAGCTGGCCGGCGATGATCAGATGCGGTGCGGCGATCAGGCGGCAATCCGGCGTCAGCACCCGGGGCGCGTCCACGAAGGTGTTGCGGTGGATGGAGCCCAGGCGGGCGAACTCGGCGTTCCTGAGCGCCGGGATGAGGCGGAAGACCTGCTCCTGGGCCGGGTAGGTGAGCTTGGTCTGGAAGCCCACCAGGTTGAGGAGCCTTCCTTGTGCGTCTTCTTTCCTCAACTGCACCACCGCGAAAGCGCGCCGGCCGGTGCGGGGATCCTTGAGGCCCACCGGCTTCATGGGGCCGAAAAGAAGGGTTTTCTCGCCACGGGAAGCCATAACCTCGATGGGTAGGCAGCCCTCGAAAAAGCGCGGGGTCTCGAACTGCTTGAGCGGCACCTGCGCGGCCGTGGTCAGGGCGGCGTAAAAGGCCTCCCACTCCTCGCGCTCCAGGGGGCAGTTCAGGTAGTCGCCCGCCACGGCGTCGTCATCGGCCCAGCGGTCGGCCCAGAAGGCGCGGTCCATGTCCACCGACTCGGCGCTGACGATGGGGGCGATGGCGTCGTAGAAATGCAGGTGGCCGGCCCCGGTCAGGGACCTGAGATCGGCGGCCAGGGCCTCGGCCGTGAGCGGGCCGGTGGCCACCACGGTGAGGCCAGCGCGGGGCAGGGCGTCGAAGCGGCGCGCCTCGCGGGTGATGAGCGGGTGGTCGCTCACCGCCGCGTCCAGCCAGGCGGCGAAGGCGCCCCGGTCCACGGCCAGGGCCTTGCCCGCCGGCACGGCCGTGGCCCGGGCCGCGGCCATCACCGCCGAGCCCATCAGCGCCATCTCGGTCTTCAAGAGCCCCACCGCGCTGGTCGCCTCGGCCGAGCGCAGGGAGTTGGAGCAGACCAGCTCGCCCAGGCGGGGGTCGTGGTGGGCCGGGCTGAACTGGTGCGGCTTCATGTCGATGAGCCGCACCGCCACGCCCAGCTCCGCGGCCTTACACGCCGCTTCGCAGCCGGCCAGGCCGCCGCCGATGACTAGCAGTTCGTTTGGCATGGCGGGATGGTAGCACGGGCAAGGGCGGGGCGCCAGGCCGTCGCGGGCCTTGTACCGGCCACACAAAGTGTGTAAAGTGTGTATTAGAATGTCGGCGAGGGGGGCGCATGGACTCCAGCGAGGTGATCAAACGCCTGGAGAAGGCCGGTTGGCGGCAGGTGGCCCAGAAAGGCAGCCACCGCCAATACAAGCACCCAGAGCGCGCCGGGCGGGTGACGGTGCCGCACCCGGTGCGGGATTTGCCCGAGGGCACCCTGGCCAGCATCCGGCGGCAATCGGGTTTGGCCTTGGGCCGGGAAACCGGCCGGCGCGAAGACTAGGCAGGAGCTAACAATGGCCCATTACATCGCCCTGTTGCGTAAGGAGCCAGACACGGTCTATGGGGTGGATTTCCCCGATTTTCCCGGTTGCGTCAGCGCCGGCGAGAACCTGGAGGAGGCCCGGCGCAACGCGGCCGAGGCCCTCAAGCTGCACCTGGCCGGCCTGCTAGAGGACGGGGAGGCGATTCCTGAACCACTGACCCTGGACGCCGTAATGGCGGACCCGGCCAACACGGACGCGGTTGCCTTTTTGGTGGGCCTGGACCAGGAACCCACCAAGTCGGTGCGGGTGAACATCACCCTGCCTGAGAGTGAACTGATCCGCATCGACCAGGCCGCGCGGCGGCAGGGGCTTTCGCGTTCGGCGTTTCTGCTGCGCGCGGCCCAGGGGTCGATGTGGGCTTAGGCGATGAGCCACCTCAGGTGAACCACCGAAAAGCTTGACACCATCGCCCAGCGGGCCGATAGTTAAAGGCACTCGGGATCAGGAAGATCCTCCCCAGGCCGGAAGGCCGGGCCCCGCGCGGGGCCCAATCCTGCACCAGCTCACATAACCAGCACCGGTCAGGAAGACCGCCACGGGGGCGCAACGCCTTGGCGCACAGCCTCGCGCGTCGTCACCCATCGCGGCCCCAAAGGAGGATTCGCCATGCAGCGCAAGAAGCTGGCCCTGATCCTGGTATTGACCCTGGGCCTGGCCCTGACCGCCGCGCCGGCCCTGGCCCACTTCGGCATGATCATTCCGCAAAAAAACACCGTGGAGAAGAGCGACCCCAAGACCGTCGCCCTCAGCTACCTTTTCTGGCACCCCATGGAGAACCAGGGCCTGGAGCTGGGCCAGCCGGTGGAGGTGGGCTATCTCATCGACGGCAAGAAGATCGATCTCTTGCCGGGGCTCAAGCCGGTCAAGAAAAACGGCATGACCACCTGGGCCGGCAGCCTGGCCATCAAGCAGCCAGGCGACTACATCCTTTATATGACCCCGCCCGCCTATTGGGAGCCGGCCGAGGACAAGTTCATCATCCACTACACCAAGACCGTGGTCAGCGCCCTGGGCCTGATGGAGGGCTGGGACGTAGCCGTGGGGCAGAAGGTGGAGATGATCCCGCTGACCCGTCCCTACGGACTCTGGGCCGGCAACAGCTTCAGCGCCAAGGTGGTCTATAAGGGCCAGCCCCTGGCCAACGCCGACGTGGAGGTGGAGTTCTACAACCCCGACGGCAAGAAGAAGGCCCCCGGCGATGCTTACGTAACCCAGGTGGTCAAGACCGACGCCCAGGGCCAGTTCACCTGGAACCTGCCCTGGCCGGGCTGGTGGGGCTTCGC
>JAZDHW010000323.1:0-2049 GCA_043805555.1 Pseudomonadota bacterium
GTGGTTGAGGTTGTTGTTCAGGATCACCAGGCCGTAGGCCCGGGCCATGGACTCGAAGGGCTGGGTGTCGTCCAGGTGGTGGATGGTCTCGGCCCAGGCGTTGGTGTAGGTGGCGGCCACGAAGTTCATGCCGTGGCTGGCGAAGAGTTCGGCGAACTCGCGCACCTTGAACCAGATGGCGATGTTGTCCCACATCAGGCGCTTTTTCTCGGGGATCACCGCGCCGACGCCCTTGGCCACCCGCTCCTCAAGCTCGGCCAGGAGCAGCTTGTAGTAGTTGTGCGACACCTTGAGCCCGCGCAGGCTGACCACCGGGGCCAGGTGCACGAAGGCGTCGAAGATGGTCATGGGCGCGGGGCGGTGCTTCATCATGGCCAGCACCTGGCCCCACAGCAGGCTGGTCTCCTTGCCCAGGGCCAGGATCTCGGAGAACTTGTCCCGGCTGAACCTTTTGCCCGAGACGCCCTCCAGGATGGGGATCATCTCCTTGAGCTGGGCCACCATGAAGTCGATGTCCAGTCGGGTGATGTCGCCGAAGTTGTAGGGCGCGTCAAAGAGCAGCAGCGGCACGTTCCAGTAGTGGGCCAGGCACTTGTACCAGTACATCACCGTCTGGCAGATGTTGTTGCTGGCGAAAAGCAGGTCGGGCCGGGGCAGGCGGCCGGCCGGGGTCTGGCCGGTGAAGTGATGCCCCAGGTCGATGCGGGCGTAGGAGCAGAGATCCTGGTGATAGCCGTGCTCCTCGGCCGCCTGGCACAGGGTGGAGCCCATGCGGGCCGCGCCGCAGAGCGCGCCGTGGTTCTCCGGGTAGACGGTGTAGAAATCGAAGACGCGCAAGAGCTCCACCGGCGCGCCGCTGGTGACCCAGGCCACCGGCCGCGCCCCCTTGGCGTAGCGGGCCAGGAAATAATGCCGGGTCATCATCTCCTTGAGCTGCTTGGCGCTCTGCAAGGGCGGGCCGAAGTAGGGCGGCGGGTCCTTGCGGGGCTTCTTTTTCTTGCCGGCCCGGCCCATGGCCATCAGGGCCGGGGCCCCGATGTCCTTCATGGCCTGGAACTTGATCTTGCCCAACAGCGACATGTGATCCTCCCGCCCGCGCGCCGCGCCGGGCGCGCCGGGCGCGGGCCGGTTAGGCCAGCATCTCCAGGAAGGCCTCGATCCGGGTGGCGATCTGGCCGGAGAGGCCCTGGTTGATTTCGCAGTCCACCATGATGGTGTGCAGCCCCTTGAGCTTGAGCTCCTCGGCCAGGATGGGCAGGTCGAAAAGCTCGGGCTCGCAGAACTTGACCAGGTGGAAGATGACGCCCCTGGCCCCGCTGGCCTTGGCCAGGCCGGTCAGCCAGTCCAGGCGCTCATCCAGGGGCGAATCCTTGGTGGTGCAGGGCGGCAGGCTGAAATACTGCTCGGTCAGGGCGTCCAGGGGGTTGGCGGCTGCGCTTTCGGTGAACAAAAACCGCCGGCTGCCCACGATGAGGTCGTCGGCGGCCACCACCGCGCCCCGCTCGTCCAGGAGCGTCAGCAGCTCGGGCGGGTTGGGCACCACCCCGCTCAGGATGACGCGCGCCCCGGCCGGGCCAACGCCCTCGGCGCCGGTGAGGAAGCCCTCCAGCCAGGGGATGAGGTCGTCGGGGTGCATCCACTCCGCCCGGCGCAGGGCCTGGTAGAGCTGGGCGTTGCCGCTGGTCAGGCGGCCGGCCGCGCGCAGGTCGTAGAGCCGGCGCATAAGCCGGGCCAGCTCCCGGCCCTGGGCCACCCGGCGCTTGAGCTCGTCCGGGTCGACCGGGCCGAACTGGGGCTGAAGGGCCTGGGCCAGGGCGTCCAACTGGCCGCGGTAGTAGACCCGGGCCGAATCCCGGTAGGGGGCCTTGGGGTGGTAGAAAAAATAGCAGGGTGTTTTCAGGCCGATGTAGTCGTTGACCACCGAGGCCAGGTTCTGGATGGAGTCGCAGGTGTGGGGGAAGAGGAACCCGTCGCAGACCTCGGCCCCGCCCTGCAAGACCAGCTCCAGGCCCTGGCGCACGATGGAGCAGATGTAGGGTTGCAGGTGGG
>JAZDHW010000324.1:0-4148 GCA_043805555.1 Pseudomonadota bacterium
GTCAGTGAGGTGCCCCTCCCGGATCAGGGTCAGGGCCTTTTCCCCGGCCTCCACCTGCGACAGCCCGGCCCGGGCCAGCAGGCGCTCGCCATCCACCCGGAAGCCCCGCGCGCTGCCCAGCAGCACCGAGACCGCGCTCCCGCGCGAATGGGCATCCAAGAGCGGCACCTGCTCCGGCAGGGGGTTGAGGCCGCTCATCAGGAGCACCTCGTCCACCTCTTCCCAGCGCTGGAAGTCAAAAACCCGCACCGGCGCTTCCGTGGCCGCCACCACCTCCACCGAGCGTTCCGACTCGTTGAAGGTCGAAGGGCCACCCCGGCCGCACAGCAGCCGCGCCCCCCGGGTCTGGATGTCCGCTTCCGCCTGGGCTCTGGCGCCCAGGACCTGGCTTGGATGCATGCCCGCTCTACGCATTGCCGCTCGCTCCCAGGGCCGCGGGGTTGGTCTTCAAGGCCTGCCGGCCCCAGTCCAGCTCCAGGCCCTCTTCCTTGGCCATGCGCTTGAATTCCGCGATGGCCTTCAAGGTGTCCCGGGGATCGAGGCCCCGCCGGGCCAGGTACTCCTGGGGGGCGTCCAGGCCGCCGGCCAGCAGGGTGATAGCCCCCCGCGCTTCTCTGAGAAGATCCACGCCCTCGATCCCCGGCAGCTGCCACTTGGCCGCCCGGTGATAGCGCGCCCGCTGTTGCCAGTAGTTGGGCAGCTGCAGGGACCCGTTCAGCACCATGGCGTCCAGCCAGCGCGTGAAGATCGGCTGGCAGAACTGGCGCGCGAAGCGCCGCTGGATGGGCCGGATGTTCTGCAGGAGGTCGGAGCGGATGCCCCGCAGATTGCTGAAGTTGATGCCGCGATAATCGCCGGAGACCAGCTCCGGGCTCAGGCCCGCGGTCACCGCGATCATCCGGGTGATGAAGTTGACCGTGGCCTCGAACTGGGCCCCGGGGCGGTTGTTGTCCAGAAGCTTGAAATCTTCGGTGCTGTGCAGCACCTCGATGATGCCCCGGCCCAGGTCCCGCACCCGGGTGCCGCTGTCCGGGTCCGGTTTGCTGCGCAGCATGGCGTACTGGGCCGGGTTGGGGCTCTTTGCTGTGGCCAGGTAGGCCGCCGCCTTCTTGGCCGCGTCCACCTCGGCCCCGATGTACTCGCCAATGTCGTGGGCCGACAGCACCGCCGCGGCCAGGGGGCTAACCCCCCGCACCTGGCCCGGCCGCAGGGTCTGGAAGGTATGGATCGCGAACTCCCGCTCCACCCGCTGCGGCCGGCCCCAGTGCTCCGGGTCCTCCAGGTGATAGGCCAGGATGCGACCCGATCGCCGGTCCACCTCCACGCCCTGGATGATCTCCCGGTCGGCCGAGATGCTGGCCCCATAGCCGTTCAGCCATTCCGGCTCGTACATCTGCAGTTTCAACGGCGCCGCGTAATCCTCGGGGTCCAATGGGGTCACCGCGAAGCACTCCCCAACTTCCATCTCCTGGCGCCGGGCCAGCCGTTGCAGCTCCACGAAGTCCAGCCGCCCGGCCGCGTCCACCAGTTCGCAAAACTCGGCCCAGGCCTCCTCCACCCGGCGGTTCACGTCCTTCATCACCGTGCCATCCGCCATGGCCATGAGGTATTGCAGGCTGACGCCGGTGCTGATGCAGAGGTTGACGGCCACCTCCAAGACGCGGGCGAAAAAGGGGAAATCCCGCACCAACTGCCGGATGCGGGCCCGCAGCCTGGGTGACGAATCGCCTATGACCCGGTTGGCGTCGGGGTCGGAGTGGCCCCAGGAGCCGGTCTGCACGTTGGTCTTGGCCGCCGCGTACTGGCGCAGGGTCTCGGCCAGGAAGCGGTCCTCCTGGCGGGAACGGCCGCGGGTGGGGCTGATGGCCAGGATCACCTCGTCGATGAACCCGCCCAGCCTGTACGACCAGCGGGGCATCAGAAGCCCCCGCCCAGGGTAGTGATGATCTGGCCGTTGAAGGACGGCAAGGCTTCCTCGGCCGCCCGGGCCTCCACCAAGGCCAGCAGCTTCAGGAACTCATCGAAGCTTCGGTAGGTGATGGTCTGGGAGACCGGGCCGCCCAGGGAGTAGGAAGAGACCGTGCGCCAGTTGCCCGACGCAAGGTCGTCGCGCATCATCGCGGCAAGTGCCGACCAGGTTGTGAAAGCGCCAGTGCCCATGCCAGCCTCCTTGCGAGGAGGCTAACCCGGGATTTTGGCCGTTTTGATGAATGAGCTTAGATGAGCTTAAATGAGCTTCAATGAGGCTCAATGAGCTTCAATGAGCTCTATTGAGCTTGACAGGGTTTTGGGGAACGGGTTTGAGAAGGGAGGTTGGAAGGAACGAGGCTATATACGGTCCATGTGCTGATAGACTTCCTTGCGGTGGGCCACCCGAACCACCAGAATCTTCAAAACCGCGTCCTCCACTTGGTAGAGCAGGCGATACTGGCCCAGCCGCACCCGGTATACACCTTCCTTGCCTTGGATGAGTTCGGCTCCGGCCGGCCGGGGATCGTCGGCCAGGGCCGTCAGGCGGGCAATGATCCGGCCCTGGACTTCTCTTGGCAGCTTCTTCATTTGGCGCCGGGCGCTGGGCCTGATTTCAACTCGATATGCCACGGCGGGTTAGAAGCCTAGTTCCGCCTTGAGCTGGTCAAGGGTTATGTTCTCGCCGGGTTCGGCCAAGGCCTTGCGGGCTTCCTCCAGGTCGATCTTGTCTTCCAGGGCCTGGAGCAGTTCCAAGTCCTCCAAGGGCACGATCACCGCCAAGGCCTTGCCGCGCCTGGTCAAAGTGACCCGTTCCTTGCCGTAGGCCACCTGGTTCACCACCTCGGAAAGGCGGTCCCGGGCCTGCATGGTGGATAGGCTGGGCATGTTTCTCACCTCCTGCCTAAATGTACGGTTAGGCAGGTTTGCTGTCAAGCCCTGGCCGTTGAACTTACCCTACGCGCCCTAACTGCCGCTGTTCCACTTCTCGGTCTCGCCGTTGGCGAGGTCCTTGTAAAACTGTTCGAGTTTCTCCGGGTCCCCAATCCAGCGCGCGCCTTCAAGCCTAATCGGCATGCCGGGGTAATTTTTCTTGTGCTTGACCACGGTGGCCTCGCTGAATCCCGCGAACTGGGCGATTTCCTTCATTCCATTCAATATATTGGCCTTGCTCACCATCGGCTGTGACTCCCGATAATTGGTTGGTGGCGAGTTTCATCTTTTGTTGCTTCCGGCTCTTCCGAGGCCATGTAGCGGATGCCGAGGTAATCGGCGCAGACCAGTTGCAGGACCTCGCAGTCCAGGAAATGGTTGGCCCGGCGGCGGGGGTTTTGCCAGAGCCCGCGCTCGTCCTTGGTCTCCGAGCAGAGCTGGCGGGCGTAGTCGGTCAAGAGTCCCAGGCCGCGGCCATCGGTTGGCAGCTTGCCATCGGGCCAGTTGGAATGCAGGCGCCAGGCGCCGGCATCTCCCGGACTGATGCGCAGCTTGCCGTCCAGCAAGTCCGACTTGTAGAAGTTGGTGGACACGTCGAAGCGGATCAGGCCGGGGTGGGTGTCCAGCTTGGTCTGGCGGAAGGGCTGGGCCCGGAGCTGCTCATAGCCCTTGCTGGGTCGGTAGGGCGGGTGGGCCTGGCACCAGTCGTACACTTCGCGGGTCATCTCACCGTCGCCCGAGTCCACCAGGCCGAAGACGATCACGCAGGCGCGGCCCTCGGGGTCCAGGTAGTGGTCATCGAATAACACTTTCTCCAGGCCGGCCCAGGAATCCACGAAGCCGGCGCGCACGAGCCAGGACTCGCGCTCGGGCCCCGGGGCCCAGGCCCGGATGGTGAAGTAGAAGCCGGCGCGCTGCACGTCCACGCAGGCGGTCAGGGCCACGGCGTCAGACGGCACTAGGCCTGGCGGCCGCTCGTCGCAGAGCGCGAGGATTAGGTCTTCCGACCTGATGGCCTGCTCGCTGCGATATGGCAGGGCCAGCATTTTGTTGAACAGCGTCACCTCGGCCTTGGGGTCGGACTGGCCGCGGATGGACTGGGCCGCGATCTTGCTCAGATTCACGAAGGGGCTGTGAAAGGCCGCGAAGTGGAAGCCCACCCGGATGGGCCGCTCCACCGGCGGGCAGGCCTCCCAGGTTTGCGCGCGCGGGTCCCAGACGTGGGGCCGGTACTGGCCGGCGTTGAC
>JAZDHW010000325.1:0-25194 GCA_043805555.1 Pseudomonadota bacterium
GCGGCGGCGGGGGCCCCCCGGGGGGCCCCCCCCCCCCCCCCCCCCCCCCACCCCCCTCCGAACAGGCCGAGTTTTTAATTCGACCCCTCTAATTCGCGGGCGCGACCCAGATCTCCACCGTGGTCTTGAAGGTGCTCTCGGTGATCTGGATCACGCAGGTCTTGCCCGGCTTGGCGAAGAACAACGCCGACTTGGGGTACTTGAAGCTGCTCTTCAGGGTCCAGTTGTCCTTGGCCATGGAGTCCACGAAGAAGTTGATCAGGCTCTCCAGCTCCAGGTTGTCCTCGAAGACCAGCACCCCGGCCTTGAAGGCCCCCACCTTGAACAGGATCGAGGCGTCCTTGTTCAGCTTGAGCTGCACCGGCACCTGGATGTCGTCGAAGTCGTAGTAGCGTCCCACCGCGCCCTGGCGGCCCTTGTCCTCGTCCGCCTTGGCGTCCCCGCCGGAGACCAGCGAGCAGCCCGTGGCCAGGGCCATGGCGGCGATCAGCACGAGGCACAGCGCGAATTTGACCGGCTTCATCACGGATTCCCCTCCCAAAAAAGGCATTATCAGCCCAGGCGGGCCAGCACCAGCTCGCCCAGGGGCTTGCGCTCGGATTTCTGGTTGGTGGCCCCCGGCCAGCCCAGGGCCACCACGGCCATCAGCTCCAGGTCCGGCCCCAGGCCGCAGATCTCGCGCACCCGGTCGGCGTTCTTGAGGATCTCGCCCAGCCACACCGCCCCCAGGCCCAGGGCATGGATCATCAGCACCATGTTTTGCAAACAGGCCCCGATGGCCTGGTGGTCCTTGGCCTCATGATACATCGAGGGCTTGTGGATGAAGACCGGGATCAGCACCGCGGCCTGATTCACCACCGGGGTGTAGCGGGTGCACTCGGCGATGGCCGCCTTCACGGCCTCGTCGCGCACCACCACGAAGCGCCAGGCCTGGTTGTTGGTGCCGCTGGGGGCCCAGCGCCCGGCCTCCAATATCTGCTCGATCAGCTCCGGCTCCACGGCGCGGTCGCTGAACTTGCGCACGCTGCGCCGGCTCTTGATCAGTTCTAGCACTTGCTGGGCGTCCACGCTGGCAAACCTCCGGAAACAGTTTGGGGGCATACTAGCAAGAGGGCGGGGCCGGGTCAAGAAAGCTAACGCGCCTAAGTGCTTGTAAGTCATGGCCCCGCCGGCTAGACTGGCCTGAGTCGCCATTGGCCGCCGCCCTTTGGGGAACATGCCCATGCCCAAACTCGACCCCGCCCGCAGGCTCGAATCCACCGCCTGGCCGCGCCGCATCCGCCTGGCCGCGCTCTGCTCGCTGCTGGCCCTGGCCGCGCTGCCGGGCATGCCGGTCACGCCGGCTGGGGCCGCCGCCCCGGCCACCGCCGCCGACCAGAAGCCCGGCCAGGCTCCCGACCTGGGCGGCACCATCGTCATCGGGGCCATCGGCGACGCCACCAGCATGATCCCCATGCTCACCAGCGACTCGGCCAGCCACGAGATGGGCGGCTATTGCTACAACGGGCTGATCAAATATGACGCGAACCTGAACCTGATCGGCGACCTGGCCGAATCGTGGCAGGTGAGCGAGGACGGGCTCACCATCACCTTCAGGCTGCGCCAGGGGGTGAAGTTCCACGACGGCGCGCCCTACACCGCCCGCGACGCGCTGTTCAACTGGCGCTTCATGACCGACCCCAACACCCCCACGCCGTATTCCGGCGACTACCTCAAGGTGAAGGCGGCCGAGGCCCCGGACGAGCGCACCTTCCGGGTCACCTACAGCGAGCCCTTCGCCCCCGGCCTGGCCTCCTGGACCCTGGCCCAGATGCCGGCCCATTTGCTGGAGGGCAAGGACCCCCGCACCAGCCCCCTGAACCGCCGCCCGGTGGGCACCGGGCCCTACACCCTTTCCGACTGGCAGACCGGGGCCAAGGTGGAGCTGAAAGCGTTTCCGGGCTACTGGGAGGGGCGGGCCTATCTGGACAACGTGGTCTACCGCATCATCCCGGACATGGCCACGCTCTTTTTGGAGCTGCGCTCGGGCGGGGTGGACTGGAGTTCGCTGACCGCGTTGCAGTACCGCCGCCAGACCGAGAACGATTTTTTCCGCACCAACTTCCGGAAGTACCGCTACACCGCCAGCGCCTACACCTACATCGGCTGGAACCTCCAGGACCCGCGCTTCCAGGACCTGCGGGTGCGCCGGGCGCTCTCCTACGCCATCAACAAAAAAGAGATCATCGAGGGCGTGCTGCTGGGCCTGGGCCAGGTGGCCAGCGGGCCCTACAAGCCCGGCACCACCTGGTACGACCCGGACGTGCAGCGCTATCCCTACGACCCGGCGCGGGCGCTGGAGCTATTCGCCCAGGCCGGCTGGCAACGCGACGCCGACGGCATCCTGCGCAAGGACGACAAGCCCTTTGAGTTCGTGCTCCTGACCAACCAGGGCAACGCCTACCGCAAGAACGCCGCGGTGATCATCCAGCGCCGGCTGATGGAGCTGGGCGTCAAGATGGAGCTGCGCATCATCGAGTGGGCGGCCTTCATCCGCGAGTTCATCAACAAGGGCCGCTTTGACGCGGTGCTGCTGGCCTGGACCATCCCCCAGGACCCGGACCTCTACGACATCTTCAGCAGCCACAACATCGGCCCCGGCAAGCTGAACTTCAACTACTACCGCAACCCCGAGCTGGACAAGCTGCTGATCGAGGGCCGGCGCACCTTCGACGTGGCCCGGCGCAAGGCCATCTACGACCAGGTGCAGCGCATCCTGGCCGAGGACGCGCCCTACACCTTCCTCTACGTCTCCGACGCCCTGCCCATCGTGCACAGCCGCTTCCAGGGCATCAAGGCCGCGCCGGCCGGCATCAGCTACAACTTCATCCGCTGGTGGGTGCCCAAGGCCCTGCAACGCCCGGCCATGGCGCCCTGAGGCTTGTCACGAAATTGTGGTGTTGACAGTTCGGCGATAATGGACTAGCTATATTGCCATCATCAGTCACCCCCAGGGGGAAACGACCCGCGATGCACGCCCTGCTCTCCACCCGATTTAGCTTTTTCTTTAGCGGGAGAGGTCTGCCTACGGGTTAGTTGACTGAAACATAGCGACTAACGAGGCCGTGGGCAGAACCTGCCCGCGGCCTTTCTTTTTGCCCAAACGCCAAGCTTTTTTGGAGACAACGCCATGGACGCCCAGACCCACCCCGCCATCCGCCTCGGCTCGGACCTCTACCAACTGGGCACCGCCAAGTTTCCGGTCTACCTCTCCCTGGGCGAGGCGGGCATGCTCATCGAGGGCGGCACCTCGCCCACCGCCGAGCTCATCGCCGATCAAATCGCCAGCCTGGGCGTGGCCCCGGAGCGCATCCGCTACCTGGCCCTGACCCACACCCACGCCGACCACATCGGCGCGGCGCCCCGCCTGCGCCAGCGCTGGCCCCACCTGATCCTGGCCGCCGGGGTCAAGGCCGCCGCCCATCTGCACTCGCCCCAGGGCCTGGGGCAATTCCTGCCCGCCGACCGCATGATCCAGAAAATTTTCATCAACAACGGCGATCTGGCCGGCCCGCTGCCGGAGATGGACGACTACGGCCTGCGGGTGGAGAAGGTCCTGGCCGACGGCGACTCCATCGACCTGGGCGGCGGCGTGGTCTGGACCGCCCACAACACCCCGGGCCACTCCGGTTGCCATGTGTCCTACCACGCCGCGGCCCAGGGCGTGGCCGCCCTGGGCGACATGACCGGCTATTTCGACCCGGACCTGGACCTGATCTGGCCCAACTACTTCGCCAGCCTGCGCGACTACGTGGCGAGCATCGCCCGCATGGCCCAACTGCCGGCCAATCTGGCGCTCCTGAGCCACAACGGCGCGGTGCACGGCGAGCTGCGCGAGTTCATGCTGAAAGCCCTGGCCGCCACCCGCGACTATCACCAGGGCCTCGTCCAGCGCCTGGCCGGGGGCGCGGACCAGGCCGCGCTCTGCCAGGCCGAGGCCCGGTGGGTGCACGGCTTCGCACCCATCGCCTCGCCCAAGGCCATCGACTTCCTGTGCCAGTGCCTCTGCCGCCAGTCGCTCAAGACCGCCGACCTGGACGCCATGCTGGATCTACTGGCCGCGGACCAGGAGCCGCCGGTGCGGGCGGCGGGGGGGCTATAGAAACTAAGGGGTTCAGGCAAATCGGCTGCTGATGGCCAGCTTGGTCCGGTTGAAGGCCGCATGCACGGCGGTGCGGCCGACCGCCTCCAACCGCGATTGCCAGGATGCGGTGAGCGCTTTCAGGCGTTGCGGCAGATCGGCAGGCTCAAACTGGCCGGCGCGGGTGCGCTCCAACTCGTCCCGCACCCGCAGCAGGAAGTCAGCCAGGCTGCGGGTCACGGCTGCTTCCAGGGCGTGACCGCCGGCCAGCCGCGCCAAGGCATGCGCGGGGTCGGGATGGAGGCTTCCAAGGTTTGCATCACCCGGAATTAAATGGTTGAGAGTCAATATTTCATACAAACAGGTGATCTCTGAACTGAGCATTTTTATAATTGTGGTAGTAATGCATGAGAGGTACTTATTAACGACATCGATGCACTATAATTTGGTATTCTGCCACGCGCTTGCGCTATATAAATTGTTCACCGTATTTGAATTATCTATCATAGCCAACAGATTGCGCAAACACTCATTTACTATTAATTCAATATCATTGATGATCTTGGGCTCCCACTCAGATCTCACTCTTATCCACTGAGCCACGAAACCGACTGCTATAAGGTTATTTATGTAGCTTTCGAATTGCCTGATGGGGTCAGACATGGTTGCCTCCAAATGCTCAGCGTTGATCCTAACTAAGGTTTATAGTTAAAAATAATTTGGTATAGGAAATAATTGATTATTACGTAGGACAACGCAAGCGGTGCTGAAAGCCAAGCCCACCACAAGCGGACCATATTTATGTTTCTTTTTTTCACCATCATGAACATGAAAAATATCCACAAGAGTGGGCTGACTAAGGTTCCAAAAAACATGTGATAATCAAACGCTATAACGAAATGCATTGAAACCGTCCATAAACCAACACCCCATGCCATCAACCCATAAACTGTACTTTCGGCAATTTTCATAACACACCTCTATGGTGAGATAATCGATTCCTCTTTCCCGCCTAAAAAATGTTTTATTGAGTCTGCTTCCATTTTACGTTTAAACAACCAAATTGCAAGGTTACGGTACGTTTTCGCATCTTAAATTTCTTGTTTTGTTGTTGGTGGATTTTCCCAGCGCCTGGGGTCCTCCGGGAGGCTTTCTAAGTGACGTACGAGCATCCAGTCACATTCCGTCTCTCGAAAGTAATCATAACAATTATCGTGGTCACGACAACGAGCATCCATGTCATCTTCTGGGGCTTCGTCCCAAACAGGTCGTGTTTCCATATCGTAGGTGTCACGCCCTCTATTCCAGTTGGGGCCACAGTACTTGCCCCAGATGGGAATGCGGCTGCTTCCATCTGTGCGGATGATCAGTCCTAAATATGGTATACGAATAATGTCCTTCATGTATGGTTTTATACTCGGATGATGTGAGCTATGGTCCGGTTTACTTTCGTTTACAACAGCGCTGTTGCCCGATTCCGGTTGGCCTGCATCAAACTCAACGATCGCAAGGATTGTGCAGCGGCAGTTGGGGTGCAACGGCGGTTCGGGCATCTCGTCCACCGATAGCTGCCCCCCCACTGGGCCTGAAATAGAACTCCTTGCCGTGCAGCTCGGCGCATTGGGGGCAGGCCCGGCGCCCGCCGCTGCTCGACCAACGATAACCTAGCACTCTCAGTTTGGGTCTTGCCGGCATGTCGCCTCCCGCGGTCCAGCGTTGCTGCCGGCAACTATCGCGCCCCAGGCAGGCGAAAGGCCAGGGAGGCGTTTCACTCATGCCAGGCGAGGGGGCCATGCAGCGCGCCGGCCGGAGACGGCCGGGGCGCTGCGGCGGCGGCCGTTCAAGGCCGGGGGCCGCAGGCCATGCGACTGATGGATGCGTTGACCACGCCTAGAATGGGGCGGGCGACCCGGAGGTATGGACGGTGGTGGTGGACATTAAGGATATCCACAGGAAAAATAACCAGAAGTTGGCGACACCGGGCAGCGACACGGCCACCCACCAGTACCAGACCAGGCGGCGCTGGCGGGTCAGGAGCATGGCCGCCACGCAGAACAGCCAGGCGGCGGGCAGGGCGTAAAGACCGATGACTAACGGCTCTTCCCGCATCGCGAAAGAGTCTTTCGCCCAAATTGAGTACATGTTGCACCCGTTGAGCGCCGCCGCCACCCACGCGCCCAGACCCCAGGCCAGGCCGGCATCCTTCACCGCGCCCTCCTCTTGGCTAATCATCCACACCAGTCTAGCATAATGCCGTCCGGACCGGGCGCGAAAAGACACCGGCCGGAGGCGGCGTGGACCGCCCCCGGCCGGGGATTAACGTAAGAGCCCAGCTCGAGCTACGGCAGGCGGCAGTGCTCCGGACCGCGCACCGAGACCACCGGGCAGGTGGCGCGGCGGAAGACCTTCTCGGCCGTGGTGCCAAACAGGGTGCCGGCCAGGTTGGTGCGGCCCTTGGTGCCCATGACCACCAGGCCGATGTTCTCCTCCTTGACCGTCTTGATGATCTCGTCGTAGGGCAGGCCCACCTTGAAGATCAGGCGGGTGGGCACGCCGCCGGCCCGGGACAGATACTCCTTCTCAAACTCCGCGGTGCGGTCCTTCTTCACCGTGTCGGCGTACTGTTCGAAGCTGATGTTGTAGCCCTCGGCGCCCAGGCGGTCCAGGACCTCCATGCCGCGGCTGTTGATCACGTTCAGGATGATCAGCTCGGTGCCCAGGGCCCGGGCCAGGGTCAGGGCGTGGACAAAGGTGGTCTCGCTATAGCCGGAGAGGTCCAGGGCGGCCATGACCCGATTGAGCTTTACGCTGCATTCTTCCATGGATGGTGCTCCTCATGCTAATGGTGGCGGCGCGCGGGGTGTAAGTCTGCTCTTTTGGTGCAGTATACCTAAAAAGGCCCCGGTTCGGGGCGGGAAAGCCGGGCGGGTTTGCGCCGGGCGGCCGCGGTGCTACCATGAAGGCCGTCATGCCGGAGGCGGGAGGAACCATGACCAGTCCAACCAGCCAAGCCCAGCGGGGCCGGGCCTGGGCCATCTTTGCGGTGGCCAGCCTGGGCTTCGTGCTCTCCCAGTTCTACCGGGTCTCCAACACCGTCATCAGCGAGGACCTGATCCGGGACCTGGGGCTGACCGTGGAGGATCTGGGCACGCTCTCGGCCGCGTTTTTCTATGCCTTCGCCGCCAGCCAGATACCCCTGGGCCTGGCCCTGGACCGGGTGGGGCCGCGCCGGGCCATCATCCCGCTCTCCCTGGCCGGGCTGGTGGGGGCCGGGGCCTTCGCCCTGGCCCACGACAACGGCGTGGCCCTGGTGGGCCGCGTCCTGCTGGGCATCGGCATGAGTTGCAACCTCATGGGGGCCCTGGCGCTCTTGGCCGCCTGGTTCCCGCCCCAGGTCTTCGCCACCCTGAGCGGGCTCTTGGTGGGCGTCGGCTACCTGGGCGGGCTCCTGGCCGCCACGCCCCTGGCCTGGCTGGCCTCGGGCTGGGGCTGGCGCTGGGCTTTCGCGGCCATCGCCATCCTGCACGCGGCCCAGACCCTGATGGTGGTGCTGGTGGTCAGGGACCGGCCGGCCGGCGGGGCCTTCACCGAGCTGAAGCGGGCCAAGCCCTGGTCCGGCCTGGGCCAGGTGCTCTACCGTCCGGCCTTCTGGGCCATCTGTCTGGGCACCTTCTTCCGCTATGGCTGTTTCGCGGCCCTGATGGGGCTCTGGGCCGGTCCCTTCCTGATGACCGCCCTGGGCTGGAGCAAGCTGGAAACCGGCAACGCGCTGACCACCCTGACCGTGGCCCACATCATCGGCCTGCCGCTGACCGGCAACCTGAGCGACCGCTGGCTGGGCAGCCGCAAATGGGTGATCGCGCCGGCGCTTTTCGCCTCGGCGCTGCTCACCTGGTCCCTGGCCGGGTTGCAGGACGGCGCGCCCTGGTGGGCGGTGCACGGGCTCTTCGCCCTGATCGGCTTCGCGTCGGCGCCGGGCCAGATCATGTACGCCCACGTCAAGGAGCTGGTGCCGGGGCCGGTGCAGGGCACGGCCATGACCGGCATCAACCTGTTCACCATGCTGGGCCCGGCGGTGGTGATGCAGGCGGCCGGCGCGCTGGTGGCGGCCCGGCCCCACGAGCTGGGCCACCCGGCGGCCTTCGCGCCGGCCTGGCTGTTCATGGCCGGCGGCCTGGTCCTGGCCGGGCTGGCCTACCTGGCCCTGCCCGACAGCCGGCCGGCCTCCCGCGTCACGGTGCGGGTGGGGGCGATTGACGCCAAACCTTAGGGCTGGTATGGTTTTGGCGTAATTGCCGGGGGTGGCCCATGGCCGAGGTAATCGACCTCAACCAGCGCCATAAGCAGGGTCGAAAGCGCCTGGAAGACCAGGCCCGCAAGCGCGCCGCAGCCGTGGCCGGAGCGCTTTCGTGCGGGATGTGCCCGCGCCGCTGCGCCCACTGCGGCATGGCCATCGAGGAGGCGGTGGTGCCTCCGCCCGAGGCCCCCTATCCCTTCTGCGGTCCTTGCCTAGAGGAATACCAGGCCTTCCGCCGCCTCGAGCGCCAGCCGGCGGAGGATCGCGACCAGCACCAGGTGGAGGCCTTCTGGCACACCCCGCGCTGGGCCGAGATGTGGCGGGCCTGGCTCAGCCACATGCGGGCCTGCGACGACTTCCGGCGCTCGGCCGAGTTCCTGCGCCTCATGCAGGAGCACCAGGACTAGGTTTTGGGGGCCTGCGCGCCCCCACCAGGGAGGAAAGGCATGATCGGCGGCATCGGCATTCCCGAACTTTTGATCATCCTGGTGATCGTGCTGCTCATTTTCGGCGCGGGCAAGCTGCCCCAGATCGGGCAGAACCTGGGCAAGGCCATCAAGAACTTCAAGGGCAACGTGAGCGAGGACAAGGTGGAAGACACCAGCGCCCGGTCCGAGAAGATCGAGGACAAGGTCGGCCAGGAGAAGACCAAGGCCTAGGCCGCCGCGGGCGGGAGCACGGGTTGGCGCAACCCAGCCGGCCGGGTCGGACGGCTGGGTTTCTTGCGGCCTTTTAGGGCCAGGTAGTGGTTGACGCTTTGGGGGGGCGATGGTACATAGTGCCAGGGTCCCGGCGGGGTTGCCGGACTAGGCCCCACGGGCTTGGCCTCATGCGGCGCGCACGGTGACGCTTGCGGAGGGATGGCCGAGTGGTCTAAGGCGGCGGTCTTGAAAACCGCTGACCGCAAGGTCCGTGGGTTCGAATCCTACTCCCTCCGCCAACCTATTAAAATTTGTGGTTCCGGCCCGACGCGGAGAGATGACCGAGAGGCCGAAGGTGCTCGCCTGCTAAGCGAGTGTAGGGCCATAAAGCTCTACCGAGGGTTCGAATCCCTCTCTCTCCGCCAGTTCCCAAAAAGTTAGCCTGACCTGCCACACCTACTTTTCTCAAGATCATTCACAGGCTTTCTGGGCTTGGCTCCGGCCGGCTGCTTGGCATACAATGGGCATGTGTCAAGCCCGCCCAGCAACCGACCCCGTTCTGTGCGTCAATCCGCGCACAGACTAGGCCGAGGACATCATGAGCCCCGACGACATCAAACTTTACGACCTGGTGCAACCGGCCGACGTGACGGCCCTGACCCGCGAGCTGGATTGCCTTTTGGGCGAGATGGCCCCCGGCCTGGACCTGGGGCCGCTGCACCAGGCGGTGGAGGACACCGTGCGCCTCTACCGCGGCCAATATCCCGGCTATCGCGCGGCCAACACCAAGTATCACGACCTTGAGCACGCCCTGGCCGCCACCCTGGCCTTCCTGCGCCTGGCCCACGGCGCGTTCTGCCTGGGCGATGGCCTGCCGGCGGCCACCCTGCACCTGGCCGTGACCGCCGCGCTGTTTCACGACGCCGGCCTGATCCAGACCCTGGCAGACACCGAGGGCACCGGGGCCAAGTACACCATCGGCCACGAGCTGCGCTCCATGGCCTTTGTCAGCTACTACCTCTCCCAGCGCGGCTACCGGGGCGAGGATATCGAGAACTGCGCCCACGTCATCGCCGCCACCATCCTGGGCCGCTCGCTCAAGGACATCCCCTTCCGCGACGAGGCCGCCCGCCGCGCCGGCCAGATGATGGGCGCGGCCGACCTGCTGGCCCAGATGGCCGACCGCATGTACCTGGAAAAGGTGCTGCTGCTCTACCAGGAGTTCGAGGAGGCCCGCCTGCCCGGCTTCAGCTCCGAGCTGGACCTGCTGCGCCAGACCGAGGGCTTCTATGAGTTCCAGGCCAAAAAGCGCCTGGACGGCGACCTGGGCGGGGTGCAGCGCTTCCTGCGGCCGCACTTCAAGCACCGCTGGGGGGTGGAGCGGGACCTGTACCAGGACTCGGTGGAGCGCAACCTGGACTATCTGCGCTCAATCCTTCACGAATGCGAGGCGAGCTACCGGGAGCACCTGCGCCGGGGCGGCATCGTGGACAACCTGGCCAACGGGGTCTAAAAGCCTGTCGGAAAAAGCCATCCATGGCCCGTATGGGAGACTGCCGGGGCTGATCCTCCGCCAGCCTCCCACCCGCCGAAAGGGCAAACAAAAACGGCCCCGCTGCGTGGGCCGTTTCCGTCGGGGCGGCTTCCGTCCCCAAGCCCGCGCCTGGGATCGGGGGGTAGGCAAGAGGGAAGCCGACAGTCCGCTTCTGCTCTTAACAATGTATAATTGCCTAAGGACCGCATAAAAGCAAGCTTTATCCGGATCGCGCGCGGACATGGTGGATAAGCCATCGGCAATCATGGGCTTCCTGGGCCGCCTGCTGCCGGCCGGCCTGGCGGTCGCTCTGGTGTTATTGGGCGGCTGCACCCACCTGAGCCAACCCGCGGCCGAGCCCGGTCCCCGCTTGTTCCTGCCTGCCGCCTCCCCGGCCCCGGCCCCGGACCTCGATCTGGCCCGGCGCTTCGCCCCGGCCTTTTTGGTCTACAACCCCCACCAGGCCCACAACCTCATCGGCCAGCCCCGGGCCGAGCTGGACGCCAAGGGCTGGGAGCAGATCAGCGTGGACCCGGCCCGGGCGGTGATCTACTGGCAGCAACGCGAGTTCGCCACCGCGCGGGGCGCCTACACCAACCTGATCTACCGGGTGCATTTCCCGGCCACGCCCTACAGCCTGGCGCCGTTTTTCATCGGCGCGGGGCGCAACATGGGCCTCATGGTGGTGGTGACCCTGGACGCCGCCCGGCGGCCGGTGCTGGTGACCACCCTGGGCACCTGCGGCTGCTACGTGGCCCTGGCGCCGACCAGCCGCCTGCCCGCCGCGGCCCGGCCGGCCGGCTGGACCGGCGAGCCCCAGCAGATCTACGGCGAGACCCTGCCGGCCCGGCTGGACTATGCCGG
The DNA here is from genome assembly GCA_043805555.1 of Pseudomonadota bacterium. Classification (GTDB taxonomy): domain Bacteria; phylum Desulfobacterota; class Desulfarculia; order Desulfarculales; family Desulfarculaceae; genus JACRDC01. The sequence continues at coordinate 11,457 of JAZDHW010000325.1, forward strand.
CCTGAAGGCCCCGCGCCTGGTGGTGGGGGTGCGGCCGGGCGAGCACCGGGTGATGAGCCTCATGGTGGCCGAGGAGGCGGCCCTGACCCGCCACCCGGACCGGGTGGCCGCGGACCTGGCCCCGGCCGAGGACCTCACGCGCCTGCCCCTGCCCGGCGGCGGCCGGACCAGCTTCTACCACCAGTCCGGGCTGCTGGCCGGCCACGTCAAAGGGGCCTGGAAACCCTGGGAGACCCTGCTCCTGGGCGTCGTCAGCCTGGACGGCCTGGTGGGCATGGACAAGGCCTACGCCGGCACCGGCAACCCCTTCTACACCAGCCTCAAGCCCTGGGCCCGGCGCGACTCCGACCTCTGGGACTTCCCCCGCTTCCTGCAATACTGGGGCTGGCGGCTGTAGGGCGGGGCGGGAAGGATAGCCCAAGTCAGTCTGCCCCTGTCCTCCTCACCCGTCCTTGTTCTTATTTCCTGCTCTCCTGCCCCACGGAGGGCCGCCCCCCGCGCCGTAGCCCGGCCGCTCTTAGGGGAGCCGGCAAGTCCCCAGTGCCACGCGCGGCGGGTGGTCGGGGCTTGGGCAGGCGAACTGACTGGAAAGTGGAAAGAACCTCGCATCGCCAGGGGCCATCACCCGCGTTGCTTGTCGCTAAAGCGACCCGGACAGCGGGCTGTCCGGGCCACCCGGAAAAGGCAAAAGGCTGAAGAGATTGCCACGCCGTCCGGCGGGCTCCACGCGATGACGGGAGGAGAAATGGCTCCTCGCCATGACTGTGATGAGCCCTTGGCGGGCAATATCTCACTGTCATTGCGAGCGCAGCGAAGCAATCTCCCGGTCCACCTTCCATGCAATGCAACAACGGAGGATTGCCGCGTCGCAACCCGGCCGGGTTGCTCCTCGCAATGACGGTTATTTCCTGGATGGGTTTCGGGTGCGCCGGGCCGATGGCCCGGCGGGGCGCTAGTCCATGCCCAGGTAGGAGCGCTGCACCCGGCCGTCGGCCATCAGCTCGCGGCCGCTGCCGGAGAGCACCACCCGGCCGGTCTCCAGCACGTAGCCGCGGTCGGCGATGGCCAGGGCCGCGGCGGCGTTCTGCTCGATCAACAGCATGGTCACGCCCTGGTCGCGGATGGAGCGGATGATCCTGAAGACCTCGGCCACCAGCAGCGGGGCCAGGCCCAGGCTGGGCTCGTCCATCATCAGGAGCTTGGGCCGGCCCATGAGCGCCCGGCCCAGGGCCAGCATCTGCTGCTCGCCGCCGGAGAGCGTGCCGGCCTTCTGGTGGCGGCGCTCTAAGAGGCGGGGGAAGGTCTCGTAGATGCGCCCCAGGTCCCGGCGCTGCTCCTGGCCCCAGGGCCGGGCGTAGCCGCCCAGGATCAGGTTCTCCTCCACGGCCAGGTTGGCGAAGACCCGGCGGCCCTCGGGCACCAGGATCAGCCCCTGGCGGGAGAGACGGTGGGCCTTGTGGCCGGTGACCTCCCGGCCCTGATAGCGCACCCGGCCGGCGGAGGGGCGCACCAGGCCGCAGACCGCGGCCAGCAGGGTGGACTTGCCCGCGCCGTTGGCCCCGATCAGGCTGACGATCTCGCCCCGGTGCACGTCCAGGTCCACGCCCTTCAGGGCGCGGATGCCGCCGTAGTCGACCACCAGATCGGTGACCTCAAGCACGGCAGGCCCCGTCCTGCACCACCTCGATGCTGGCGCCCAGGTAGGCCTCGATCACGGCCGGGTCGCACTGCACCTCCTGGGGTTCGCCCCGGGCGATGACCTTGCCGTGGTCCAGCACCACCAGGCGCTCGCAGAGGTTCATGACAAAGTGCATGTCGTGCTCGATGAGCAGCACGGTCAGGTTGAACTCGTCGCGCAGGCGGCGCACCAGCCCGGCCAACTGGCCGGTCTCCTGGGGGTTCATGCCCGCGGCCGGCTCGTCCAACAGCAGCAGCCGGGGTCCGGTGGCCAGGGCGCGGGCGATCTCCAGGAGGCGCTGCTGGCCATAGGCCAGGTTGCCGGCCCGCTCGTTCATCTGACCGGCCAGGCCCACCAGGTCCAGCAGCTCCTCGGCCCGCTGGTGCATGCGGCGCTCGGCGGCGGTGTAGCCCGGCAGGCGGAAGATGGCCGAGAGGAAGCTGGCCTCCAGGCGGCCGTGGAAGCCCACCAGCACGTTGTCCAGGGCCGAGAGTTCGCCAAACAGGCGGATGTTCTGGAAGGTGCGGGCGATGCCCAGGCGGTTGATGCGGTGGGCCTTCAGGCCGGTGATGTCGCGGCCGGCCAGGAAGATGCGCCCGCTGGTGGGGCGCACCGCGCCGGCGAGCAGGTTGAACACCGTGGTCTTGCCCGCGCCGTTGGGGCCGATCAGGCCCATCAGGGCGCGCTCATGCAGCCGCAGGTCCAGCCCGGCCACGGCCTCCAGGCCGCCGAAGCGGCGGGTGAGGCCCTCCACCATCAACAGCGCCTCGCTCAAGACCGCCCCCCGCGCCGCCCCCCGCGGTGCAGCAGGGCGAAGAGCCAGCGCCAGGAGTATTCGTTGCGGCCCAGCATGCCCTGGCGGGCGAAGATCATGAAGCACATCAGGATCAGGCTGAAGACCACCATGCGCATGCCCGGGATGCCGGGGATGCTGAGGCCGAAGAGATGGATGGGCTCCTCCACCACCCGCAGCCACTCGCCGCCGAAGGTGAACAGCACCGCCGCCAGCACCGCGCCGGTGGTGGAGCCCAGGCCGCCGACCACGATGATGATGAGCAGGTTGAAGGTGAGGAAGAAGGTGAAGAGGCTGGGGCTGATGGTGGTGATGAGGTGGCCCAGCAGGCCGCCGGCCACGCCTTCGAAAAACGCGCTGACGGTGAAGGCCAGCATCTTGTGCCAGAAGGCGTTGATGCCCATGGCCTCGGCCGCGGTCTCGTCCTCGCGGATGGCCTTCAGCGCCCGGCCGTAGGAGCTGTTGACCAGGCGCACCACCACGAAGAGCGTGGCCGCGGCCAGTCCCCAGGCCCACCACAGGTTGGTCAGGTGGGGGATGCCCTTGAGGCCCAGGGGCCCGTTGGTCACAGATTGGGCGTTGTTGGCGATGACCCGGATCACCTCGCCGAAACCCAGGGTGACGATGGCCAGATAGTCGCCGCGCACCCGGAAGACCGGGAAGCCCATCAAAAAGGCCATGGCCGCGGTCAGCAGGCCGGCGATGGCCAGGGCCACCGGCAGGGACAGGCTGATGACCGACAACGGCCAGATCAGGGGCTCCAGGATGAAGCTCATCTCCTTCTCGGCCGGCGAGAGCGTCAGGAGCGCGGTGACGTAGGCCCCGCAGGCCACGAAGGCATTGGGCTCCAGGCTGAACTGGCCGGTGACGCCGTTGATGAGGTTGTAGCTCACCGCCAGCACCGCAAACAGGCCGGCCAGGGTGGTCATGTGCACCACGTAGGCGCCGCCCCAGGTCTGCACCAGCCAGAGCAGGCCGGCGAAACCGAGGCCGGCCAGGATGGTGAGCCCGGTGTCGCGGCCGCGGGTCTGGGCCACCGGAGTCAGGGGGCCGGGATCAAACAGGCGCGAGAGGCGGCTCATTCCGGCAGCTCCTCGCCCATGATGCCGGTGGGCCGGAAGATGAGGATGCCTATGAGCAGCACGAAGGCCAGGGCGTCGCGGTAGCCGGCCAGCTCCGGCATGAACGCCACCAGCATGATCTCGCTCATGCCCAGCACCAGCCCGCCCAGCACCGCGCCGGTGACGTTGCCGATGCCGCCCAGCACCGCGGCCACGAAGGCCTTGAGGCCGGGCAGCACGCCCATCAGGGGGTTGATCTGGGGGTATTTCATGGCCCAGAAGATGCCGCCGGCCGCGGCCAGGGCCGAGCCGATGGCAAAGGTGGCCGCCACCACCCGGTTGGTGTCGATGCCCATGAGCTGCACCGTGACCAGGTCGCGCGAAAGCGCCCGCATGGCCATGCCCAGGCGGGTGCGGTGGATGACCACCAGGAGCGCGCCCAGGATCAGGGCGGTGATGACCGGCACCCACAGGCCCAGGGAGAGCACCCTGAGATCGCCCCACTGCCAGAGCTGGTTGAAAATCTCCGGCCGCTCAAAGGCCTTGGGCCGGCCGCCGAAGACCACCAGGCCCAGGTTCTCCAGGAAAAAGCTCACCCCGATGGCGGTGATGAGCGCGCTGATGCGCGGGGCCTTGCGCAGCGGCCGGTAGGCGCCCTGGTCGATGACGACGCCCAGGAGCGCGGTGAGCGCCATGGAGCCCATGAGCCCGGCCCACCAGGGCAGGCCGAACATCACCGCCCCGAACCAGGCGATGTAGCAGCCCACCATGAGCACGTCGCCGTGGGCGAAGTTGATCAGGCGCAGGATGCCGTAGACCATGGTGTAGCCGATGGCGATGAGCGCGTACAGGCTGCCCAGGGTGAGGCCGTTGATGATCTGCTGCAAGAATTCCATGCTGCCATTTCAAAGCTGGCGGCCCGGAGCGGGGGGCTCCGGGCCGATCGGCGGGCTTAGGGGTTGACCGTGGCCACGTAGGCGAACTGGCCCTTGTCCACGTGCAGGATCACCGCCGGCTTGACCGCGTTGTGGTCCACCAGGGTCATCACGCCGGTGACGCCGGGGAAGTCCTTGGTGGCCTCCAGTTGCTTGGTCAGCGTGGCGGAGTCCGCGGATTTGCCCCGCTCCATGGCGTCCAGGAGCACGTTGTAGGCGTCATAGGTCAGACCGCTGCACGAGTCAGGGGCCTCGTTGTAGAGCTGGCGGTACTGCTTGACGAAGGCCTTGCCGGCCGGGGTGACGACGCCGTTTTCGTCGAAATGGGCGGTGAAGGACAGGCCTTCCACCGCCGCCCCGCCGATCTTGATAAGCTCGTCGGCGTGGGCGGCGTCGCCGCTGAGTATGGTCTGCTTGAGCCCCAGCTCGCGGGCCTGGCGGGCGATGAGGGCGCTTTCGGAGACGTAGGCCTGGAGATAGATAATGTCGGGGTTGGCCCGCTTGATGGCCATGAGCTGGGCGCTGAAGTCCTGGTCGCCGCTGCTGTAGCTGGTCTTCAGCGCCACCTTGCCGCCCAGCTTGGTGAAGGCCTTCTCGAACACGCCGATGATGCTGACGCTGGCGTCCTGGGCCACGTCCACCATCAGGGCGGCGGTCCGGGCCTTCAGGTTGTTATAGGCGTAGTTGGCCCCCACCTGGCCCTGGAAGGGGTCGATGAAGCAGACCCGAAAGGCGTATTGCTTGCCCTGGGTGACCATGGGGTTGGTGGCCCAGGGGCTTATCATGGGCACCTTGGCCTGCTCGCAGATGGGGGCCGCGGCCATGGAGTTCTTGCTGGACAAGGGCCCGATGATCGCCACCACCTGGTCCTTCTGGATCAGGCGGTTGGTGGCGTTGCTGCACTCGATGTTGTCGGACTTGTTGTCCACCAGCGCGAACTCCACCGGCCGGCCCAGCACCGTGGGCCGGGCCTGGTGAGCCATCTTGAAGCCGCGCAGGGCGTTCTGGCCGTAGGGCGCGTTGGACCCGGTCATGGGCAAGAGCACGCCGATCAGCACCGGCTCGGCGGCCGGGGCGGCCGTGGGCAGGACCAGTAGCGTTAGCATGAGCAGACAGTACAGCAGGCCCTTGGTTTTCATCACACACCTCTTTAAATAAATGTCAGACTGATTCACAGGTCGGGGCGGTCGATGCGCATGGCGCGGCCGGACTTAGGGTTCGATGGTGGTCACGTAGTCGAACTGGCCGTTCTTGACCGAGAGCATGACCACGCTCTTGACCGCGTTGCCATCCTCGCCCAGGCTGATCCTGCCGCTGACCGCGGCGAAGTCCCTGGTGGCGGCCAGGGCCGCGCGCAGGTGATCGCCCCGGGCGCCGCCCGCCCGGCCGATGGCGTCCAGGAGCAGGAAGTAGGCGTCCGCGCCCAGCACGTGGAAGCCGGTCAGGTCTTCCTTGATCTGGCCGTCTTTGCGCATCTGGTCATAGCGGGCCAGGAAGGCCTCGGCCAGCTTGCCCTTGGCCGCGGCGCGGTGGAAATGGGCGGTGAAGGTCAGGCCCTCCACGGCCGCGCCGCCGATCTTCAGCAGCTCCGAGGCCTGGGCCCCGTCGCCGGAGAGGATGGGCAGGTTCAGCCCCAGCTCCCTGGCCTGGCGGGCCACCAGGGCGTCCTCGGTGTAGTAGTTGGGCAGGTAGAGGAATTGGGCGTCGGTGGCCTTGACGGCGCCGAGCTGGGCGCTGAAGTCCTGGTCGCCGGTGTTGCACTTGACCTCGGAGACCACCACCCCGCCCAGCTTCTGGAACTCGCGCTTGAAGAAGACGGCCAGGCCCACCGCGTAGTCCTGGCCGACGTCGGTGAGGATGGCGGCCTTGCGGGCCTTGAGGTTGTGATAGGCGTAGCGGGCGGCCACCCGGCCCTGGAAGGGGTCGATGAAGCAGACCCGGAAAACGTATTTGCGGCCCTGGGTCACGGTGGGGTTGGTGGCGGTGGGGGTGATCAGCGGCACGCCGCTCTTTTCGGCGATGTCGGCCGCGGCCAGGGCCCGGCTGCTGGTGGCCGGCCCCAGCACCGCCACCGCGGCCTCCTTCTGCACCAGCCGGTTCATGGCGCTGGCCGCCTCGGCGGTGTCGCTCCTGTTGTCCACCAAGACCAGCTTCACCGGTCGGCCCAAGACTTCGGGCTGCACTTTATTGGCGATCTCGATGCCGAAGTTGGCCATCTGGCCATAGGCCGAGACCGCGCCGGTCATGGGCATCAGCACGCCCACCACGATGGGTTCCGGGATCCCGGTCGCGCCGGCCAGGGCCGCCGGCAACAAAAGGGCCGCGGCTAAAACCACGGCCGCCAGTGACTTTCTGGCTCTGACCGGTTTGGGCATGGCCTTCCTCCGGGGGGTGGTGGTGAGGCCGCCGGCCGGGCAGCCCGGCCGCGCGGTTGAATGCAAATCAGGTTAGTGGGACCGCCTCCTGGTGTCAAGGCCGCGGGAGCCGCCGATCACCGGCAGGTTGCGGCGGTCGCAGCCGTGGGCCAGGCGATAGACCAGGAAATAAAACGGCCAGCCCACCGGGTTGCTGGCCTGGTCCCAGGCCAGGTGATAGGCCCATCCCGCCCAGATGGCGGCCGGCCAGACCGGCCAGCCCCCCCACCACAGGCCCAGGCCGGCGACGGCGATCAGCTCCCAGGAATGGGCCAGCAGGGCCAGCCGGGTCACCCGATGGGTGTGAAAACTGTGAAAAAAATCCTTTAGCCCCCGCCAGCCGCCGCGCCACCATAGGTAGTCGGACACGTGGTCCAGATCCACCAGTACGCTGGCCAAAGCGGCCGCCAGGGCCGGGCCTGCGCCGCCGTCCAGGCCCCACCAGGCCCCGGCCAGGGGCAGGGCGGCCACCGCATGGGCCTTGCTGCGCATTTAGGGCCTGAACCGCAGTCGGTGCTTGCAGGGCTTGCGTAAGGGGGGCAAAATTGTGTATGCCTCCAGTAAGATTTAATCGCAGGGGGGCGGCAAGGGTTTGGGACCATTGGCTTTGGCTATAGACGATCCCCTGTTCAGGGTCAAGTCCCTGCGCGCCAAGCTCGACGCGCTGGCCCAGGTCACCCAGGAGATGACCCGCCAGGTGGAGCTGAACGTGCGCCCCATCTTCGAGGCCTGCCTGGCCCAGGCCTGCCTGGCCCTGGACGCCGGCATGGCCGCCCTGCACATGTCCGACCAGGAGCACCGCCTCACCCGCCTGGTGGCCGGCCACAACCTGGACCCGTTGCGGGCCCGGGCCTGGGAGTCCCTGAGCCTGGACGGCAGCTCGTTGCCCGCCTTGAGCCACCGCAAGGGGCGCATGGTGGAGCTGGTGGGCGCCGACGCCCCCCGCGGCCTGGGCGGGGCGGTCAGCGTGCCGGTGCGCGGCGCAGAGCTGACCGTGGGCTCCCTGAGCCTGCTCTGGCAGCAGCCGCCGGGCCCGGACCCGGACCGGGGCCCGTTCCTGGAATCCCTGGGCCACCTGCTGGGCTTGGCCATCGAGCACGCCGGCCTGGTCTCGGAGATGGTGGACAGCCTGGACGAGGTGTTGCAGCTCAAGGACAAGGTGGACCGGCGCAACGAGGAGCTGAACGAGGTCAACGCCAAGCTGAGCGAGGCCAACCAGCGCCTGGAGACGCTCTCCATCACCGACGGGCTCACCGGCCTTTTTAACCACCGCCACCTGCACGACCTGCTGGGCCAGGAGATCCTGCGCGCCCGCCGCGCCGGCTATCCGGTCAGCCTGATCATGGCGGACCTGGACCATTTCAAGAACGTCAACGACCGCCTGGGCCACCAGAACGGCGACGAGGCCCTGCGCCTGGTCTCCAACTGGCTGACCCACGGCGTGCGCGAAGTGGACGTGGTAGGACGCTACGGCGGCGAGGAGTTCCTGGTCATCCTGACCAACTGCGCCCTGGCCGACGGGGTCAAGGTGGCCGAAAAGCTGCGCGCCTCCATCCAGGAGCGGGGCGGCCGCCCGCCCTTCGACGCGGTGGGCGGGGTCACCATCAGCATCGGCGTGGCCGAGCTGCGGCCGGAAATGACCGGCGACCAACTGATCAACACCGCCGACCAGGCCCTGTACCGGGCCAAGCAACTGGGCCGCAACCGGGTGGAAGCCGCCCCCCAGGGCTGAGCTCCGGCCCGGAAAAGCCCCTTATTTATCCTGCTTGGCCTTCCTATCCTGACGCCTGCCCAGAAAGACCACCAAAAAGGCGACCGCCAGCGATGCGGCCACGATGACATAGAGATCCAGGCTCATGTTCAATCCTTTCGATGTCTTATCGCTTCCCTCCCTCCCACCTTAACATCCGGGCGCGGCCCCGGGCAACCAAAACCGGGCACTCCGGGCCGCGTCGGCGCGGCGCATGGCTGCGGATGGGTCTGGGACGGCGGGCGGGCTAGATCTCGAACTCGGCCACCAGGGGGGCGTGGTCGGAGGGCTTTTCCAAGGCGCGGGGGGCGCTGTCCACCGTGCAGGCCACGCAGGCGGCGGCCAGGGGCGCGCTGGCCAGCAGGTGGTCGATGCGCCAGCCCAGATTGCGCTTGAAGCTCTGGGGCAGGCGGTAATCCCAGAAGGTGAACTGGCGGGCCTCGGGGTTATGCTGGCGGAAGAGGTCGGTCAGCCCCCAGGCGGCCACCCGGGCCAGGGCGGCGCGCTCGTCCGGGTGGCAGCCCACCGCGCCGGCCAGGCGGGCCGGGTCGTAGAGGTCCAGGTCGGTGGGGGCCACGTTAAGGTCGCCGGCCAGCACCAGGCGCTGGTCCGGCTGGTGGTTGGCGGAAAGCAACGCGGCCAGGCGGTCCAGAAAGGCCAGCTTGGCGGCAAAGGCCGGGTGGCCCACCTCGCGCCCCTGGGGCACGTAGGCGTTGAGCAGGGTGACGCCGTCCACCGTCAGGCTGATCAGCCGGGCCTCCTCACCCTCGGCCGCGCCGCCAAAGCCGCGCACCACCGCCGCGGGTTCGCGTAATGTCAATATCGCCACGCCGTTATAGGATTTCTGGCCCCAGAAGGCGGCCCGGTAGCCCAGTTGGGCCAGGTCGGCGGCCGGGAAATCGGCGTCCTGCACCTTGATCTCCTGCAGGCACAGGGCGTCGGGCCGGTTGGCGGCCAGCCAGTCGGCCAGGATGCCCAGGCGGGCGCGGATGCCGTTGACGTTGAAGGTGGCCAGCTTCCAGGTCATGGGCCTGCTCCGGTAAAGGTTTGGCCCGTCGATAATAGCACGCTTTTGTGGCGTTCCGTCAGCCGGCACTTGCCAGCCCTGGCATACCAGGTTACACTCTAGCGACCCCCGCGCAGCCCCAGACAGGGAGAGCGTGTCATGCCCATCTTTGAATTTCGCTGCGAATCCTGTCAGGCGACCTTCGAGCTTTTGGCCCTCAGCCGTGGCGACGAGGTCGACGCCCACTGCCCCCAGTGCGGTGGCGAACACCTGAGCCGGATGATGAGCGCCTGCGCCAGCGTGGTCAATGGCTCGGCCAGCCCCGGCGCCAGTCCCGGCGCCACCATGGAGACCCGCTCCTGCGGCAAATCCGACTCCTGCACCACCCTCACACTACCCGGCCACACCCGCTAGCCCGGTAGGTCAGTCCGTCGACAGCCCTTGTAACGGCCGAAGGTTCTCCCGACGGGGGGAACCTGCCAACCCTTCGCGATTGCGCAAACGGTTGGAGGCCGGTTGGACGCCACTTAAACTATAGGTTGTAGCTAGGAGATTACGGCAGTATCCTTGGCAACAGGTCGCGGCAACAAGCTTAACGCACCCATCGACAGGACCTGGGGATAGAAACATGTTCTTAACTATCGCCACCTGGATGGCCCTGGCGGCCTTCCTGTTGGGCCTGGCCCACCAGGCCCGCCGTTGGTTCAGCGTGACCATCGGCCCCGAGGCCCGCGGCATCAGCCCCGGTCAGCGGGCGGCCGCCGGCCTGGGCGGGCTCGCCCGCGGCATCTTCAGCCCCCGCCTGGGGGCGGCGCTCAAAGCCCTCTGGCTGGACGGGCTGGTCCAGCGCCGGGTCTGGGCCCACAGCCGCCTGGCCTGGGCCACCCACCAGCTCATCTGGGTGGGCTTCAGCGGCCTGATCGTGCTCCACGCCCTGGGCGGGCTCATCGGCCCCTGGCTGCCGGACTACTACCCCACCCTCAACCCCTATCTCTTCCTGCGCAACCTTTTCGGCCTCATGGTCCTGATCGGCGTGGGCCTGGCCATCCGCCGCCGGGCCGCCGTACCGGGCATGAAACGCACCGCCCGGCCCATGGACCGGGTGGCCATCGGCCTCATGGCCGTGATCCTGCTCAGCGGCTTCGGCCTGGAGGGGCTCAAGATCGACAGCCACCTGGCTTTCCAGCGCATGGTGGAGGAGTTCTCCGGCATCTCCGACGACGCCGAGCTGGCCGGGCTGCGGGCGGTGTGGGCCCGGGACTACGGCGTGGTCTTCCCGGCCGGCACGGAGCTGGGCGACGCCGGGGCCCTGGAGAAGGGCCGCGCGGCCCACGAGGACAACTGCCTCTCCTGCCACGCCAAGCCCCAGTGGGGCTTCCTCTCCTATGGCCTGGGCCGGGCGCTGGCCCCGGCGGCGGTGGCGCTCAACGACGCCGGGGCCGAGGGCTTGCTGTGGTACGTGCACGTGCTGGCCTGCCTGATCGGCCTGGCCACGCTGCCTTTCACCAAGTTCCGCCACCTCGTCACCACCCCGCTGCTCTACATGATCCGGGCCGCGGCCCCGCGCGCCGAACTCAGCCCGGCCAACCTGGCCACCCTGCGCGCCCTGGAGCTGGACGCGTGCATGCACTGCGCCACCTGCTCGGTGCACTGCTCGGTGGCCGTGGCAGTCCAGGCGGTGCCCAACCTGAACATCCTGCCCTCGGAAAAGCTGGAATCCCTGGCCCGGCTCTGCGGGGCCCACCCCGGCCGGCCCGATCCGGCCGAGATCAGGCGCATCCGCCAGGGGGCCTACATCTGCACCGGCTGCCTGCGCTGCACCAGGCTCTGCCCGGCCGGCATCAACCTGCAGGACCTCTGGCAGGCCCTGGAGGCGGACCTGGCGGCCATGGGGCTGGTCTCGACCCGGGCGGCGGTGCGCGTGGCCATGGGCCGGGCGGCCGAGCCCAGCCGCAAAGAGGCCACCGTTCGCCTGCACTCCCAGGCGTTCCAGCGCGAGCTCAAGCAGATGGCCCTGGTCAAGAGCTTCAGCCAGTGCTTCAAGTGCATGACCTGCACCAACGCCTGTCCGGTGGTGCACATGTACGACAAGCCGGCCGAGCACCTGGATCTGATGCCCCACCAGATCATGCACGCGGTGGCCCTGGGTCTGAAAGAGGAGGCCAAGGGCGCGCGCATGACCTGGGACTGCCTGACTTGCTACCTGTGCCAGGAGGCCTGCCCCCAGGGGGTGCGCGTGGCCGACATCCTCTACCACCTGCGGCACCTGAGCGGCGACGCGTCCCCGGACCTGGAGGCCTGAGCCATGCGCTACGCCTATTTCCCCGGCTGCAAGATCCCCCACTACGTGCCCCATTATGGCCGGTGCAGCCAGGCGGTGCTGGGCCACCTGGGGGTTGAGCTGGTGGAGCTTGAGTTCGGCTGTTGCGGCTACCCCATGAGCCACCTCTACTTCCGCTCGGCCATGCTGGCCGCCGCCCGCAACCTGGCCCTGGCCCAGGCCGCCGGACTGGACATGCTCACGCCCTGCAAATGCTGCTTCGGGGCCTTCATGCGCGCCCGCCACGCCCTGGATCGCTCCCCGGAGCTGAAAAGCGAGGTGGCCGCCGCCCTGGCCGAGGAGGGCCTGGCCTATCCCGACACGGTCAAGGTGCGCCACATCCTGCAGGTGCTGCACCAGGACATCGGCGTGGACAAACTCAAGAAGCAGGTGCGCCGCCGGTTCAGCAAGCTGCGGGCCGCGCCGCTCTATGGCTGTCACGCCATGCGCCCCAGCGAGGTGACCCAGTTCGACCACCCCTGGACCCCCAGGCTCCTGGACGATCTGATCGGCCTGACCGGGGCCGAGAGCATCAACTGGGCCGGCCGGCTGTCCTGCTGCGGCGCGCCGGTGCGCGAATCCAACCCCGATCTGAGCCTGGCCATCATCGCCAAGCGCATGACCGAGTGCCGCGAGGCCCATGCCGACGTGCTGGTGATCTCCTGCCCATACTCCCAGATGCAGGCCGAGCGGGCCTGGGCCGCGCCCCGGCCGGCCGGCGACCGCGCCGGCGGCATCGGGGCCATCCTCTATCCGCAGATGCTGGGGGTGACCCTGGGCCTGGGCTCGACCGAGCTGGCCCTGAACCGGACCACCCCGGACGCCGAGTATTTGCTGAGCTTCCTGGAATAGCCCCGTCAGCGCCCGTCTTTTCCGGCCCCTCTCCCTCGCCGGGGGAGGGGCAGGGTGCTGGGTGAGGGGGGGCCGCCTTCGGGCCGCCACGCTGAGCCCGTTACTCTCCTGGTCATTGCGAGGAGCCGTCAGGCGACGTGGCAATCTCTTATCTTATGTGCTATCTCCGGGTGGCCCGGACAGCTCGCTGTCCGGGTCGCGTCAGCGACAAGAGGTTCTGGCGGGAGCCCACGAACTTAGCGCGATGCCCCGTCAGCGCCCGTCTTTTCCGGCCCCTCTCCCCCCATCGGGGGGAGAGGCTGGGTGAGGGGGGGCCTGCCGGCCGTCCGGCCACAGGGTGGTGCGCGCCCGTCTGGAGCGGGCTGTTTCCTTGCCCCCGCGCGCCCGCGCCGTCAGCAACCGGCCCCGGGGATGGCCGGTCGGCCCCGCGGCAGGGTGGCCGCGCGCCAGGCACGGGCCAGCATAACTGCCCATGTCCGCTCTTGGCTGCGCACCGCGCACCGACAGGCCGCGTCGCCACCACGTCGAGCTGACGGCTAAGGCGCGGGGGGCGGCCCCGCGGGAGGCAGGATAACGGGGAGAAAAGGCAATGAAAAGAAACAACGGAAAGCAGCCAGCAGCCAGCAGCCGATACTTCAGACCCTTCATGCATTTCTTATATTTGTTAGACGGGTCATTGCGAGGAGCGTTAGCGACGAAGCAATCGCGTCGAGCCGCCTGCACGTCGTGTACTGGCACGCACCCCCGACCCGACCCATTTAGATAATAGCCGTCATTGCGAGGAGCAACCCGGCCGGGTTGCGACGCGGCAATCTTCCGTTGTCATCTTTTTGGAATTGGGGCCGGGAGCTTGCTTCGCTGCGCTCGCAATGACAGTCAGATGCTGCTTACTGGAGGTTACCGCGCTTTCTTGTCATTGCGAGGAGCCG
>JAZDHW010000326.1:0-4855 GCA_043805555.1 Pseudomonadota bacterium
GCCGGGCCCCTCGGTGCGTGTCGCTTAAACCCACGGAGGGCTTTCCCCGACACGCACCTAGCTCTCGTTAAGTTGGCGGCAGTGAGTCTCGCGGGTGAAGAAGAGCAGCAGGCAGGAGACGATGCTCCAGGCCAACATCAGGACGAAGGCGGTGTCATAGGCCTCCACGGAGTAGACGCGCACCCCGTCGGCCGTGCCGCCGGACCAGAGCAGATCCAGGACCGCGCCGATGGCCGGCTGCAGGATGGTGGGGCCTAGCATGGTGCCCATGTTGATCACCCCGGCCGAGGTGCCGGCCAGTTGGGCGGGGACCGACTCCTTGCCAAAGGCGAAGCCCAGGATCATGGAGCCGGTACCCAGGCCCACCAGCAGGCCGATGGCGATGAAGGCCATCAGCGGCAGCACGGGCAGGTAGAGCATGGCCGCCCAGCCCAGGGTGCCGATGATGCCGCCGGCCAGGTAGATGGGCTTGCGTTGGCCGATGCGGTCGCTGAGCGCGCCGCACAGGGGCCCGCTGAGGGCCCAGGCCGTGAGCATGGCCGAGCACAGGGCCGCGCCCTCGGCCCGGCTGAGCCCGAAGCGGGCCTGGAGATAGGGCACCCCCCACAGGCCGGCGAAGGCCAGGATAGGCCCGGCTTGGCCGCTGGGGGCCAGGCAGAGCAGCCAGGTGTTGCGATAGGCGAAAATGCGTTTCAAGCCAGCCAGGGGCCTGATGGGCGGGGCGTCGCTCTTGCCGAACTGGGCGGCCAGGCTGGCGTAGCCCTTCTGGCTGGGGTCGTCGCGCACAAATAGCCAGATGACCGCGCCCAGCCCCACCGTGATGACGCCCACCGCCACCATCACCCCCCGCCAGCCAAAGGCGTCCACCATGAGCCTGAGCGGCACCCCGGCCGTGACCGCGCCCATGATGCCCCAAAACAGCGCCAGGCCCGAGGCCAGGGCGAAGCGCCGGGGCGCGAACCAGTGGCTGGCCACCTTCAACAGGGCCACGAAGGCCACCGCTACCGAACCGCCGATCATGAGCCGGCCCAGATTGGCCCAAAAGAGGCCCGGCCCCAGGCCGAAGAGCAGCGAGCCCAGGCCGGCCACCAGGCAGCCGGCGCTGAGCAGCTTGCGCGGGCCCAGGGCGTCGGCCAGGATGCCGGTGGGTATCTGCATGGCCACGTAGGCGTAGAGATAACAGGCCGAGAGGTTGCCCAGGGCGGCGGCGCTGATGTCAAAGTCGCGCATCAGCTCGGCGGTCATCACCGCCGGCGCCACCCGCTGGTAGAAGCCGATGAGGTAGAAGGCCGCGCCCAGGCTCCAGACGGTCCAGGACAGCCAGGCCGGGGGGTAGTTCTGCTCGGCGAGCTTGGGCTGCAAGGTTGGCGTTCCTTTTCCGGTGAGGTGCCCAGCCTTTCCTTTTTAGTCCCCCCCCTGCGGCCGGCGCAAGGGCTTAATTTATATTGATTGGGTGCCGGAATGGCGAAATGGGGGCCGGAAAGCCTGGTTTTCGCGCCCGCGCGGCGCAAAAAAGGCCGCTGGGGGCCGCCAAAGTCCGGATAGCGGCACGGAGTTCCGCTACCGGGCCGCCCCCGGCCCGAGCCGCCGAAGTGCCGGCCCGGGGCCAAGGCCCAGCCCGGCCGGCCGCCGGGCCGGCCCGCAAAGGGGGGCTTCCCTCATTCTTGACATCTGTTAAGATGGCACCGGTTACGGCAACCCACATCCCAGCAAGGAGTTGCTGACATGCCCGCTCCTGGTCCAACCGGCCCCGGACCCCAGGTGTCGGCCGGCGCCGGCCTGAGCCGGGGCGCCATGGCCAACCAGCCGCTCAAGGCGGCCATAATCGGCGGCGGCCGGGCCTGCGAAAACCTGCTGACCATCCTGAGCCAGGAACGCCTTAACCTCCTGAACATGGAGGTCCTGGGGGTGGCCGATCCCAACCCCCAGGCGCCGGGCATCGAGCGCGCGCGGCAGATGGGCATCTTCACCACCCAGGATTTCACCGAGCTTTACACCTTGGCCGGCCTTAACCTGCTGATCGAGCTGACCGGCTCGGTGGCCGTGCGCGAGCGCATGATCCGCACCAAGCCCATCGCCATAAGCTCCATAGACAACCGCGGGGCCCGCCTGTTGTGGGACCTGGTGCAGATCGAGATCGAAAAATCCCAGGTGGAGCACCAGGCCGAGGAGGCCATCAAGCGCGAGCGCGACTGGTTCCACCGCATCCTGGACTCGCTGCCGGACCAGATCATGGTCCTGGACCGGCAGATGAGGATCGTGGCCGTCAACCAGACCTTCAGCGAGGTTTCCGGCCTGGACAAGGACACGGTGATCGGCCAGCCCTGCCACCTGGTCCGGTTCGGCCGCAACGAGCCCTGCGCCTCCCCGGACCTGGCATGCCCCTTCACGCAGGTGCTCAAGACCGGCCAGACCGAGTCGCTGTTGCAGTTGCGCACCGGCTCCCAGGGCTGCACCGTGTACGAGGAGGTCATCGCCACGCCCATCCTGGGCGAGGACGGCCAGGTGGAGCACATGGTGGAGGGGGTGCGCGACGTAACCCAGAGGGTGCGGCTGGAGAGCGAGCTGTGCCAGGCCGAGCAGAACCATCGCCAACTGATGGACGCGGCCCAGGACATCATCGTGATCAAGGACATGCAGGGCCGCTACCTCTATGCCAACCCCGCCACCCACCAGTTCAGCGGCCTGACGCCCGAGGCCATG
This sequence comes from Pseudomonadota bacterium, assembly GCA_043805555.1. Classification (GTDB taxonomy): domain Bacteria; phylum Desulfobacterota; class Desulfarculia; order Desulfarculales; family Desulfarculaceae; genus JACRDC01. The sequence goes on from JAZDHW010000326.1 coordinate 2,704, forward strand.
CGCGGCCACACCGATTTCGAGCTGTTTCCGCCCGGCCTGGCCAAGGCCATGGTGGCCCAGGACGACCTGGTGCGCCTGCACCGCACCACGCTGTGCTTTGACGAGATGATGCGGGTGGAGGGCCAGGAGCGCCGCTTCCACACCGTGCGCTACCCCATCTTCGACCAGCGCGGCGAGATGGTCTCAGTCTCCATCATGGCCCGGGACGTGACCCAGGAAAAGGCCCTGCAGGAGGAGGTCCGCCAGAGCCGCGACTACATGCGCGCCGTGCTGACCAACTCCTCGGACATGATTATCACCACCGACCTCACCGGCGCGGTGGTGACCTTCAACCCCGGCGGAGAGCGCATGCTGGGCTACACCCTCGAGGAGGTCCGGGGCCGGGACATCGCCGCATTGTGGCACGAGCCCGAGCGCCGGCGCGAGCTGATGCGCCAGGTGCGCCGCCACGGGGCGGTGAACAACTTCCCGGCCACCCTGGTGGCCAAGGACGGGCACCAGGTGGAGATCAGCCTCTCCCTGGCCCAGTTGCGCGACGGCCAGGGCCAGGTGCTGGGCACCGTCGGCATCAGCAAGGACGTGACCGAGGAGAACCGCCTGCGCCACCAGGTGATCGAGAACGAGCGCCTGGCCGCCATCGGCCAGACCGTGGCCGGCCTGGCCCACTGCATCAAGAACATCCTCAACGGGCTCAGGGGCGGCTCCTACCTGGTAGACACCGGCCTCAAAAACAGCCGATCCGAGCTGGTGGAAGAGGGCTGGCAGTCGGTGAAGAAGAACATCGCCCGCATCGGCAACCTCAGCCTGGACATGCTCAACTATTGCCGCGAGCGCACCCCGGAGTTGCAGCCCTGCGACCCCGGCGAGCTGGCCCGCGCGGCGGTGGAGATGGTGGCCCAGACCGCCCGCATGGAGGGCGTGGCCATGGAGGTCGAGGTTCAGCCCGGCCCGCCGGTGCTGCTGGACCCGGGGGCCATGAACCGGGCCCTGGTGAACCTTTTGGGCAACGCGGTGGACGCCTGCCTGGAGCGGGACTATCCCCCCGACGTGAAGCCCCTGGTGCGGGTGCTGGTGCGGCGCAAGCCGGGCTGGCTGGAGCTGGCGGTGGCGGACAACGGGGTGGGCATGCCGGCGGAGGTGCGCGGCAACCTTTTTAAACGCTTCTACAGCACCAAGGATTCGCGCGGCACCGGCCTGGGCCTGGCCGTCACCCAGAAGATCGTGGGCGAGCATCAGGGCCGCATGGAGGTGGACTCGACCCCCGGCCAGGGATCGACCTTCACCATGGTGCTGTTGGATCAGGTCTAGGCCGGGACAGGGCAGGCCGGGTGCAGTTCGTAGCAGTACTGGCTGTCCAGGGGCTGGATGACCAGCCCCAGGGCCCGGGGGTGGCGGGCGGACCAGATGATGAAGCCCCGACCAGCGCCGTCAATGGCCAGGGCCCATTCCGCGGCCTGGAGGCGGCGGGTCTCGCCGGCCTCCGGGGCCCGGAAAAGCAGGTTGCCGGTGCGCCAGCGCGAGCCGTCGGCCAGGGCCAGGCCGGCCAGGCCGTGCACCTCGCAGACCTGCACCTCGGCTACGTGGTAGGCGATGGACACGGGCGCCAGTCGCGGGCGGCCAAGGCCGGCCTAGGCGCAAGCTGTCAGGGCAGCCAGCAGCTTGTAGATCAGGGCCCATTCCGGGCGGTCCTCGGCCAGGGGGCCGGTGTCCGCGTCCACCTGCTTTTCGCAGAAGTTCAGCGCCTCCACGGCCCGTGCCGCCGCCGGGGAAGGCAGACTCTTGGCCAGCTTCTTGAGCATGAGCATCACCGCGGCGAAGTCATTGCTGGAGTAACCGAAGGCCTCCGGGTTCTGGAAAAACTGATCCAGCTTGCCGTCCGCGTTGATCTTGCTGTAAAGACTGGCGAAATCTTGAGCCAGGTTTTTATCCACGCCTATCCCCCTTGCCAGGTTGCGCGTTCATGGTTACCTGGAAAATGGGTATCACATGCCGCCCGGCACCGTCAATGGCCACTAGGTGTGTGTCGGAGAAAGCCATCCATGGCTTTCTCCTCTTGGAACTTGCCAAAAGTGAATTTTGGCAAGTTCTCGGAATGGCGCCAAAAATTAATTTGGCGCCATTCCGGGCGGGCCGTCCATGGCCCGCTCGGAAG
>JAZDHW010000327.1:0-17354 GCA_043805555.1 Pseudomonadota bacterium
CTTCCGAGCGGGCCATGGACGGCCCGCCCGGAATGGCGCCAAATTAATTTTTGGCGCCATTCCGAGAACTTGCCAAAATTAACTTTTGGCAAGTTCCAAGAGGAGAAAGCCATGGATGGCTTTCTCCGACACACACCTAGGTGCTACCGGCTATAAATAATGTTATCAAGCTGTTGATAGATGTACTCCAGGTCATCTGGGTCCGGGAATTGGCTCGGAGGATTAGCAAGCCTGCCGTGAGCATACCAATTGCGAAACTCTGTAACATAGCCTTTGAGAAAAGAAAAGTCCCGATGGTCGCCCAAACCCTTATTCCTTAAATTATCGGACTCAGATATATGAGCCTCCGGAAAAACCGGGGCGGTTCAGTATAATTTATTCGACCAGCCGCCGCGCGCCCGGCGGCCCGCGCCGGGGCCGGGGCCGGCCCAGGTCGAGGGAGGCAACCATGCAGAGCAAAAACGACACGTCCGCCGCCGCCACTCTGGCCCCGACCCTGTCAGCCTGGGACATCCTGGCCGGCCTGGGCGATTCCCTGGCGGTGGTGGATGCGGCCTATCGGGTGGTCTGGGCCCGGGAGCCGCTGCTGCCCCAGCGCGGGCCCAACGCGCAGCAGTTGGTGGGCGAGTTCTGCTATCGCGTCTTTGGCGGCGGCAACCAGATCTGCCAGCCGGCCTGCCCGGTGCAGGCGGTTTTGGCCAGCGGCCGCGCCCAGACAATGGAGCGCCAGATCGTGCTGCAAGACGGCCGCGTGCTCTGGCGCGAGGCCCGGGCCTATCCCATCCGCGACCAGGGCGGACGGCTCCAGTTCGTGGCCCGCATCAGCTTCGACATCTCCCAGCGCAAGCAGCGCCAGGCCCGCCAGGGCCGCCGCCAGGAGACCCTGGAGCGCTCCCTGGCCGAACTCAATCGCCTGACCATGACCGAGCTGCCCTTCCAGTCCGGCCTGGACCGGGGGCTGACCGCGCGCGAGCTGGAGGTGCTGCGCCTGATCTCCCAGGGCCTGAGCAACCCCCAGATGGCCCGTCTGCTGGGGCTCAGCCCGCACACCGTCAAGCGCCACGTGGACCACATCTTCGCCAAGCTGGCGGTCAACGACCGGGCCCAGGCGGCGGTCTGGGCCGCCCGGCAGGGCCTGGTCTAGCCGCGCCGGCTGATCCCGCCCGTATGGCCCGATCGGGGGATTTACTCGGCCCCAAAACCGGCTAGCCTATCCCCTGTGCACTGCAAGCAAGGGGGTTGCCGCCCATGGCCCAGCTCAAGAATCACCTGGACGTTTACAAGCTCCTGCCCAAGACCAACTGCCGCGCCTGCGGCCTGGCCGCCTGCCTGGCTTTCGCGGTGGGCGTGATGCAGGGCCAGAAACGCCTGGCCGACTGCCCGCACCTGGCCCCCGAGGTTGTCGCCCAATTCGACAAGGCCGGCGGCGGACAGGCCCGGCCGGCCGACGACGTGCAGCAGCGGGTGCTGGCCCTGCAGGACCAGGTCCGTCAGTGCGACCTGGCCGCGGCCGCCCAGCGCCTGGGCCTGGCCATGCGCGGCAACCAGATGGTCATCCCCTGCCTGGGCAAGGACTTCAACCTGGGCCCGGACGGCATCGTCTCCAGTTGCCACGTCAACTCCTGGCTGAGCCTGCCCATCCTGGACTACGCCCTGCACGGGGCCGGGGTGGAGCCGCGCGGCCAGTGGACGCCCCTGCGCGAGCTGCCCGGCGGCCTGGATTGGGGCAACTTTTTCGAGCACCGCTGCGAGAAGCCGCTCAAGAAGGTCATCGACGAGCACACCTCGCTCTTCGAGCTGATCATCGACATCTTTTCCGGCCAGCCCGCGCCGGCGCAATTCGACTCGGACATCGCGGTGCTCATCCACCCCCTGCCCCGGCTGCCCATGCTGCTCTGCTATTGGAAGGCCGAGGACGGCATGGATTCGGCCTTCAACATGTTCTTCGATTCCACCGCCCACGAAAACCTGGGCGTCGGCTCGATCTACATCCTGGGAGTGGGCCTGGTGACCATGTTCGAGAAGATCGCCCGCACCCACGGCCAATAGGCCCGCGGCGCAGCCTGCGCCCCCGGCCGGGCGCGTTTTTTGGGGAGAAAGCATGGAACTCGCAGCGCCCGTCTTCGAGGACATCTACCGCGACTACCTGGCCCAACTGGAGCAGGCCTGGCCCGGCCTGACCCTGACCGATTTGGGCGTGGAGCGCCGGGGCGAGGCCGTGGCCGCGCGGCTTTTCGGCCAGGACTACCTGGTGACGCCGGCCGGCATCAGCGACCAGGCCGGCCGCAAGCCCAGCCACGCCCGCTGCGTGGTGCTGGCCAAGTACCTCTTGGCCCGGCCCGGCCCGGTCCTGCCCCGGGGGCAGTGGACCTCCTACCGCGGGTTCAAGGACGCCGCGCCCTATGCCGGCAGCTTCGCCATGTACGCCGAGGGCCGCATCGCCAAGGCCTTTGCCGGCCGCCGGGCCGAGCTGGCCGCGGCCTGCGCCGCCCTGGGCGCGGCGGCCCCGCCGGAGGAGTTCAACTACGACCTCAGCCTGCACTTCTACGCCCTGCCCCGGGTGCCCATGCTGATGCTCTTCAACGACCAGGACGAGGACTTCCCGGCCTCCTGCTCGCTGCTCTTCGACGAGAGCGCGCCCTCGTTCCTGGACATGGAGTGCCTGGCCATCCTGGGGCTGGTCATGGCCGAGGTGCTGGACCAGCCCCTGAGCGGGGGCGATGCTGCACAGGCCCCCAGCATGATAAGTTGAGGGCATGGACTAGGCCGGTTTTGGCCGTCCCCGGTAGCCCCTTGGCGGGAAGGAGCACCCCATGGCCCAGTCAGCCCCCAGGCATCGCGTAGTCTATTTCTCGGTGGGCGGCAGCACCGCCAAGGTGGCGGGTTGGATCCGGGAGGAACTGGAGGCACGGGGCCAGGCGGTGGAGATGGTCGACATCACCCTCGCCGCCGAAGCGCACGCAGCCCCGGCCCCGGACTCCGCCTGCCTGTGGCTGCTCTCGCCGGTCTACGCCATGCACCCGGCCCCGCCGGTCTGCGAGTTTTTGCGCACCCTGGACCCGGCCCCGGCCGGCTGCGCGGCGGTGCCGGTGGCCACCTATGGCGTGGTGTGCAGCGGCGTGGTTTTAAGCGAGATGGGCGGGCAGTTGGTGGAAAAGGGCTATCGCCTGGCCGGGGCGGCCAAGGTGGTCTGCCAGCACTCCATGCTGTGGTACTCGCCCACGCCCCTGGGCCAGGGCCGGCCCGACCAGGACGACGAGGCAGTGGTGCGCGCGCTGGCCGGCCGGGTGGCGGCCAAGCTGGCCTCGGCCGAGGCCTGGACCGCGCTGGACCTGACGGCCCTGAACTACCAGCCGCCGCAGATACAGGCCCTGGCCCCGACCCGGAATGTCAGCCTGTTGAGGAGCCTGTTCCCGCCCATGCGCCTGGAGCCGGAATCCTGCGACGAGTGCGGGCTCTGCGCCGAGTCCTGCTTCACCCACAGCATCACCATGGACCCCAAGCCGATCTTCGGCCCCGAGTGCCTCTATTGCCTGAACTGCGCGCGTATCTGCCCCAACCAGGCCATCAGCAACCCCATCCTGGCCGGCCTGGAACAGGAGCTGCGCTCCCGGGCCGAGACCTTCGGCGAGCCCGCCGTCACCCTACCCTTCTAAGCTCCGGCCGCAGGCGGCCCAGCTCCACCACCGGCGAGGCGGCCGCCGGCTTATGGCCGCGCATGGCCTGGGGCATGCAGATGCGCCCGCCCGCGGCCAGGTCCTCCACCTGGATGGCGCAGCCGTAGAGCCGCATGAGGTTTTCCGGGGTGATGACCGCCGCGGCCGGGCCGTCGCCCATGAGGCGGCCCTCTTTCAGCAGCAGCACCCGGTCGGAGACCCAGAGGGCGTGGTCCGGGAAATGGGTGGTCTTGATGAAGGTGTAGCCGTTGGCAGCGAGAACGTTGAGCTTCTCCAGCAGGCGGATCTGGTTGCCGTAGTCCAGGCCGTTGGCCGGCTCGTCCATGACGAAGATCTCGGCGTCCTGGGCCAGGGCCCGGGCGATGAGGGTCAGTTGGCGCTCGCCGCCGCTGATGGCGGTGTAGGGCCGCGGGGCCAGGTGGGCGATGCCCAGGCGCTCCAGGGCGGTGACGGCGATCTCGTGGTCGCGGCGGTTGTACTTGAACAGGAAGGGCTTGTGGGGCATGCGGCCCATGAGCACCACGTCCAGCACCCGGTAGGCGAAGGTGAGACGGTGCATCTGGGGCACGTAGGCCACCCGGCGGGCGAACTGCTTGGCCGGCAGGGTGGCGATGTCCTCCCCGCCCAGGCAGACCCGGCCGGCCTGGGGCCGGAGCAGGCCCAGCACCAGCTTGAGCAGGGTGGTCTTGCCGCTGCCGTTGGGCCCCAAGAGGGCGACGATCTCCCCGGCGCGCACCGCCAGGCTCACGTCGCGCAGGGTGGGCGCGCAGCCGTAGGCAAAGCTGACGTGCTCGGCCGATAGCAGTGTCATCAGTGCCAGCCCTTCTTGGCGTTGCGCAGCACCAGCACGAAGAACGGGATGCCCACCAGGGCGGTGAGGATGCCCAGCGGCACCTCGCTGGTGAAGAGCAGCCGGGCCAGGTCGTCCACCACCAGCAGGTAGATGCCGCCCATGAGCGCCGCGGCCGGCAGCAGCACCCGGTTGTCCGGCCCCACGATCATGCGCGCGATGTGGGGGATGACCAGGCCCACCCAGCCCACCATGCCGGCCAGCGCCACGGTGAGCGCGCTGACCAGGGTGGCCAGCAGGATCAGCATGAGCCGCAGCCGCTTCACCCGCACCCCCAGGGAGCGGGCCTCCTCCTCACCCATGCTGAGCACGTTGAGGTGGTTGCCCATCAGCATCAGCAGGGCCACGCCCCCGGCCATGGGCAGGCTGAGCGCCCAGACCGTGGCCGCGTCAGTCAAGGACAGGCCGCCCATGAGCCAGTAGACGATGGCCGGCAACTGGTCGTAGGGGTCGGCCAGGTACTTGACCACCGCCAGCAGGGCCGTGAACATGGCCCCGCTGATGACGCCGCCCAGGATGAGCATCAGGAGGCGCTCGCCGCGATAGACCGCGGCCACGCCCAGGGCGGCCAGCACCGCCACCAGGCCGCAGGCAAAGGCGCAGAGTTGGACCATGAGCCAGGTCTGGGCCAGGAGGATGCCCAGGGCCGCGCCAAAGGACGCCCCGGCCAGCACTCCCAAAAGGCCCGGCGAGACCAGGGGGTTCATGAACATGGCCTGGAAGGCCGCGCCGGAGACCGACAGCGAGGAGCCGATGAGCACCGCGGCCACGATGCGTGGCAGGCGGATGCTGATGAGCACGTTGTGCAGGGCCAGGAAGCGCTGGTCGTCAACCGGCGCGGCCAGGCCCAGCGTGGCCTTGGCGAAATCGAGCAGGTCGGCGAACCCCAGGGGGTAGCGCCCCAGGGTCAGGGAGGCCAGCACCGCCAGGCCCAGGAGCACGCCCAGGGCCGGCAGCAGGATGGCGTTACTCACGGCCCAGCAGCCTTTGGGCGGTGGCCCGGTCGATCTCCACCCCCAGAAAAAGTTGGTAGAAGCGCATGGCCTCGGCCGCCAGGTCGAGGGGGTAGCGCTGGGGATAGAGTTGGTTGGCCAGCCAGTGCGCGCCCATGAGGCGCATGAAGGTGGGCGGCCGGTCGAACCAGTTCATGGGCACGGTGGGGATGAGGTGGATACGCTTGGCCTTCACGGCGGCCACGCCCTGCCAGCGCGGGTCCTGCGACACGGCCTGTCGGAACTCCGGCGCGGCGGTCAGGATGACCTGGGGGTCGTAGGCCAGCACCTGCTCCAGGGAAATGCTGTCCATGCCGTAGATGGTCCGGGCCTGGCAGCGGTGGGCGTTGACCCCGCCGCAGAGCTTGATCAGCTCCGCGTGGAAGGAGCTGTCGCACTCGGTCTGCAGGCCCTGGAGCCCCTCGGCGTAGTAGACCGTCAGGCGCTCCTCGGGCGGCAGGGACGCGCGCAGGCGGGCCATGGCGGCCAGGGTCTCTTCGGCGTAGCGGGCCAGGGCCTCGCCCCGCTCCTGGCGGTCGCAGAGACGGCCCAGGAAGCGGAACACGGCCGGGTAGTCGTCCATGCCGCCGATGACCATGTCCGCCACCGGCAGGCCCAGGGGCTCCAGGGTCTCGTTGATCTTCCAGGTCACGGAGCGGCCCCGCCAGTGGAAGGAGACCACCACGTCCGGACGGGCTAGCAGGAGGGCCTCGCGGTTGACCATGCGGCCCTGGCCGAACCAGCCGCCCAGCACCGGCAGTTGACGGAAACCGGGGGCCATGAACTCGCGGGTGGTCTCCGGCGGCGGCGAGTTGAGGCCCGCCAGCAGATCCGGGCCCAAAGCGTAGACCATGTAGGTGGCCGGCGGCGCGGTGGCCCAGACGCGGGTGACCCGCTCGGGCACCGTGACTTGCCGGCCGGCCATGTCGGTGATGACCCGGGCCGGGGCCGCGCCGGCCCAGAGCAGGCCGCCCAGGAGCGCGGCCAGGCCGATAATCGCAAGGCGCTTGGTCTTCATGTGCTGCTCGCAGCCGGCGCGGCCGTCCGGGGGGTGGGACCGCCGCGCCGGATTTGGGGTTGATTCACCGGCTAGAACTTCACCCCCAGCTCCAGGCCGTAGGTCAGGCCCACGTCCTCCCAGCCCAGGCGGGTCTGGTACTTCTCGTCGCCCAGGTTCTGGGCAAAGGCCGTGGCCCGCCACTGGCCGCGGCCCATCTTGAAGTCGTAGGACACGTTGGCGTCGATGGGCGAGTAGTCGCCCACCTCGTGGTAGAGGTTGTCGGCCGCGAAGAGGTTGGAGTCATAGGCGCTGACGTGGCGCAGGGTCAGGTTGACCTGGAAGGGCGCGTAGCGGTAGCCCAGGCGCAGGGCCACGATCTGGTTGGGGATGGACTTGTCGTCGATCTCGTTGTCCGAGGTCTGGTAGGTGTAGCTCAGGCCGTAGGTCAGGCGCGGGGTGAAGAGGTAGCCGCTGACGTCCAGCTCCACGCCGGTGCGCTTGGCGTCGGCGTTGACGTAGGTGTTGATCAGGTCCCGGCCCTGGCGCACGCTGCCCGCGTACTGCTTCATGTCCTTGAGGTCGTAGTAGTAGCCGGTGACCGAGGCGCGCACGGCCGGGTGCAGCCTGGCGATCAGGCCGGCCTCGTAGCGCATCTGCTTCTCCGAGGCCAGGGGCTGGTTGTCGGCCGAGACCAGGAACTCGTCCGCGCCCTGCTGGGTGAAGGAGGCGCGCAGCGAGGCCTCCCATATGGCGTTGAAGGCGTAGGAACCGCCCGCGCCCACGCCATAGGAGGGCTCGGCCCACTTGTCGTTGATCAGCACTGTGGGCGTGTTGTCGGTGGACATGTACTTGTTGATGCCCTTGGAGACGTGCTTCTGGTCAACCCGGCCGCCCAGGTCCAGCTTCAGGGCCTCGCTGAGCGCGTACTCGTCGTGCAGGTAGGCCGAATAGAGCTGCTCGTCGCGCTCCACGCCCTCATAAAAAAGCTGGCCCTGGGGGCAGTCCCAGAAAAGCGCCTGCACGCCCATGCGCAGGTTGTGTCGGCTGGTGGTGACAATATGGTGCAGGTCGGCCTGGAAGACGTTGTCCTCCTGGTCGTTGTAGGTGTAGGCGGGCTTGGTCCAGCTCCGGTAGCGCACGGTGGTGTCCACCCGGCCGGTGTAGACCCCCAGGGCGGTGGTCTGGGCGGGGCTCCACTGCTTGCTCAGGTTGCCGGCGGCGATCATGGTGTTCAGCGGGTCGTACTCCCACTTGTTGTCATAGGTCTTGCTGATGGCCAGGCCGCGCTGGATATCGCGCGAGCCGCCGCTGTAGTAGAAGGTGCCGTCGGCCTTCAGGCCCAGGTGGTCGTAGCCGCCCCTGCCCAGGAAGGTGTCCGACTGGCTGGCGTTGTTCCAGCCGTCGCGGCCGTCGTCGTTCTGGTGGGCGTAGCTCAGGCTGTAATAACCCTGGTACAGCTTGTCGCCGTGACCCGCGTAGGCCTTGTAGCGGCCCAGGTTGCCATAGCGGCCCTTGATCTCGGTCTGCTGCTTGTCGGGCTTGCGGGTCTTGATGATGACCACGCCCTGGATGGCGGTGCCGATGGATCCCGGCGCGGACAGGGGGGCCAGGGAGAAGACGCTGGAGTTGCGCACCACCTTGATGGAGGCGATGTTCTCCACCGGGAAGGCGGCCAGCACCCGGGCGGACTGGGTCCAGGGGATGTAGGCGCCGTCGATGAGCACCGCGAAGCTGCTGCCGCCCACGAAGTTGCCGCCGCCCCGGGAGCTGATGAAGTTCATGGCCTTGCGCCCCATGAAGGCGGTCTGCACGCCCGGCGCGTAGCTGAGCACGTCGAAGACGTCGCGGGGCTCCAGGGCCTGGATCTGCTCCTGGTCGATGCTCCAGGTGGTGGCCAGGGTGCTCTCGGGCAGGTGATAGGTGCTGTTGGCCGGCTCGTTCAGCAGGTCGCCCTGCACGGTGATGGGTTGCAGCTCGTGCGGCTTGCCGGCCGGCTCTGCTGCCGCGGCCAGCCCGCACTGGGCCCCCAGGATGCCGATCACGATTGCGTAGATGATTCTTTTCATGCGGGGCGCTCCTTTTACGAAAAGCTTATATGGGCAGTGTCCGGCCGGGCCGGCGTGCATTCTCCGCGCGCTCAGGCCGGCGGGGCGGCCGCTGCCGGGGGCTGCCAGCGCCAGGCCCCCGAGGGCTTGGCGAAGGAGCGGTTGACCAGTTGCGGCGCGAAGTCCAGGCCGTAGAAGCGCTGATAGAAGGCCTGGGCCTCGGCCATGACGTCATAGTCGAAGAGGCGGGGATGAAAGATCTGGGCCATGTACATCAGGCCCAGCACCCAGCGCGGGCTGCCGAAATCCCAGCCCGGCGCGGGATGGGCGTGGACCCGCAGGTCACGCACCGCGGCCACGTCCACCCCCAACCGGCGGCACTCGGCCAGGAAGTCATCCACCGTATTGGACAGGAAGGCCGAGATGAAGATCACATCCGGGTCCAGGGCGTTCAGCCGCTCCACGCTGAGGCTGTGGCCGGGCCGGCCGCCGGGGGGCAACAGCTTGTTCAGGCTGACGCCGCCGGCCTGCTCCACCAGCTGGTTTTCCAGGCGGGATGCGCCCAGGTAGAAGAGCGGCTTGCACATGGCGTAATAGACCCGGGGCCGGGCCGTGACCCCGGCCAGGGCGGCGTCCAGCAGCTCCAGCTTGCTTTCCAGATAGCCGGCCAGCTCCTCGGCCCGGGCCTGGACTCCGGCCACCCGGCCGAAGTGGCGCAGGGCCGCGATGTAGCTCCGGGGCTCCTGCACGCCGTGGTGCAGCGCCTCCAGCCCGTCCCCGTCGGGCGCGAGCATGTGCTCCCAGGCCCGCACGATCTCGCCCTGACTGCGCACGCCCATGGCGATGAGCATGGCCTCGACCATCTCCAGGGCGCGGGTGAAGGGATAGCCGCCCCGGAAGCTCTTCTCCTGAAAGACCGCGCAGGCGCGCGCGCCGGTGATGTCCAGGCCGCCGCCGCAGGCCGGGCAGACCGGCGGCGCGGCCGTGGCCGGCGGCGGGTCCATGAGCCGGGCGCCCATGGGGCCGTAGAAATCCCGGCGCAGGGCCACCGCGCCGCAGTGCGGGCAGCGGGTGTGCAGGTAGGGGCTGCCCGGCGTGTTGAACAGATAGACGTGGCGCAGGATGCCGCGCAGGCGCTGGCACAGGGCCTCGGCCTCAACCACGCCGGGCTCCTGGGCCGGGTCGGCGTCCTCAAATGGGATAAAGCGCATGAGCTGCAAGGGAATGGCCGGCGAGAGCGCCGCCACCCGGCCGGCCAGGGCCGCCAGGTCCGCCTCGCTGCCCCGGCTGTAGATCACCGAAAGCTCCACGTGCACCCCGGCCGCCAAGAGGCGCTCCAGGTTGGCCAGCACCGGCTCCAGGCCGGCGGTGGCCCCGCAGGCGCGGTAGGCCGCGTCGGAAAAGCCTTTCAGGCCGATGTTGATGAAATCCAGCATCGGCAGCAGGCTGTCCAGGCTCTTTTGGGAGAAATAGGCGTTGGAGGCGCAGCCCACCAGCAGCCCCCGGGCCTTGGCCGCCATGGCCACCCGCAGGAAGGTGGGGAAGGAGGCCAGGGGGTCGTTCATCAGGAAGGTGACGCCCCGGCACTGCTCGGCCAGGGCGCGCCCCACCACCTGCTCGGGCGTGAGGTGCTGCAGGGCGCTGCTGCCGCGCGGCAACTCGCGCACCAGCACCGTGGAGATGCAGCCCGGACAGTCCAGGTTGCAGCCGGTGGTGCTGATCTGCAAAAACTTGTGGCCGGGGTGAAAGTGGGTGAGCGGCATGGTCTCGCTGGAGATGGGGCTGACCATCAGGTAGTGGTCGGCCAGGACCTCGGCCACCGCGCCGTCTTGCAGCTCGTAGAGCCCGCAGGCCCCGCGCCGGCCCTCACCCAGGCCGCAGCCGCGCGCACATATGGGGCAGGTGGTCATGCTCAGGCCTCCTTGCGGATAACGATCCACAGCCCCACCTCCGGGTTGCGCACCAGGTCGTAGGGGATCGCGGCGGCGTGCAAGGCGTCCTCGAATTTATGCAGCATCTCGGGGCTCATGTTGCGCTTGACCAGGCCGCGCCATTTTTCCGCGCCCTCTGCCGTGGCCTCCAGTTGGCGGCCGATCTCCCCGCGCATCCGGGCCGAGCCAAAGCCGCCGCCGATGTAGGAGCGGCCGCCGGGGGCCAGCACCCGGTGCACCTCGCTGAAAGCCGCCACAAGGTCCTCCCAGAAAAAGATCGAGCCCCGGCTCACGGCCAGGTTGGCGCAGTTGTCGGGCAGGGGCATGCGCTCCACGTCGGCCAGGATGGTATCGCCGCGCTGGGTCAGGCCGGCCTCGGCCAGGTTTGCGCGCACGATAGCCAGCATCTCCTCGGACTGGTCCACGAAGCGCACCGAAAGATCGCCCTGCTGGGCCAGGGCGATGCCCAGGTGGCCGCCGCCGCAGCCGATGTCCAGGCAGACGCCCTCGCTGATGCCGGTGTAGTCCAGGACCTGTTGGGCGATGACGGGGTAGATGGGCTTGAAGAGGGTGCGGGCCCGCTGGTCGAATTCCTTGGCGTTGATCTTCATGTGCATCTCGCGGCGCCCGGCCGCATGGCGGCGGGCGGAATCGGTTGCCGGTGGATTGCGCCAGCGCCTCATCGGCGGCTGGAAACGTCCCTGGGTTTGCGTTATATTCTACAAAGTATAGCGCGTCAAGCAAAAAACTTTCCCGCTTCCGGGAGAGGGGACTGAGGGTTAAAAATGTTCTCTGATCAGCCTGTTGACATGATTTTTGGGTGCGTGGGGGGTGCGCGGCGGCCGCCCGCGCCCTTCCCCGCCCCGCCGGGCGGGGAAGGGCGCGGGGCCTACCAGCATGCGCCGGCACCGGGCGCCGCAGACCAAAGCCACCTGCCGCACAGCTTCTGGCTTCCGGCTGGCGAGGTCAAGCCATCCCGCTCCCAACGACGTTGCCGATAAAGGCGCGCCTGTAACCTAATCTGTCGCGTCATATCCGCTGGCAGCCCCCCCCCGCGCCAATCCCAGCCCGCCCATCGATCTACTGGCCGCGAAAAGGCCGCCAAACAGTGCAAATTGCGCCACTCTCCCCAGGAAAGTATGGCATTTTAAGTGCCGGGAAAGAGCAAGGGCCGGCGTGGCCTGCGGCGGTGGGATATTCAGCAGGCAGAAAGGCGGGAGGCATGCCCAGCTACAGCGAGATCAGGCAGATGTGGGCCGACCTGGGGGTGGACCTGAAGCGGCATGACCAGTACGTGGGCGCCTTTCCCCAGGTCTTCAAGGAGGCCATCCTGGGCCAGCAGAACCGGCCCCAGGCCATGGACTACTTCACCGACGTGGTCAAGCGCCTGCACGGCGCGCGGCCCTGGGAGCTGTACCAGCACCACCAGGCCGGCGGCAAGGTGGTGGGCACTTACTGCGTGTACGTGCCCGACGAGCTGGTCTACGCCCTGGGGGCCGTGAGCACCGGGCTCTGCGGCGGCGACCAGTTCTGGGTGCCGGCCGGCCAGGCGGTGCTGCCGGCCAACACCTGCGCCCTGGTGGCCTCCAGCCTGGGCTCGCGCCTGGACCGTACCAGCCCCTTCTGCCAAGTGGCCGACCTCTACGTGGGCGAGGCCACCTGCGACGGCAAGAAAAAGGCCTGGGAGATCCTGGCCCAGGACGTGAACCTGCACGTCATGGACATGCCGCAGAAAAAGCGCGCCAAGGACGTGGGCCGCTTTGCCGAGGAGATCGTAGATCTGGGCGGGGTGCTGGAAAACCTCACCGGCAACACCCTGACCCCGGAGCGCCTAGCCCTGGGCATCAAACTCATCAACGGCCGCCGCCAGGCCTTGCAGCGCATGCAGGCCCTGCGCGCCCACCGCCCCGCGCCCATCAGCGGCCTGGACGCGCTGCTGGTGGTGCAAGTGGCCTTCTACGACGACCCGGAGCGTTTCGCCATCCAGCTCCACCGCCTCTGCGACGAGCTGGAGGAGCGGGTGGCACGCGGCGAGGGCGTGGCCCCGGCCGCGGCCAAGCGCATCCTGCTCACCGGCTCGCCCATGGCCGCGCCCAACTGGAAGCTGCACGGCATTGTGGAGCGCAGCGGGGCGGTGGTGGTGGCCGAGGAGATGTGCACCGGCAGCCGCTATTTCGAGAACCTGGTGGACGAATCCGCCAGAGACCTGGACGGCATGATCCAGGCCCTGGCTGCCCGCTACCTCAAGACCAATTGCGCCTGTTTCACGCCCAACCCCGGCCGCATGGCCGACATCGAGCGCCTGGCCCGGGACAGCCAGGCCGACGGCGTCATCGACTACGCCCTGCAATTCTGCGGGCTCTACAGCACCGAGGCCCACATCGTGGGCCAGGCCATGCGCGACGCCGGCCTGCCGCTGCTGCACATCGAGACCGACTACAGCCGCGAAGACATCGAGCGCATCACCACCCGGGTGCAAGCGTTCCTGGAAATGATCTGACCAACGCGCCCGGCCGTCGCCCGGCGCAAAAAAGGCTCAGGCGGTTAGCCCTTGTCTAGCTAACCGCCTGAAATATTAGGTGGTAGGGCTGACGGGATTTGAACCCGTGACTTCCACCGTATGAGGATGGCATTCATACGCCAGCTATTTATGCTTTTTATTGCCACCACTTATGGAGCCAGACCCAGTTTTACCTCCAAGCTACCTCCAGCACCTGACAGCAAATCCCGGAGAAGATCAACGCCGGCCTCTGCATAACGGCGGGTGTGCGCCGTGCTGGTGTGGCCCAGCAACCGCCGCACAGCCTCCATGCCCCAGCCGTCCAGGTTTAAGGCTTGCATGCCCCTAGAGTGGCGAGTCCCGTTTTTGAGCGGCAGCCAAGGCAGCCCTGCATCATCTAAGGCCTGTCGCCAGAGGCCAGCCAGGAAATCTTCGGTGTACCAACCTTCGGCCGAGCGAGCTTCCGGGTTGCGAAAAACCGGGAGGCGATGTAGCCCGCGGGGTGCGTTGGCCAGGTATTCGGCCAGAGCCGGCACGATGGGCAGAGTATGCGGCCGTCTGGTCTTGGGCCTATCCTGCAGGCGGCGACGGCTGAAAGTCCGGTCCAGGTGGATTACTCCTTGAGCCGGGTCCACGCGGTCCCAACACAGGGCACAGGCCTCGGAGACACGGCAGCCGTAGAGCATTAAAAACTCAAAAACCGGCCGATGCTGGGCCGGCAGCGCGGCCATGACCTCGTCTTGTTGAGCTGGGGTCAACCAGCGGATGGCCTGTTCCGGCACTTGCACGGCAGGGACTCGGGGCTCCCGCTCTATTTCGTCCCGGTAGCGGGCCTCGGCAAAGATGTGGCGCAGCTCGGTAGCCAGGTCGGCCAACGTTTTTGGCGCCAGAGCCAGGCGGAGACAGGGAAGAGAAAAAAAGTCCTGCACCGCGCCTGCCTTGACCTCCCTGATGTTCCGGCCGTTGAACCAGGCCAGGTGCCGGGCCAGGGCGCGTTTCTTGTGCAGGCTGGCTTGACGGTCCGGCATGAGGCGGGTTTCTTCTCGGGCCAGGTAATCGGCCAACCAGTTTTCCCAAAGTAAGCGGTTGGCGCGCTGACCAGCCCACAGGGCCGGCTCAAAAGTTCCCTCATCAATTTGGGATCGGATAACCTCAAGGGCTCTTTCGGCATGGGCCAGGCTGGGGAAGCGCTCTCCACGCTGGTCATGGATGATGGCATAGCGCCGACCGTCCCAGCGAAGGTCGATTTCGGGACGCTTAGCTTCGGATTGACCACACACGCACACAAGGGCCCGGCGGCCACGGCCATGGTCCACTATGTGGTAGGACTTGCGTCGCCCACAGACTGGGCACCGCTCCTGCGAACGCACCCTACCTCGCATGCACAAGCCCCAAGCTTGAGCAGCGAGTGATTGGTGGTGCGCCGAAAGCAGATCGCCCAACCCAGGTTAACCCTGGGCTGGGCGCACGATGATTCGGATGGGCGTCCGATAGAGGAACCATAGCGCCCTTCGGTTTCCGTGTCAAGGCACCATGGCAAACGATCATGTCACCTCGCCCTGCCCTGGCCCCAGTTGTTCGAAAACTCACTCTTCCTTGGTGTAGGGTCCTAAAAACCGCTCTCCGTTGAAATGAATCAAGTGCGAGGGAGCTTCGGCAACCCAGACTTCTGTTTCCCACGCAATGTCTGACAAATATCGGGCCATGACCGCTCGGGTGGGGAACGCGGTCACATAAACTAGGCCTCCTGAAGATTGAGCAAATAGGCGTGCAAGTTCTTCATGGCGTTTTCCGTTAACCGGCCCATGGCTGGTAACGGCTTCGATAAGAATTAGCCAGTTTTTATCCTGGTCATAGATGACCACATCTGGCATCTTGCCGTGGGAATCTACCGTCACGCCTAATCTGCTTAGCAAGGCTTCATCGAAATATCCCCACTTGTCTCCCGTGTCTCCAACGTACACGGTTAACCCCCCAGGCGCGAAGCGAGGCGCGAAGCTTTCGATGATTGCTTTTGTCAGCTTGCTATGTGCTCCAGGGCTGATTTCGATACTCTTACCCGGTGCAATCTTCACAGGAATTATCTTGAGCTTACGATCCTTGGCGTAACGTTCTGTCAAAGTCGGGCGGGCAACCAAGTAGGCTTCTAATTGTGTGGACCAATCCTTGGTGTCATAGGATTGGATCAAAGAAAGGGTTTCAGGTGAAATTTGATAAACCGCTTTGGGGCTATTCACCGGTCGGGAAGGATTGTCTGGGTTGTAAATAGCGATGCCAGCAGCGACAAACTGATGGATGGTTTGCCGTCGAAATGTTTCCCGTGTATTTGGAGCATAGTCCTTACCATAATGGTCCCGGCTAAAATCCATCATAGGCGTGATGCCCATTAGCGGGTTCTCTGCATCCGCCCAAGTTCTATTCGGGGTGAGGTTCAGAAGCGCTAGTAGGCAGAGAGCCGAACGTTCGTTTTGTTGGGCGCGGGGAAGACCAAGGGCCACTAGGATTTGCATGGCGTCTTTGATATGTGGATGGTCACTCATAGGATTGCAGAAACCTTTTCGTCTATCTGTCCCTGGTTCACTTCGCCCTTGGCCTTTGCCCAGCGGCCCAAGGAAATCAGAGCTTCACGGCTGGGGTACTTCATCTGGCGAAGGTCGGTAGCGTTGACCTGAGTATGCCCATTGAAACGCCTGAAGGTCTCATCCACCACGGTTGAATTTAAAAAAGTTGCCAGACCACGTGCAAGCAACTCCGGGAGACCCTGTTTGCCATGGTGAAACACATTTAAGTGATTTTCGAAGCCTAGATATTTGTAGCCAAACACAGTCGGTTCAACTACGCTAGCTACGATACGCCGTTTCTCTTCTTTGGAAGAAAAGCGACGCACAACGGCATAAAAACCATTAGGATATAGCCACTTTTCGGTAACTTTGTTATGCATGATAGCATTGGGCTTTTTCATATCAGGTTGGGGCCATTTAGTTGACTGCCCGACAAAATGACCTGAGTATAAAAGTGGCACGGTCCCTGGCCCTGGCATGGAACGCAATTGCTCACGCAATCTGAAATCAACCACGGGACCCGTTGAAACCCCTACTCCAATATCGACCAGGGAGTGGACAAGGTTGGCTGTTACGCCAGTTGCATTATTTTTACCCGGTAATGGGATATGGATGAACTTCTGTTCATCATCCTTATGCACCATTTGTCTAAACGCTGTATCATGAGAAACAAAATCAACGAATGTGTCATCAGTGGAGGTTGAAATCGTCACTGCTTCCTGCTTGGCACTTCGCTCCAAGGCAATGATGATATTTTCCTGGAGGACCTTATCCTCCTTGAAGGCTTTATTCCGGGCGTCAAAAAGGTGAATATACTTAATTGCTGTTCGGCTCAGGATAAACTCGCGGAATGGGCGATAATAAGGGCCGTTACAGAAGCTTCTGGGGATAATGGCAACCAGATGGCCGCCAGGCGCGAGCAGATCAACAGCCAAGGCTACGAATGCGGTATAGAGATTGACCGTCTCGATACCTGCTTGACGTAGCAAGGAACGATGCCGCGAATTGCTGTTAATCTTTTTATACGGGGGATTTAATATCGCGTGGGTGAACTCTCTCCGGTTACTCGCAAGATAAAGTCCATGAACTGCACTTTCAATAAAGTCGTCTGGCACTATTTGTAGCCCTATGGGGAGGCGGTCGGCATAGGCTGTTAAAGTATCTGCCAGGAATCCTCTAATGGTATTATCAACTTCATAGGCGCATACTTCGACCCGCTTGAAGTGAAAGCCTCCAGCCGCCCAGCGGTCCAAAAAAGCTGAAGAGAGGGAGCCGACCCCAGCACCGGCATCTAGAAGGCGTGCGGTCTCAAGATGGCTGCTCGGAAAGAGTGAAGCCATGAAACGAGCCACATTGGCCGGGGTCATGAACTGACCAAGATCAGATTTTTGCCGCTGTTGAATGCCTCGGGCCACTACTTGGCGGATGCTATCTACGCTCTCAAGCATCTGGAACATTGAACACCCATTCGAAATCTTGACAACCTGTTCGACAACGTCACATCGCCGACGATCTAACAGGTGTTTTATTAATCACAATCCCCCCCGAGGCAGACCTTATCCCGCGAATTCACCTCGCAACCTTTCCTTGGCCGCTTTCCACAAAGCCAGATCGATCACTCCGTCAGGTAGGGTGACTCCAATCGCGTCCCTCAGCGCCAGTTGGCGGGGTTCCTTCCGGTGGTCCCCATCGGCAGACTCCGCCCCTTCACCTTGGGGCAGGCATACATGTAGGTGAGGCGGAGCGGACCTACTTTCTGGCCCCACCCGCGGCCGCTGCCGCTTTTTCGCGGGCGGAG
>JAZDHW010000328.1:0-2914 GCA_043805555.1 Pseudomonadota bacterium
CTTCCGAGCGGGCCATGGACGGCCCGCCCGGAATGGCGCCAAATTAATTTTTGGCGCCATTCCGAGAACTTGCCAAAATTAACTTTTGGCAAGTTCCAAGAGGAGAAAGCCATGGATGGCTTTCTCCGACACACACCTAGGCCCAGCCGCCGGGGATGAGCCCGGCCACCACCAGGATGGTCATCTCCGTGTCGCCGGTGTTGGTCAGCTCGTGATAGGACCCGATGGGCAGGTGGATGGCGTCGCCCGGGGCCACCTCCCGGGTCTCATCGCCCACCTGCATCAGGCCGGCGCCGGTCTGGATGATGTAGATCTCCTCCATGGGGTCCACGTGGCCGTCCAGGCGGTTGCCGGGCGGGATGCTGGCATGGGCCAGGAACATCAGGGTGTGCAGGTGGCGGCGGTCCAAAACCATGTGGGCCACGCCGCCCAGGTGGGCGCGGTAGCGGGTGGCCTGCACCTCGGGGTGCTCCAGGTTGCGCACTATCACGGGGCTATCCTCTCTCCTGTCAATGAAAATCAGCCCTTATATCAGCCCAGCTCGTAGGTGGTGATGCCGAAAATCTGCATGAGCGGCAGGGGATGCGGGCCGCCCAGGTACATGCGGGCGGTCTCGAAGACCAGGCCCATGCCGGCCGCCTCGGCCATCTCCACCGCGGCCGGGTTGGCCTCGGGCGCGTCCAGGTAGACCGGCTGGCCCGGCGCCAAGGCCATGAGCCCCCGGAACAGGGCCCGGCCCTGGTCGGCCGTCGCGGCAAACAGCGGGCCGATCTTGAACCCCACCCGGCAGGGCCGGATGACGCCATAGCCGGCCAGGCGGCCCTGGTCGCGCACGGCCAGGCCCCGGTGGCCGGGCTGGCTGGTCCAGGCCCGCAGGAACTCGGGCCGGGGCGAGACAAAGCAGCGGGTGTCCAGGGCCAAAAGCTCGTCCCAGGCGATGGAGCCCAGGTCCGTGAGCCCGGCCCCGGCCGGGGCCTCGCCGCCGCCCACGCCCTCGTAGCGCCGGTTGCGGTGGGCGTACTCCGCGCCGGACTGGCGGTAGTTGTCCTGCTGGGCCACCACGCCGTCCAAGCCGATGCGGCAGCCGGCCACGTGGGGTGCGCCGGCCTCGGTCATGGCCCGGCCCAGGCCCCGGCCCCGGTGCACGGCCTGCACCAGGAACAGGCCCGCGAAGGCGAAATCGCCCGCGTAGCGCACCATGGACAGGCTGCCCACCAGGCGGCCGTTCAGCACCGCGCCGAAATAGCCCTCCGGGTCCTGGGCCCAGAAGCACTCGGCGTCGTGCAGGCCGGGGTTCCAGCCCTCGGCCGCGGCCCAGTCCAACACCATGTCCAGTTCGCCGCGGGTCAGGCGGCGGATTTCGATCGCCTGGCTGGGGCTCATGCTTCCTCGCTCTGGCCGGTGCGCCAGGCCCAGGTCTCGGCGATGCCCCGGGTCAGGTCGTATTGGGGTTGCCAGCCCAGCTCGGCCCCGGCCCGGCGGCTGTCCAGGGCCGAGCGCAGCAGGTCGCCGGGGCGGAAGGGCCCCAGGTGGTGGCCCAGGCTCTGGCCGGCGGCGGCCTGGATCGCCCGCCAGATGCCCAGGGTGCTGGTGGTCACGCCGGTGCCCAGGTTGTAGGCCCCGGCCCCGGCCGTCAGCGCCAGCACGTTGGCCCGCGCGCAGTCCTTCACGTAGATGTAGTCGCGCAGGCAGCCCTCGGGCATGCCCTCCGGGCAGTAGATGGTGGGCTCGCGGCCTTCCAGCAGGGCGTCCATGAAGATGGCCACCACGCCGGCCTCGCCGTGGGGAATCTGGCGCGGGCCGTAAACGTTGCTGTAGCGCAGGGTCACGGTGTCCAGGTCGCGGCAGCGGGCGAAGTAGTCCAGGTAGTTTTCGCCGCAGAGCTTGCTCACCGCGTAGGGGGCCAGGGGCCGGATGGGGTGGTCCTCGCGCACCGGCACGTACTCCGGCTCGCCATAGACCGCGCCGCCGCTGCTGATGAAGATGAAGCGCCGCGCGCCCCAGGCGCTGGCGCATTGCAGCAGGTTCAGGGTGCCCACCACGTTGACCTGGGCGTCGGTCAGGGGGTCCTTGACCGACTCGGGCACCGAAATCTGGGCCGCGTGGTGGCTGACCGCCGCGATGCCGCGCCCGGCCAGGCTTTTCATGAGCCCCGGCTCGCGCACGTCCTCCACGATCAGCTCCACGCCGGGGGGCAGGTTCTCGCGTTTGCCGCCGGAGAGGTCGTCCAGCACCAGCGCCTCGTGCCCGGCGGCCAGCACGGCCCGCACCACGTGGCTGCCGATGAAGCCGGCCCCGCCCGTCACCAAAACCCGCATGCCGTCCTCCGCTGAGTTGGCGGTTGTCACGTTTAAGTCCCAGATTCTAGCACACCCCGCGCGCGGCTTGACCTATCTTGGGGCCATGGCCGCCGCGATCGTCATGCTGGGGGTGATCCACCGCGACCCGGAGGGGGCCGCGCGCCTGGGCCGGGCCCTGGCCGGCCGGGCTTGGGGCCTCGTCAGCGTGGAGGTCAGCCCCTTTGCCCTGGCCTGGCGGCGGCAGCGCGGGCCGGAATTGCTCAAGCGCCTGGCCGCCAACCTGCCCGCCGCCGCGCGGGCCGCCAGCATCGACCCGGCCGTGGCCGCGGCCCATGCCGGCCCGGCCTGGCTGCGGGCCTACCTGGAGCTGCCCTACGAATGGACCGTGGCCAGCGCGATGGCCAAGGCGCGCGGCGCGCCCTGCGTGGCGGTGGACTTTTCGTCCGCGTCGCGGCGCCTGCTGGCCGACGCAGACGAACTGGTGAGCGTGGGCAACCTGGCCAAACTGCTCGCCGCGCCCGCCCCGGCCGGGGCCGGGCTGGAGCGGCGGCGGGCGGCGGACCTCATCGCCGGGCGCGGGGGCTGGCCGCGGCCTTCGGCCCCGGAGCCCGTGC
>JAZDHW010000329.1:0-15206 GCA_043805555.1 Pseudomonadota bacterium
GCCAAATTAATTTTTGGCGCCATTCCGAGAACTTGCCAAAATTCACTTTTGGCAAGTTCCAAGAGGAGAAAGCCATGGATGGCTTTCTCCGACACACACCTAGTCACGCCCCACCCCCAACTGCTTGCGGCGGAACACGTAGCAGAAGAACGGCCCGCCGATCAGCGCGGTGAGCACCCCGATGGGCACCTCGTGGGGCAGGGCGGTGCGGGTGACGCTGTCGGCGATCAAGAGCAGCGCCGCCCCGGCCAGGCCGGCCGCGGGCAGCAGCAGGCGGTTGTCCGGCCCCACCAGCATGCGCAGCAAATGCGGGATGAGCAGGCCCACGAAGCCGATGATGCCGGCCACCGAGACCGCGGCCGCGCTGACCAGGCTGGCGGCGATCAGGAGCGTCAGCCGCACCCGGCGCACCTCCACCCCCAGGGCGGCGGCGGCCCGGGGGCCCAGGCTCAAGAGGTTCAGGTCGCGGGCGTGGAACATGAAAATCAAAAAGCCAAGCCCGGTCAGCCACCAGGTGAGGCCGGCCTCCAGCCAGGTGCGCCCCACCAGGCTGCCCATGAGCCAGAAGATGATGACCGAGACCTGCTCGCCGGCCAGGTACTTGATCAGGCTGATGCCGGCCGAGAGGATGGCGGCCACGATGACCCCGGAGAGGATCAGGCTGGTGGGCGCGGCCTGGCCGTCCTTGGCCGAGAGCATGATCACCGCGGCCAGGGTGGCCATGGCCCCCAGGAAGGCCAGCAGGCAGACGGTGTAGGGGCCCAGGAAGCCCAGGCCCAGCCACAGGGCCAGGGCCGCGCCAAAGGCCGCGCCGGAGCTGACCCCCAGGGTGAAGGGATCGGCCAGGGGGTTCAGGAGGATGCCCTGGAAGACCGCGCCCGAGAGCGCCAGGCCGGCCCCCACCGCCGCGGCGGTGAGGATGCGCGGCAGGCGCACCTCCCAGACCAGTTGCACCGCCAGCCGGGGCAGGTCGGGCTCGCCGCCGCTGACGCGCTGCCAGATCACCGCCCAGACCTGGCCCGGCGTGAGCTGCACGTAGCCCAGGCCGCAGGTGACGACCACCAGCACCGCCAAGAGCAGCAGCAGGCCCAGGATCAGGGCCCGGCGCGAGCCGCGCTGGTGGGTGGCGATGGCGGCCTTGGCAACGGCAGTGGTCATGGTTTGGAGTGTCATCCTCGTGAGTTGGCTGGCGCGATCCCCGCGCCGGGTTGCGGTCCCGCCGTCCCTCTCCCCTGGCTGGGGAAGAGGGACGGCGCGGGGATTTAGTGTTTCCTGGCCTTGGCCGGCTGGCCGTCCAGCTCCTGGAGCGCCCGGCCCAGGTGGCCCAGCCAGATGTCGCGCACGCCCTTGATCTCGCTGATGGCCTTCAATACCGGGGTCACGGCCACCCCGGCGGCCATGAGGCGCGACTTCCAGGAGTCGGCCTCGTCGCCGGCGATGTCCATCTTGCTGTGCTCGCCCACCACGGTCAAGAGCGGCAGCAGGCGGGCCTTGGTCAGGCCGGCGGCCTTGAGGCCCGCGGCCACGTCGTCATAGTCGGGCTTGCCCTCCACCGTGCCCAGGAATGCGGCCGGCTGGGCGCGGTTCAGGGCCCAGGCCAGGGCGGGGTAGGTGAGGCCGGCCGGGCTGTGGCTGCCGTGGCCCACCCAGATCAGGGCCTCGCCGGGCTGGGGTGGGCCGGCGTCGGCCAACAGCACCCCGGTCAGGGCGATGAGGTCGTCGGTGCCGCCGATGAGCGGCCGGCCCAGCACGGCCTTGAAGCCGGGGTGGGCGGCGCAGAAGGCGAGCAGGTCCCCGGCCAGGTCGTGGAATTCGGCCCCGGCGATGACGTGCAGCGACTGCACCACCACCCGGCGGCAGCCGGCGGCCTGGAGCGCGGTCAGGGCCTCCATTGGCGAGTCCACCTGCTGGCCGCGCTTCTTCAGGATGGCCCGCACCTTGCCGGCGGTGTAGGCCCAGCGGACGGCGAGCCCGGGCCGGGCGGCCTTGAGGTCGGCCTCCACCTGGTTCAGGCCGGCCATGCCGCTGGCGTGGGTGGTGCCGAAGGTGACCAGCAGCACGGCGGTCTGGTCCGCTCCGGCTTTGGTCTCGGCGGCCGCGGCCGGGCCGGATGCCGCGGCCAGGGACAGGGCCAGCAAACAGGCCCCGCCCAGTTTCGCCAGCACGCGCAAGGCCTGGCGGCGAGTTGGCATGCGGGCCATGGATGGCCCGCCGGGCGCGCAAGCGCCCGGGAGGCCGGGCAAAACCATGTTTTTGCCCGGACGACTGGCAAGCAAGGCCATGGATGGCTTTGCTTGCGGCCTGCCATTCAGCTGCATGGAACACCTCCCGGCCCGCCGGGGATGCCCAAAACAAAACACCCCGGAGGCCTTGTGGCTTCCGGGGTCTGCACCCTTTTTCTTCGACCCGGATCCCCGCTTCACCTGCCTCGGGCTGACGGGGTTATTTTCAGTGCGCGGCAGGTCTTCTGGCTCCCGGGTCGTCCTAGTCCCCGCGCCTTCCCACCCCGGTTCGCCGGGGCAGTGACATTTATGCGGGTTTCGTCACCGGTTACAGCGGCGGGACCGCGGCGGCCTCGCACCGCCTTCCCTATTAAGCCCCGAGGGGCGCCGACGCACTCCCAAACTGGGCTAACCCTAGCATGGGACAGGAAGACTGTCAATTCGGGCCGGCGGGGCGCGATCCCCGCTCCCGGCCGATCCCGCCCCCGCTCCCGCGTCCGATCCCGCGCCCGGCCTTGGGGTCCAGGCCTCATTTCGACCCGGCCTGGGCCGTTTTGGCCGATTTGCCTTGGTGAGCCCCACCATTTTGTTATAATTCATTTGGCCGCCGGCCAGACCCCGTCATCCGGAGCCTGGCCGCGGCCATCGCTTACCTGGCAACCACCCTTAAACCACGGAGCGGACATGTCCACCATGCCTCGCACGCACATCCTCTTGGTCCTCATCCTGGCCGCGGTCTTCTGCCTGGCCGGCGCGGCCGAATCCTTCGCCCGGGTGGGCGGCGGCCGGTCCATGGGCAGCAGCGGCAGCCGCAGCCTGGGCGGATCGGGCGGCTACTCCAGCCGGCCCAGCAGCCCCAGCGGCGGTCAATACCAGCAGCAGCAGGCCCCCCGGCCCGGCATGACCGGCATGACCCCCGGCGGCAGCTTCATGCGCTCCATGGCCGGCGGCCTGGCCGGCGGGTTCTTGGGGGCCATGCTTTTCCGGGGCGTGGCCGGGGCCGGCGACGGTACGGGCGGCATGGGCGGCGGGCCCGGCCTGCTGGACCTGATCATCATCGGCCTGTTGCTCTACCTGGCCTTCCGCTGGTTCAAGCGCCGCCAGGCCCGGGCCCAGGCCCGGCCCCTGGAAGGCCAGCAGGCCTATCGGGCCGAGGCCGAGCCCTTTGACCAAACCGGGACCGGCGGGGGCGCGGGCCCCGGCGCGCCGCCGGGGGCCTGGCCCGACTTTGACCGGCAGGGCGATTTGAATAGCGGAATCAACCACATCCGCTCCATGGAGCCGGCCTTTGACCCCGGCTACTTCCTGGAGCGCACCGGCGACGCCTTTTTCATGATCCAGGGGGCCTGGACCCGGCGCGACATCAACGCGGTGGCCGATCTCCTGACCCCGGAGATGCTGCGCCTGCTCAGCGCCGACGCCGAGGCCCTCAAGGCCAAGGGCCAGGTCAACCGCCTGGAGAACATCGCGGTGCGCTCGCTGGACCTGTACCAGGCCTGGCAGGAGTCGGGCCAGGACTACGTGACCGTGCATTTGCTGGCCAGCCTGTTGGACTACACCGTGGAGGAGAAGACCGGCCAGGTGGTGGCCGGCTCGGACCGGGAGCCGGTGAAGTTCGAGGAGCTGTGGACCTTCACCCGGCCGGTGGGCCCCGGCCCCTGGCGGCTGTCGGCCATCAGCCAGATGAACTGACGCCGGTGGATTAGAGCCAGCGGTTACCAAGCGTTGCGCGCGAGGGCGGGGGTTGCTCCCCGCCCTCGTTTCTATTTTGACCCGCC
This sequence comes from Pseudomonadota bacterium, assembly GCA_043805555.1. GTDB lineage: Bacteria > Desulfobacterota > Desulfarculia > Desulfarculales > Desulfarculaceae > JACRDC01. The sequence goes on from JAZDHW010000329.1 coordinate 4,001, forward strand.
GGTAGCGGCCTGGCGCGTCCCCATTTTTTGTCATGGCGGGGAGCCGATAGGCGGCAAGCCAATCTCTGCGTGCCTTTTGGGGGTGGTCCGGACGACGGGCTGCCCGGGTCGCGTCGGCGACAAGAGACGTTGGCGCGATGCCGTCATCTCAAATCAGGTGGCGGGATTGCCGGCGATCCGGAAATAGCCGTCATTGCGAGGAACAACCCGGCAGGGTTGCGACGCGGCAATCTTCCCTTGTTCTATTACCATTGCAGACGACAACGGGAGAGCGCTTGGCTTAGCTCGCAACGAAAGCTAGTTGGCTGGATGGAATTCTCTGTTTCCGGCAGATGCCGGATAAACAGCCCTGCGCTGGCCTGGGATAAGAGATTGCTTCATCGCCAAAACTCACCGCAATAACAGCCAGGAGGGGCGGCTCCCCGCAGTGACCGCGGCCATCGGCATGATTACTGGGCGCGGAGGGCGGGGCGCGGGGCCGGGCGCGACCGGCAACCGCCATCCCGCGCGCCTAATAACCCCCCGCCCCGGCCGGGCTTGCTTGCGCGGCCGCTCAGGGCTTATAGTCATGGCGAGCGGTTGAAGCTATCCTCGTCAAGGGGGAGCAGCCATGCCGAGCTACGCCCGCCTGATCCGCCCCATCGCCGTGGGCGAGCAGCGCCTGCCCAACCGGGTCATGATCCCGTCCATGGGCACCACCCTGGCCGACGACCAGGGCCGGGTCACCCCCAACATGCTCAACTACTACGCCGCCCGGGCCGCCGGCGGGCCGGGGCTGCTGGTGGTGGAGGCGGCCTGCATCCACCCCAGCGGGCGGGTCATCGAGCACCACCTGATGAACGCCGAGGCCGGGGCCCTGGACGGGCTGTCGCAGTTGGCGCGGGTGGCCACCGCCGGCGGGGCCAAATCCGTGCTCCAGCTCATCCACGGCGGGCGCAACAGCCTGCCCGACGCCAGCGGCGAGATCATCGCCCCCAGCGCCCTGCGCGGCCCCACCAGCCGCAACACCCCCCGGGCCATGACCGTGCTGGAGATCGAGGCCCTGGTGGACTGCTTCGCCCGGGCCGCGGCCCGGGCCGTGGTGGCCGGTTTCGACGGGGTGGAGGTCCACGGGGCCCACGAGTACCTGGTGCACCAGTTCCTGACCCCCTACTGCAACCAGCGGGTGGACGGCTACGGCGGCGACCTTCTGGGCCGGGCCCGTTTCGCCCTGGAGGTGGTGCGGGCCACCCGCCGGGCCATCGGCGCCGGGCCGCTGCTGGTTTTCCGCCTGTCCGGCGACGACCACGTGCGCGGCGGGCTCACGCCCGCCGACGCCGGCGAGATCGCGCTGCTGCTGGAGGAGGCCGGGGTGGACTTGTTCTCGGTCACCGGCGGGGTGTACGAGACCCCGCACATGGTGGTGCCGCCCCTGCCCATGCCGGCCGGAACCCACCTGGCGGCCGCGGCCACGGTGAAGCAGCGGGTCAAGGTTCCGGTGGCGGCGGTGGGGCGCTTCAACCGGCCCGAGCAGGCGGAGGCGGCCCTGGAGCGGGTGGACATGGTGGCGGTGGGGCGGGCCTTCCTGGCCGATCCCCAGTGGCTCAACAAGGCCCGGACCGGCCGCGAGGACGCCATCCGGCCCTGCATCGGCTGCAACCAGGGCTGCATCGACCGGGTGCTGGAGGGCCTGGCGGTGAGCTGCGTGGCCAACCCCTGGGTGGGGCGCGGCGGGGTGCTGGAGGCCCAGCCGCCGGCCCCGCCGGAACTGGGCGTGGTGGTGGTGGGCGGCGGCCTGGCCGGCATGGAGGCTGCCGTGTCCCTGGGCCGCATCGGCTACCGGGTGGTGCTTTTTGAGGCCGAGCCCCGCCTGGGCGGCCAGGTGCCCCTGGCGGCGGTGCCCTTCGGCAAGGCCGAGTTCCAGCGCCTGGTGGATTTCTACGCCCACGAGCTGGCCGGCCTGGCCAACGTGGAGGTGCGCCTGAATGAGCGCGCCACGGTGGGGGCCATCTGCGCCTGCCGGCCGGCGGCGGTGGTGGTGGCCTCGGGCTCGCTGCCGCTGCTGCCCCAGATCCCCGGCGCGGACGAGGCCCCCATGGTCACCGCCCGCCAGGTGCTGGCCGGCGCGGTGCGGGTGGGCCAGAAGGTGGCGGTGCTGGGCGGCGGCAACCTGGGCAGCGAGGTGGCCAGCTTTCTGGCCGAACGCGGCCACGAGGTCTGCGTGATCGAGCTGGGGCTCTCCATCGGGGCCGACCTGGGCCCGGCCCGGCGCTACCTGCGGCGCAAGGAGCTGGGCGAGCAGCGCATCCGGCGCTACGTGCGGGCCCTGGTGCGGCGGCTCTATCCCGACCGGGTGAGCTTTTTGCACATCGCCGCCGACGGCAGCCGCCAGCTCAGCGACGTGGGTCCGGTGGACACCTTCGTGGCCGCCCTGGGCGCGCGGCCGGCGGAGGACCTCTACCTGGCCCTGGAGCCCAAGGTCAAACACCTGTTCCTGGTGGGCGACGCGCTCACCCCGGCCCGCATGGGCGAGGCCACCCGCGAGGGGGCCGACGCGGCCCTGGCCGTGCACGCCGCGCTCTTGGCCGACCCCAAGCCCCACATCTGTCAGCCGGTGGCCGCCGCCCCCTAAGCCGACCGGAAAAAGCCGTCCGGGGCCCGCCCGGCAACCTGCCGGCGAGGTTTTTCCGGCTGGTTACCGGACCGCGGCCCGCCCCGCGCTTTTCACTACCGCGCCCGCCGGCCATCCACTACACTTGCCCGGTCGGCCTGCCCCCGCCCATGCGCCGGGGCGGGCCCGCGTATCTGCACCCCTCCCGGATCGGCGGCTGCCATGGATCATGACAAGCGGGGCAAGGCCGGCGTCTGGCTGGCGACGGCGGCCTTTGCCTGGTGGGGGCTGGTGCCTATCTACTTCAAGTCCGTGGCCACGGTGGGGGCGCTGGAGATCCTGGCCCACCGGGTGCTGTGGTCGGTGCCGGTGGCGGCGCTGCTGGTCAGCCTGAACCGGGGCTGGCCCCAACTGCGCCGCGACCTGGCCAACCGCCGGGTGGTGGCCACCCTGGCCCTGTCCGCGGTGATCGTGGCCCTCAACTGGCTTTTGTTCATCCACAGTGTGGAGACCGGCCAGGTGCTGCAATCCAGCCTGGGCTACTTCATCTGCCCGCTGCTCAACGTGGTGATGGGCGTGGTTTTCCTGGGCGAGCGCCCCCACCGCCTGCAGGTGGCGGCGGTGGGCCTGGCCGCCCTGGGCACCCTGAACCAGGTGGTGGAATACGGGGCGGTGCCCTGGCTGGCCCTGGGCATGGCCCTCTCCTTCAGCGTCTACGGCCTGATCCGCAAGCAGGTGGCCATCGAGTCCCTGGGCGGGTTGTTTTTGGAGACGGCCTTCCTGGCCCCCCTGGCCCTGGCCTGGCTGGTCTGGTTGCAGCACGCCGGCCAACTGGCCTTCATCCACGCCGGCGGGGGCATGAGCCTGCTCCTGATCAGCGCCGGGGTGGTCACCGCCCTGCCCCTGGTCTGGTTCGCGGCCGGGGCGCGGCGCATCCCCCTCTACGTGCTGGGCCTGTTGCAGTACATCGCCCCCAGCCTGCAATTCCTGCTGGCGGTGCTGGTCTACGACGAGCCCCTGAGCCGGGCCAGGCTGGTCACCTTCGCCCTGGTCTGGAGCGGCGTCGTGCTCTTCGTGCTGGCCGGCCTGCCGGCCTGGCGCACCGCCCGCCGCATCGCCCGCCAATAGAACGTCCGGTTTTCAGGCCGTAATCAGCGGCCGGCCAGGCCGGCGTAGAGCGCCCCGGCCTGGTGGCTGGAGCGGGTGAGCGGCGCGCTGGCCACCCCGGCGAAGCCGCGCCGCCGGGCCTCGCGGCCCAGCTCGGCAAACTCCTCCGGCGTCACCCAGCGCACCACGGGGTGGTGGTCCGGGCCGGGGGCCAGGTATTGGCCCAGGGTGATGAGGCTCACCCCGGCGGCCAATAGGTCGTCCATCACCCGCAGCACCTCGGAGCGCTCCTCGCCCAGGCCCAGCATCAGGCCGCTCTTGGTGGGCACGGCCGGGGCCAGGCTGCGGGCGGCGGCCAGCAGCTTCAGCGAGCGGCGGTAGACGGCCCGGGGGCGCACGGCCGCATAAAGCCGGGGCACGGTCTCCAGGTTGTGGTTCAGCACCGCCGGCCCGGCCGCCAGCACCGTGGCCAGGGCCGCGTGGTCGCCGGCCAGGTCGGAGATGAGCGCCTCCACCCGCGCGCCGGGGCTGGCCGCGCGCACCGCGCTGATGGCGGCGGCCAGGTGCGCGGCCCCGCCGTCATTGAGGTCGTCGCGGGTGACCATGGTCAGCACGCAGTAGTCCAGGCCCAGCGCCGCGGCCGCCGCCGCCACCCGGCCGGGCTCGGCCGGGTCGGGCGGGGCCGGGGCGGTCTTGGCCACCGCGCAGAAGGTGCAGCGCCGGGTGCAGGCCGGGCCCAGGAGCAGGAAGGCGGCCTCGCCGCGGCCGTGGCACTCGGCCCGGTTGGGGCAGCGGGCCTCCTGGCAGATGGTGTGCAGCCCGGCCAGGTGCGCGCGCACCCGGCCGCCGGCCGGGGCCAGGGGCCGGCGCAGCCAGGCCGGCTTGGGGCCGGGATTGTGGCAATCTTGTGACGACATGGCAGGCTCCGCGCAGGAGGGCAGGCCGCCATCATAATACGGCCGGGCCGGCCATGACCACCCCGGCCCCCAAAACAACCCGCCCCCAGCCGGGTGGCCGGGGGCGGGGGTTTGTTGGTTGGTCCGCCTTTAGGCCCTGCGGCGGCGGCGGCGCAGCCAGGCGGCGACGCCGGTGGCCGAGCCGAAGAGCAGCAGGCTGCCGGGCTCAGGCACCGAGGGGGTGCTGATGTCCACGCCCCGCACCAGGTAGTCGTTGCTCCAGTTGGTCCCCCCCAACTGATCGCTGGCGAAGAATGTGATCGAGGAAACCAGGACCGGACTGGGCAGGGTGACCACGTAGGAGCCGGTGTAGGAGCCGGAGCCGCCATCGCTGACGAACTGGCCCACCGGGGCGGTGAAGTTGAGCGGCACCGCGAAGTTGTTGTCCAGGACCACCCACCCCGTCTCGCTGGGCTGGCTCAAGCTGTTGGTGTCGTTGTAGAAGTTGCCCAGGGTGAACGAGCTGAGGTACACCGGGGCGTCGAAGGTCACGGTGAGTCCCTCGCGGGCGTCCAGCTCGTTGACGCCGGTGCCGGGCAGGTTGTTCAGCGGCTGGTTGGGCGGCTGCACACCGATGGACAGGCCGTAATCGCCGCGGTACTGGGTCATGTAGAGGCCCGCGGCCGAGCCCGCACCGGGGTCGCCGCCCGCGGTCCAACCGCCGGCCGAGTACCAGGAAAAGCCATAAAAATCAGCGCTAAGTCCGCTGAGACCGAAGCCATCCAGGGAATGGCCGGCGCTCACTCCATCCGCGTCGGTGAAGTTGGTCCCCAGCAGACTGGCGAACTCCACATAGGCCGCTTGGGCTGGCGCTCCAAAAAGGACCACGGCCAACCCCACAGCCAGGGCTAAGCGTGTTATCCGGGCCATGGTCAACCTCCTTCTGCTCCGAGTAAAACTGCCTTAATGGAAACCATCCTGCTTCTCTACTAAGAAGAGTAGCAACCGTTGGTAGGGCAGGCAAGGGACTTCACATTTTGTGAATCAATTTTTTCGGTCCGGCCGGGGGGCGGTCCGGCGCGGGGTTGGGTTTGACCGCCGGGCCGGGAAGTGCGACATTGGCATCAGGTCGAGGCAATGCCTGCCTGATCCGGGAGGGGCTATGTTCCGGCGGAAACCGGCCGTGTGGGCGGTGGCGGCCTGGCTGGCGGCCCTGGCCATCCTGGCCGGGACCTACTTGGCGGCCTGGCCCCTGATCTGGCATGGGGTGCTGGCCCCCAACCTGAGCGGTGAGCGCCAGGGCCTGGAGGTGCTGGGCTATGCCAACGAGGGGGCCCAAGGCAAGGAAACCTCCAGCCGCCTGGAGCCCGGCGCGGCCCTGGCCCTGGCCCAGCCCGACAGCGCCGCCGCGGCCTACGGGGCCTGGCTGCCGCCCGCGGCCGGGGCCTGGGAGCTCAGCCTGGAGTGCGACGACTACGCCAGCCTGAGCCTGGACCGCCGCCGCCTCATCGACCTGCACGGCATCCGCGACCACAACCAGGGCCAGGCCGCGGTCACCCTGGAGACCGGCCCCCACCTGCTGGTCATCCATCTGCACAACCGCCAGGGCCAGGGCTGGCTGCGTCTGACCGCCAAGGGTCCGGGCCAGGACGACTTCGCGCCGGTCCCGGCGGCGCAGCTCCGGGCCTTCGCCCTGGGCAACTACCGCGCCTGGCTAACGGCCGCGGTGTGGATCGAGCGCTCGGCCCTGGTTGGCCTGGCCGCGCTCCTGGCCGGCGGCCTGGTGCTCTGGGCCTGGTTGGCCACCCGCGCCCGCGGGCCCCAACCCTGGCGCCGGCGCGCGGCCGGCCTGGGCTTCGCCCTGGCCTGCCTCCTGGCGGCCCTGGTCACGGCCTGGTACACGGTGGGCCTGCACGTGGATTGGCTCAACGCGGCCACCGGCCACGAGTACCTGCCGGCCGAGGAGTGGGAGTGGCACCGGGCCACCCTGGAAGGCCGCCACACCGACCACCGCAACCACCGGGTGTTGCCCGAGTACCTGCTGGCCGGGGTCTATTCGCTCCTGCAGGGCCATGAGAGCGACCCCGGCAAGGCCGGCCTGCTCTTCTGGAACCGCTACGCCATCGACGCGGCGATTCTGCTGGCCGCGGCGCTCTATTTCCGCCGCCTGGGCCTCTCGCGGCCGGCGGTGCTGTTGGGCATGGCCATCCTGGCCTGGGCCATCTACCCCACCCGCATCCGCAACGGCCTGAACCCGGCCACGTTCCTGGACGTGGTCTTCTACCTGGCCGCCGGGGCCATGACCGTCAGCGGACGCATCCGCCATTTGCTGCCCTTGACCGTGCTGGCGGCGCTGAACAAGGAGACCTCCATCCTCATCCCGCTCCTGCCCCTGGCCGGGGCGCTGCGCCTCAAGCGGCCCTGGCGGCTGCCCAAGCCTGAACTCAACGTGGCCCTCTGGGGCCTGGGCCTGTGGCTGGTGGTCTTCATCGGCATCCGCCTGGCCACGGGCTGGCAGTGGTTCGCCAAGACCACCGACCAGCCGGGTTGGCGCTTCGTCATCTTCAACCTCCAGGGCGACCCCGAGGCCTGGCGGCAGGTCTTCACCACCCTGGGGGTGCTGCCCCTGATCTGCCTGGCCTATCTGGGCCGGCTGCCGCGCATGTTGCAGGGCTTCTTCTGGCTGGTGGCCCCGGTCTGGTTCCTGGTCCACCTGGTGATGTCCTACCTGGCCGAGACCCGGCAGCTCCTGGCGCCCATGGCCCTGGTTTTCGTGCCGGGGGTGTTGTGGCTGGCGCGCATCAGCGGGCCGGCCAACCCCGGCGCGCCGGCCGGCCCGGCCCTGCCCCGCATCTTCGGCAGCGGGGCGGAGGCCGGCCGCGGTGGCGGCGGGATCGGCGGCGAGGCGGCCGGCTAGTTGCCGGCGGCGGCCGGGGCGGCCGGAGTCGTCCCGAACTGGACCTTGGGCGCGGTCTGGGCCGCGGGCGCGGCCTGCCAGACCGGCCGGGGCTGGTAGCCGATGATCCGGGCCAGGATCAGGGTGGGGAAGCTGCGCACGGTGCGGTTGTATTCCTGCACGGCGGTGTTGTAGCGGGTGCGCGCCACGCTGATGCGGTTCTCGGTGCCCTCCAGTTGATCCTGCAAGGCGCGGAAGTTCTGGCTGGCCTTGAGGTCCGGGTAGCGCTCCACCACCACCATCAGGCGGCCCAGGGCGCTGGTCAGCGCCTGGTCGGCGTTGAGCTTCTCGGCCAGGCCCGGCGCGGCGGCCACCTGCTGGCGGGCCTTGATCACCGCCTCCAGGGTCTCGCGCTCATGGGCGGCATAGCCGCGCACCGTCTCCACCAGGTTGGGGATGAGATCCAGCCGGCGCTGGAGGGTCACCTCCACGTCGGCCTGGGCCTTGTTCACCGACTCGTCCAGGCCCACCAGGCTGTTGTAGGGCGTGGCCAGGATGAAATAAAGGATCAGCACCGCCACCCCGATGCCGATGGCGATTTTGGCGGAACGGCCCATGCGTTTTCTCCCGAGGTTTGGCGGCGGCGGTTGCGCGCCGCCTGATTTTTCCTAAGTCGTTTCGTCAGCGTCCGGTGCGGCCTGGATCTGGTCCACATGCTGGCACAGGGCGGCTAGTTGGGCAAGGGCCGCCTCCCACAGGGACATTAGCACCCCGCCCTTGAGGCCCTTGGGATCCTGCTGGCGCAGGTCCATCAGCTCGGCGAAGGCCTCCAGCTTCAGGCCCTGGGCGGCCAGCAGCAGCAGGGCCCGGACCGGGTCGGGCGGGTGTTGCCCGGATTCCAGCCGGGCCAGGGCCTGGAACAGGGCCCCGAAGGCGGGCAGGGCCTCGTTGGTTAGCCGTTTAAGGGCGTTGTCGTCGCCGGCGGCGGCGATGAGCCGGGTGCGCAGGGTGACCAGCTTGGCCTTCAGCTCCCGTTCCAGTTGCAGGCGCAGGTGGGCCGGGTCGATGGCGAGCTCAGCCAGGGGGTCGGGGCCGCTCAGCACCCGGCGGGCGCCCGCCATGGCCAGAAGCTCCACCGGGAAGGTGTCGCGGCTGCCGGCCAGGAAGGCCGGGGTGAGCACCAGGGGCGTGGCCACCCGGGCCGGGGCCCATTTGCGGGCAAAGGCGGCCAGCAGGCCGGGGCGGTCGGCCGCGGCCTGGCCCGCCACCACCAGCAGGTTGAGGTCGCTCACGCCCGGCCGGTAGCGGCCGGCGGCGGCCGAGCCATAGAGGGTGACGCTGATAAGCTCGCCGCCCAAGGCGGCCTGGAGGTCGGCCACCAGTTGGCCGGTGATGTCCTCGGGCCGCTCCGGTGGTTTGACGCGCATGTAACCTCCCGTCGATTAAAGCCTTGTCATTGCGAGGAGCAACCCGCCAGGGTTGCGACGCGGCAATCTCCCGGGTCCATAGCCAAGCAAACAGCCTAGAACCCGCCCGAGGCCCCGCCGCCGCCGCTCATGCCTCCGCCAAAGCCGCCGAACCCGCCCCCGCCGAAGCTGTCGAAGCCGCCGCCCCCGCGGTGGCCGCCGCCGCCGCGTCCCAGGAGCGAGCCCAGCAGGAAGGCGCTCAAGAGGTCGCCGCCGCCGCCGCGGCCGGAGCCGAAGCCGCCCCCGCCGCCGCCGCGCCGGGCGGCCCTGCGCATGGCCCGCCCGAAAATCAAGAGCCCGAAAAAGACCCCGCCCAGGCCCCAGCCGCCGGAGCCCTGGCGTTTGGGTTCGGGCGCGCCGGTCAGCTCCACCCCGCGCTCGGCCGCGATGAGCCGGGCCACGGCCTGGGCGCCGGCCAAGAGGCCGGGCCCGTACTGGTTCTTCTTGAGATAGGGCACCAGATCCTGGTCGCGCACCCGGCCGGCGGCCGCGTCGGTGACCACGCCCTCCAGGCCGTAGCCCACCTCGATGCGCAGCCGGCGCTCGGCCACCGCCACCAGGATCAGCACCCCGCGGTCCTCGCCCTTTAGGCCGATGCCCCAGGCCTCATGGAGGCTCACCGCCGCCTCCTCCACGCTCTGGTCGCCCAGGTCGGGCAGGGTGGCCACCACCAGGGCGGCCCCGGTCTTGTCCACTAGCTCCTGGGCCAGGGCGGTGATGCGCCGGGCGTGGTCGGCGTCGATGACCTTGGCGTAGTCGGCCACCGGCCCGGCCGGGCGCGGCCAGGCGGCGGGGACGGCCGGGGCCGCGGCCAGGGCGGCCGCCGGCAACAGCAACAGCAGCATGATCAGGCCGGCGGCCAGGCGCAGTCTGGGCGGGGGGGTGGGGATGGCTGCCTCCCGGCCGGGGGCGCGCCCCGGCGGTTGGATGACTAGGGCCGGGCTGGTCGGATGGCCGGTTACAGGCCGGCGATGGGCCGGCTATAGGCCGGCTATAGGCCTTCCTGGGCCAGCTCCTCCAGAAGCTCCTTCTGGCGCTTGGTCAGGCGCTCGGGCACGGTGATGTTCACCTTCACGTAAAGGTCGCCGCGCCCCTCGCCGTGGAACTGGGGCAGGCCCTGGCCCCGGAGGCGCAGGCGGGCCCCGTTCTGGGTGCCCTTGGGCAGGCGCACGGTCAGGGTCTTGCCCTCCAGGGTGGTCACCTCCAGGCTGGCGCCCAGGGCGGCCTGGGTGAAGCTGACGTCCTTGGTCAGCTCCAGGTCGTCGTTGTCGCGGCGCAGCTCGTGGTGGTCCAGCACCCGCACCCGGATGAACAGGTCGCCGTCCGGCGCGCCGGAGGCGCCCGGCTCGCCCTTGCCGGCCAGGCGCAGCTTCTTGCCGGTGGCGATGCCCGGCGGCACCTTGACGCTGACCCGCTCCACCTGGTTGCCGCGGCGGTAGGAGACCATCTTGGTGGCCCCGTGGAAGACCTCCTCCAGGGTCACCGGCAGCTCGTAGACCAGGTCGGTGCCCCGGGCCGGGCCGCCCATGCCGGGCTCGCCATAGCCCTGGCCGAAATCGAAGCCGCCCATGCCGCCCATGTCCGGCCGGGGGCCGCCGCTGCCGAAGGTGTAGGTGCGGAAGCCCGGCCCGCCCGCGCCGCCCGGCCCGGCCGCCCCGCCGGGGCCGCCGCGCCCGCCGAAGATGCGGCTGAAGAAATCGCCGCCCAGGCCCATCTCGCGCAGGATGTCGCCCAGGTCGGAGCCCTTGTAGATGTCTTCCTGGCTGTAGCGCTGGCGGAAGCCCTGGCTGCCGAAGGTGTCGTATTCCTTGCGCTTGGCGGCGTCGCTCAAGACGGCGTAAGCCTCGCCCACCTCCTTGAACTTCTCCTCGGCGCTCTTGTCTTCCTTGTTGCGGTCCGGGTGGTATTTGAGGGCCAGCTTGCGGTAGGCCTTCTTGATCTCCTCCTGGCTGGCCTTTTTCTCCACCCCGAGGATCTGATAGTAGTCCTTGGCCATGCGGCTCACATTCCTGTTGGCTAAGCGCCCGTGATCGCAAGATAATCTAAGGCCGGCCCATCTGCGGCCGCCCACATTTCAATATAAGCCGCCCCCTCGGGGCTGTCAAGGCGGGCTGGCGGCGATTTGCCCGTGGTCTAGCGGCGTTGCGCCGGCAGGGCCCGCGAGCCCGCGGCGGGGCCGGTTGCGGAGGGCGATTCCGCCCCCCGGCCTGGGGCCGGCCCGGCCCGGCCCCCCGCCGGCATCCGCCGCCGG
>JAZDHW010000330.1:0-40291 GCA_043805555.1 Pseudomonadota bacterium
TACCGCCGCGACAACCGCCTGGGCCTGTTCGATCTGGTCCACCTCTACGACGAACTGGAGGCGTTGGTCGGCCGCAAGGTGGAGGTCTGCGAATACCATCTCTTGCGCGAGATCATCCGCGACAACGTCATGGCCGACCACCTGGCCATCCTATGACCAAGGGTCCGCAGCTCTACCTGCAAGCCATCCTGGAATGCCTGGAGTTGATTCCTGGCTTCATCGAAGGCTGTGACGAGGAGCGCTTCCAGGCCGACGTCAAGGCCCAGTTCGCGGTAATCCGCGCCATGGGGATAATCGGCGACGCCGTGAAAAAGCTGCCGGATGATTTCCGCGCCCAGCACCCTGACATACCCTGGCGCGAGATGACCAGGACCCGCGCGTGCTCATTCATGACTACCTGAACGTCGACCTGCACAGCCTCTGGATCACCGTCACCCGCGACGTACCGCCCCTGGCCGCCAAGCTGCGCCCGCTGCTGGATTAGCCCCGCCAATCGCCCGCCACCCGCGACAAGGGCGGCCAGGTGGTGGCCACGGGCACGCCCGAGGACGTGGCCAAGGTCAAGGCCAGCTACACCGGGCAGTATTTGAAAGGTGTCCTATCGAAGTAGCTATTTAGTAGTTGAAATAGGTATTGACTACCCTGTGAATAGTGTGCAAATATCACGCGTGCACGCTACCGGGGGGTTCGCGTCATGGGGGAATTCCACAAAAACCTTAGATATTGAGCACCCGGCCGCGTTTCGGTATTGGAGAGCGGCCGGGTTTTTTTGTGGGGGGCACACAGTTGGCTAGCTCAAAACCTAATCCCATTAAAACCATTGTTCTAACCTTATGTTTATCTCTTGACTGTGCCTTATTAATTGGCTGTTGGCTATGTTACCTGCTTAACAAAGAAGCACCATATGATGTCATTTATATCTGTTATTTGCTTTCTGCTATCTGGTTTCAGCAATTATTTGCATGGTATCTAGCCCGCGATATCGCACATGTTGCGCTCTTATCAGCGATAGGCTCCGCTTCCTATCTTGCTGCCGCTAGCCTTACGATCCTTTTTTCATTTGGCATCAAACATTATATTCTTGGGTATATTGCCTTTTTGGTATCGTTGATTTCGGTTGCCTTATTATTGTTAATATGTAGCGTCATTGAATTAACAGGTGGCGTTAACTTAAATGATCAAAACGGAGAGACTCCCACCTCAAAACTTCACGCAGCACTGCGGAAATGTAAAAAAATAATTTGTGATGGCGCATGGCAGCTCTCACGAAAGCGGCTAACCCTTATTCTGTATGGGTTGGCGTCGTTTTTAAGCGTTGCCATTTTGCTAGGATATGCATGGCTTCACCACGATAAGGACTTGAGATCGCACAAGTCAAATGATTCATATGCAATGGGATTAATGAAAGTTATCGATAAAAATTTAGCCATCAATGACAAAACTAAAAATACTGATTCCTCATTAGCAACTACTATCTGGTTTTTACCAGGACAGGCAAGTGTTTACCATAATGTCCAAGACGAGAATCTGATCGATATTTCCTCAGATAACCGAGACCTTGCAGCCCATAATCCCATAAAAACATCGCCCAACCCAGATCAAGTTCGCAAGCATAATACAACAGCGTTGCTGTTATTGTTGGGCAAAATACATGAGATATATGCTCCAAATTGCTACCCATTCGTCTCTATAGTTGGCAAGGCCAGCGACACCCCGGTAAGTAGAAACAGAGGGATCGCGGCTCCCTATGATGACAATCTACAACTGTCGAAAGCTCGTGGCGAAAGAGTAGAGCTCGAGCTAATATCTTTAATAGCAGCACGCACCAAACTTATTAACGCGCGTTCTGACAGCTGTAGAGTTGCGGCCTTGCAAGCAGCTGAAGAAAAAAAAAGCTGTAGACGATAGCATCAGGGCCGGCAAGGTTATCCAACCTGACCGCAAAAGGGATATTGGACGCAAAGCGATCGAAACCGAACAACGTTATCAAGACACCTGCGATTTGTTTACAAAATCAGAAGGTATTATCCGAAGCACAGTATTTAAAGTTACGGGCGTCTCCTCTGATACAGATGAATGCCAATCTCACAAAGGGGGAAAACAACCCGAGGCGGATTGCTATGCGGTAGATGTCACCGTCAGAAAAGACTTGTATAAATCTCGAGAAGGGCGAACGTCTGCGGAGCTTGACTTGCTAGATTATATCTATTTTTCAGTGTATACGATCACGACTACTGGCTATGGCGACATTATACCAATTACACCTTGGGCGCAATTTTTAACAATAGTAGCCAACCTTTTTGAACTCACGTTTATGGTAATATTTTTTAATGTTGTATTTAATAGTCGGATAAACGCATATAAAAAAGAAGCACTTGGTTATAGGCAGATTGCTAAAATTGTGTGTTCCAAACGAAAGGCTAGCCGCCGCAAAAATTAAGGCCAATGGTTGTGGATCAGGAGTGCTCCCTAGCCCGCCGTCAGGTGGTACGCCAGGTTGTCCAGCTTCACCGTGAAGTCCACGTTCTCCACCTTGAAGCCGTCGGGCACCTGAATCTGCACCGGGGCGAAGTTCAGGATGGCCTTGACCGGCGCCTCCAGAAGGCGGTTGGCCACGTCCTGGGCCTTCTCGGGGGGGATGCACAGCACGCCGATCTCGGCCCCGGTGTCGCGGCAGACGCGGCCCATCTCCTCGATGGGGTGGATCATCAGACCGCTGGCCAGCTTGCGCCCCACCTTCATCACGTCGTTGTCAAAGGCCGCCACGAAGCGGTAGCCCTGCTTGGCGAAGTTCTGGTGGGCCAAGAGCGCGCAACCCAGGTTGCCCATGCCCACGATGGCCAGGTTCCACTCCTTGTTCAGGCCCAGGATCTTCTTGATATCAAACAGCAGCTCCTTGACGAAATAGCCCACCCCGCGCACGCCGAACTGACCGAAATAGGCCAGGTCCTTGCGTATTTGGGCGGGGTTGACGCCGCACATCTCGGCCAGGGCCTTGCTGGAGACGACCGGGGCGCCGCCCTCCACCATGCCTTCCAGGGCGCGCGAATAGATGGAGAGTCGGGTGATGGTGGCGGCCGGGATCTTGAGGTATTTCATCGATGGCCCCAAAGTCTTGTGATATCGCTCACATGCATGTGCATAAAAGAGCCGGGCCCGAGGGCCCAGCTCTTCATGGTGCGCTTAGGCGCCGATGCCCAGGAACTTGGCCACGGGGCCGGCCATGGGGTAGGCGTAGAGCAGGATCAGGCAGATGACCAGCGCGTAAATACACAGCGACTCGATCATGGCCAGACCGATCAGCATGGTCACGGTGATCTTGCCCGAAGCCTCGGGGTTGCGGGCGGTGCCCTCGACGGCGCCCTTCACGGCCAGGCCCTGGCCGATGCCGGTGCCGAAGGCCGCGATGCCGATGCCGAAGCCGGCGGCGGTCACGGTGGCGGCGAACAGTTTGGCGGCCTCAGCCATGGCGCCGGCGTCGGCGGCCATGGCCACCGCGGACAGGCCGAGCACAAAGAGGCCGGTCAGAGCGGCGGTCAGCGAGAACTTCTTCATCTTGAATCCCTCCGATAAACTTGTTTCTGCCAGTGCCTTCTTCCAGTTCCTTGCGGAAACCTGATTGCGTCTAGTGGGCCTCTTCCAGCGATCCGGCGATGTAGAGCATGGTCAGCAGGCTGAAGATGAAGGCCTGCACGAAGCTGGTGAAGATGGCCAGGAACATCATGGGCAGCGGCGCGAAGAAGGCGCCGGCCAGGATGAACAGGATGGCCAGCACCAGGTCCTCGCCCAGCACGTTGCCGAACAGACGGAAGGTCAGGCTCAGGATGCGGCTGAAGTGGCCGATGAGCTCGATGATGAGCATCAGCGGGGCCAGCCACCAGATCGGGCCCAGGAAGTGCTTGATGTAGTGGGCGCCGTGGTGCTTGATGCCCACGGCGTGGGTGGTGAGGAAGACCACCAGGGCCATGGACAGCGGGGTGTTGATGTTGCTGGTGGGACTGGCCATGCCGGGGATGAGGCCGATCCAGTTCATCACCAGGATATAGAGGAACAGCGTGGCGATGAGCGGGAAGAACGGTTTGCCCTCGTGGCCCATGACGTCGAGCATGAAGTCCTCGAAGCCGCCCAGGACCACCTCGAAGAAGTTCTGGCCGCCGCCGGGAATCATCTTGACGCTGCCGATGGCCAGCTTGCCGGCGATGATGAGGAACAGCATGATCAGCCAGGAGTAGAGCACGTTCACGTAGAAGTGCACGCCGACCATGTCCAGCAGCCAGGTGAGTAGTGCGAACGGGTGTTCCATCTAGACGGCCTCCTTGGATAGCTTGCGGGCCTGCGCCACCCCCCACCCCAGGATGGAGAGCATCACCACGCTCAGGCCCACCAACAGGCCCAACGGCTCCACCAGCCCCTGGCGGATCAGGATCAGCAAAACCAGGGCCGTGGCGGCGAACCGCAGGTAGTACTTGATCAAAACCTTGCGCAGTACGCCGTCACGCTGACTGGGCAGCATGGCCCGGCGCACTGTTATCTCCAGCAGGCGGAAGTTGATCAGGGCGATCAGGCCGCCGACCAAGAGGCTGAGGGCGCTCTTCATGGGGGCCAGGAACAGCGCCGCCACCAGGAGCACCGCGAAAACCACGAGGTTACCGCGCCACAGCGTGCGCAGCATCCCGGATTCGGCATACTCCAGCTTGAGCGGCTTCATCGCCAATCCAGCGCGGTCACAGGTACTTGGACCGCTTCATGATGATGTAGATGTTGCGGTAGCCCGCCACGATGCCGATGATGAGCCCCACCAGCTTGCCCCAGGGCGAGGTGGCCCCATTCCACCAGGTGTCCACCCAGTAACCCAGGCCAAAGCCCATGATCGTGGCCAGCACCATGGAGATGCCCATGGAGCTGACCCGGGCCAGCATGCGCAAGTAATCGCGCGTCTGCTCGCTGATGAAACGGCCCAAAATCGATCCGCCTTGGGGCGCATCAGGCCCCCGCCTGCTCTGCGCCCTGCCAGGCTTGCTGGCTCAAGTGGCTGATACTCCAGCCCCTCCAGCCTTTCCGCCCTCATGGGATGCGCCCCCACGCGGCCACCCCTGGCGGTCGAATCTTGCTAACATGCCCGCATTTTCAAGTCAATACCTTTTTGCACGCGCTGGCACAAGCCAGCCTCCGGCCCGGCCGGGCAACCGGGCGGCCGGCGCAGAAAGAAACACCGTGCCGCCCATCGGCAAACTTGCCCTGGGCGGCGCCTTTTGGCAAGATGTAACCCCCGCCGACCAAACAGGAGAGCCTTATGCGCACCTTTGCCCTGATCCTGGCCTGTCTGCTGGCCCTGGCGGCCTGGCCCGGCCTGGACCCCGCGACCTGGGCCGACGGCCATGGCCGGCGCGAGCGCAAGCGCCAGCGCGGCGACCTGGGCAAGCACGCCGTGCCGCCGGCCAATGACCCGCTCTACCGCGAGGCCTGCGGGGCCTGCCATTTCGCCTATCAGCCCGGCCTGCTGCCGGCCGCCTCCTGGCAACGGCTCATGGAGCGCCTGCCCGCGCATTTCGGCGAGCAGGTGGACCCGGCCCCGGCCGAGCGCGGCCACCTGGCCGGCTATCTGGCTGCCAACGCGGCCGAGCGCTGCGGCGCGCGCCTGGCGGGCAAGATACTGGACTGCCTGGCCGGCGCCGCGCCGGAGCGGGTGACCCAGGTGCCCTACCTGATCCGCAAGCACTCGGCCCACGACCTGCCCGCCGACGCCTTCAGCCGCCCCGGCGTGGGCTCCCTGGCCAACTGCGCCGCCTGCCACACCACGGCGGCCCAGGGCGACTACGACGAGCACAACGTGCGCATCCCCCCGCGCTGACGGCCCGGCCCGCCCCCGCGCCACCCAACTGAAACTTGAACCGCCCCCCGGCCGCGGTTCCATAATAGGTGGTAGTCCGGCCCGGCCGGGTCCCAGGTCGGGGCGCGGCGACGGGCGGCGAGGGGGATTCAGCATGACCGCGACGCGCCGGGTGAAGAAGGTTTACAAGGCCAAGCCCACCATCGAGGGGGCCGGGGTGCATCTCAAGCGGGCCTTCGGCTTCGGCCAGGTGCCGTTGTTGGACCCCTTCCTGCTCCTGGACGACTTCCACGGCCATCAGCCGGCCGACTACGAGGCCGGCTTCCCCTGGCATCCCCACCGCGGCATCGAGACCATCACCTACGTGCTCAAGGGCCGGGTGGCCCACGGCGACAGCCTGGGCAACGCCGGGGAGATCGGCCCCGGCGACGTGCAGTGGATGACCGCCGGCAACGGCATCATCCACCAGGAGATGCCCCACGGGGCGGCCGACGGCGAACTCCGGGGCATGCAGCTTTGGGCCAACCTGCCCAAAACCCACAAGATGATTGACCCGCGCTACCGCGACGTGACCGCCGCCACCATCCCGGAGGCGGCGCTGCCCGGTGGCGCGCGGGCCAAGATCGTCTGCGGCGCGGCCGGCGGCGTGCAGGGGCCGGTCAAGGACATCGTGATCGATCCCGAGTACCTGGACATCACGCTGCCGGCCGGGGCCGAGCTGGTGCACCCCGTGGCCGCCGGGCGCAACGCCTTTGCCTACGTGCTGGGCGGGCGCGGGGTTTTTTGCCAGGAGCGCGACGCCTTTGCCTACGAGGCCGAGGGCGCGGGCTGGTGGGACACCGCGCGCGAGCCGGTGCTGGGGGCCGAGACCCTGGTGCACTTCGGCGACGGCGACCAGGTGGTGGTGGCGGCCGAGGCCGAGCCCCTGCGCTTCCTGCTCATCTCCGGGGCGCCGCTGGGCGAGCCGGTGGCATGGTACGGGCCCATCGTGATGAACACCCAGGCCGAGCTGCGCCAGGCATTTGCCGAATACCAGGCCGGCGCATTTTTGCGCAGCCAAGGGCGCTGAGCCTATACCCCCGGGCCGGGTTTTGGGCTAGAATTCCCGCCGGCCGCAGACCCCGTGCGGCCGTTCAACCACCTGCCCCACAACACGCCCGGCGCACGCGCCGGAGGGAAGTGGCGTCATGGCCTCCAGGCGTTGCATCCGCGCCCTGCCGCCCCGCGGTCTGGCCGGCCTGGCCAGACTGGCCGCCGGCGCCGGGCTGCTGGTGGCCGGGCTTCTGGCCGCCCTGCCGGCAACGGCCGACGGCCCCAGCCGCCCGCTCAGCGCGGCCGAGACGGCCTTTTTTCGCCGGGTGCTGCCGGCCCTGGCCCAGGCCGCGCCGCCCGGCCCGGCCGGCTGGGAGCTGAGCGAGCAGAGCGACCCCGCCCCGCCGCGGCGCCTGGGGGCGGGGGCCGAGGTCGAGCCCCTGCAAGCGTTCTATCGCGTGGCCTGGGCCGACGCGGCCCGCCTGCGCCAGGCCCAGGAGGCCCAGGCGGCGGCCGGGACCGCGGCCATGCAGCGCCAGGCCGGTGAGCAATCCGCCGCCGACCAGGAACAGCGCCTGGAGGTTTTGGGCGAGAAGCTGGGCGCGGCTGCCGAGCGCGGCGACCAGGCCGAGATGCTGCGCCTGCAAAAGCAGATGGAGGAGGTCAGCCAGGCCATGGCCAGGGTCTTCGAGCGCCAGGACCGGGAGCTGAAGGCCGCCATGGACCCCCACCAGGCCCGCGACGCCGAGGCCGGGGTCACCATCCTGGTCAACGTCTTCGGCGAGGACTTCATCGGCCGGGTGAGCCCGGAAAAGCCGGTGGCCGGGCTCGCGGCCTATCGCCAGGAGGGCGAGGACGACCCCCGCTATGGCTGGCGCGAGGGCACCACCTGGGTCTTCCTGGGCCCGGGCTGGAAGCTCATCAAGACCGAGGACAGCGCCCACATGGAGAACGAGCCCCGGCCCGAGCTGGCCCACACCGAGGCGCAGACCATCGTGGTGCGGGTGCAGGCAGACCCCAGGCGCGCCCGCAAGCTCCTGGAGGCCATGGACTGGAACGCCCTCAAGGCGCTGCTCAAGTAGATAGGGAGTGCTGCACGGGAGAGCAGGTCAGCTTCCGGCGACAGCGACGCGGCCTGGACGGTCAAGGGCGGCAAGGCCTGCTACGGCTACAAGGTGCATGTGGCGGTGGGGGCTGAAATGGGTTTCGTGGTGGCCGCCCATGCCACCCCGGCCAACCAGCCCGATTGCCTGGAGCTGATGACAGTGGAGAAGGCGGGCTATTTCGACGGCATCATGTACAAGGCCGCGCGCAACCGGCCTCTTTCCGAGGCCCAGCGTCTGGTCAACAAGGCCATCGGCCGCGTCCGGGGCAAGGTGGAGCGGGCCTTCGGACCCTTGAAGAAGGACCACCGCATGGCCCGGGCGCGCTACCTGGGGACGGCCAAGGTGGGGCTGCAATTACTCCTGGACGCCATGGCCTTCAACTTGAAGAAGGCGGCTCGCCTGGTCTGGGCATAGGGGGCGGCCCCCCCATGCCGGGGCTGGGGGCAATACCCAGGCCAAGGCCGCCGAGGGTCAGCCAAGCACGGCATTTCATTCCCTATGGGTCTGATACCCCGAAGCTTGCTTCGGGGTAGTTCATTGCGGGGATGCAGCAAAAATAACTGGCGGCGGGGGATAATCGGCTAAAAAACGGAGCCCAAACCCCTGCCAGGAGTTATGCAGCACTCTCACGCCATGCCATCTGATGGTTTGGCCATACCCCTCTGCACGTTTGCTGCGATTACAACAACCCTCTGGCCTTCCGCCGCCGCCTTGGTTATGGTGGAAATAGACCTGGCTCGGAGGGTGATAGGCACCACGCACGCACTCGCCGCCACATCGTTGGTCTCGCCCGCCGCCCCCGCCCCGCCCGCCGCGCCGGCCTGGCGGGCCTGCTCCTGCTGCTGGGCCTGACCGCGGCCCCGGCCCTGGCCATCGGGCCGGTGGGGATGTCTCCGCCGCCGCCCACCCCGGGCTGGGCCTACGGCGCGGTGCAATACTCGGTGCAGTTCGAATCCGGGCTCACCCCCAATTACCGGGTGACCATGGCCATCAAGAGCCCGGCCACCATCTGGTTCCGCTACATCTACAAGGAGGGTCCCGGCCCGCGCTGGTATCAGGTCACCTCCGGTCACCAGCCCCGCTGCTTTCAGAGCTGCGTGGCCATCGAGGCCTTTGGCGACATGCTCATCTAGTCGGGGCCGGCCAACCGCAAGGACATCCCCTGGGGCGGCCAGCCGGGAGGCATGATCCTGCCCATGATCGAGAACGAGAGCCAAAGCCGGGCGCCCTAGCGCCGGCCTGGCCGGGAAAGGTTGGTTATTGCCATGCGTTATGCGCTACGGATCGCCTTGGGGCTGGGGGCGGTGCTGATCCTGGCCGGCTGCGTGGCCGGCCCGGCCGGGCCTTTTGGCGCGGACCACCCGGCCGGGTTCTGGGCCGGGCTTTGGCACGGCTTCATCGCCTGGATCACCTTCCTGCTGTCGCTGTTCACCTCGGTGCAGATGTACGCCAGCCACAACACCGGCGGCTGGTACGACCTCGGCTTCCTGCTGGGCATCGGCGCCTGGCTGGGCGGCGGCGCCGGCGGTTGCGTGAAGCGCGGGCGCAAGAGCCGCAGCGACCAGGAATGGGACGAGGTGGCCGAGAAGGTCGAGGCCAAGATCAAGCGCGAGATGCGCGCCTGGGCCGAGGCCCAGGACAGCGACGACTGGCCGGCGGTGGAGAAGAAGCTGGAGGAGAAGCTGCGGCGCAAGCTCCAGGGAATGGGCGGATTCCTAACCACTTAGGCCCCGCCGCCCAGCTCGCGCCAGCGGAAGCAGTCTGGGGTGTGGTCGTTGACCATGCCCACCGCCTGCATGTGGGCGTAACAGATGGTCGGGCCCACGAAGCTGAAGCCGCGCTTTTTGAGATCCTTGCTCATGGCCTCCGACTCCGGGGTGCTGGCCGGCAGGCTGGCCAGGTTCGGCCAGGCGTTCTGCTTGGGCCGGCCGCCCACGAAGCCCCACTGATAGGCCGCGAAGGAGCCGAACTGGGCCTGCACCTGGAGGAAGGCGCGGGCGTTGGTTATGGCCGCCTCCACCTTGCGCCGGTTGCGGACAATGCCGGGATCAGCCAGCAGTTCCGCCGCCTTGTCCGGCCCGAACCCGGCCACGGCCGCGGGATCGAAGCCGGCGAAGGCCGTCCGGTAGGTGTTGCGCTTGCGCAGGATGGTCAGCCAGGAGAGCCCGGCCTGGGCGCCCTCCAGCACCAGGAACTCAAAAAGCAGGCGGTCGTCGTGCACCGGCACGCCCCACTCGCGGTCGTGGTAGTCCTGGTAGAGCGGATCGCTGCCGGCCCAGGCGCAGCGGACGACGGCGGGCGGGGTGGTCATGGGCTCATCCTTATCCCAGGCTGGCGCCCAGGGCGAACGGTTGCTCGCTGCCCAGCCCTGGCGTGACCCGCCGCCCTGGGGCCGGCCCCGGCCGGCTAGCGATTGAGGGTCGGCGGATTTTCGGGGTCCACCGTCATCATCAGGTCGTCGGCCTGCATCCGGCAATAAAACAGGGTGCCCCCCCGGTAGGGGAACCAGTAGTCCGCGGGTTTGTGGGTGCCGGGCCCGAAATTGGCCACGAAAATGGGGCCGGCCACCTGGTTGCGGATATGGTTGAAGACCGCGCTGAACGGGTAGGTGTTCATGAAACAAACCGCCCCCGGATTCCAGCGCAGGCGGCTCTTGGCGAGGCGGTGGGTCACGGCGAAGGTGGTCAGGATGAAAATCTTGGGCTTGAGGGCCAGGCACTTGTCGATGATGGCCTCGTAGCCGGAAATATGCTCCACCACGGCGTTGATGGTGACCACGTCAAACGGCCCCTGAGGCAAGGGGTCGTGCTGTATGTCCACGATTTTAAAGGTGCCCTTGCCGGCGAACTCCTCGCTGGCGAACTTGAAGGCGGCCTCGGACTGGTCGATGCCGGTGTAGATCACGTTGCGGCCCAGGAGGGGGTGGCGGTTCAGCACCGCGCGCATCACCCCTGGTCCGCAGCCCACGTCCAGCAGCGAGAAGGGCTCTTGCACCAATTTCTCGGCCATCAACCACTGCACGGTCTGCTCTTTGGCCAGGTTGGTGCCGCCCAGGTATTTGCGCAGCTCCTCGTTGGACTGCTCGGAGCGTTGCGCCCATTGCTGGTATTTGACGCTGCGGTTCCGCAGCATGTTCACGCGCGCGGGCAGGCCGAATTTAATGTAGTTTTTCAAGCCGATCAGCATAAACAACTCCTGGCCACGGCCTTGCGCAGCCGCTTGGTTGCAGCGCGTCTTTCACGACCTCGCCCTATCCCCGCCGCCCACCCGGAGCAGGCCTTGCCCCCAGCCTTTGCATGCTCGGCTCCGGGACTGGTAAATGCGCTGACAAATTGGGGCATCTCACCATTTTTGCCGGGGGCTGTCAAGGTGGCTAATCCAGAGCAAAAGGGGCGGAGGTGCGCGTACGGGCCGGCCGCTGGAAGCTTGACCACCACCCCGGCCTAGGCCTAGACTTAAGCCCAGCCTGGCAAACTCTGCGGAAAACCGGGAGATGGCGCAAATGGCGCACGCTGGTGGCCGGTTGGGGGCGGTTGGCATCCTGGCCCGTTCCGGGCTCTGTTGCACCCCGGCCCAGCTCCCCGGCTGCCCGCCCGCCTGGCAGTGGCCCGCCAAGCCCAGGCCGACGGCGCTCCCCGCATAATCCGGATTGGCACCTTTACAACTTAGGCTCAGGAGGGCTTTTCGATGATACTCAAAGCCGAAGACCTGGACAATGGCGTAAGGAAAATAACCCTGGATGGGCGTCTGGACTTGTCCGGGGTCGGCAGTGTGGAGCTTCCGTTGACCAGCCACGCCTCGGCCAAGAAAGCCGCGATCATCGTTGATATGGCGAAGGTGACTTTCATCGCCTCCCTGGGCATGCGGCTGCTCATGCAATGCGCCAAGGCCCAGAAGAATCGGGGCGGGAAAATGGTCATATACAGCCTCACGCCCATGGTGTACAAGGCGCTGAGCAGCGCGGGGATAGACACCTTGGTGCCCATCTACGATGATGAAGAATCCGCCACCCAAGCCGCCCAGGCAGCGCAATAAATATTCCGGACACCCGGAGATGCGGCGATGTCTTTAGAGCCCGAAACAGACCTGGTTCACACCGCCTCGGTGGAGCTGGTAAACGATATTTCCGAGCTATGCCGGCTCGGCCGGTTGACCCACGATATTTTGCGGCCGTTCGCGGTTTCGGATGGTGATTTGTTCCGCATCGATTTGGTGCTGGAGGAGCTGGCCACCAACATCGTCAAATACGGTTTCAACGATCAGGCGCGGCATTTAATCCGCTTTGATTTCCAGCTCAGGCGGCATGGCGTGGAGATTAAAATTACCGACGACGGGCTGCCATTCGACCCGTTTTCCGGCCCGGGAAAACAGCTCCCGGCCAGCCTGGAAGAAGCCCAGGTCGGCGGCCTGGGCGTGCATTTGGTAAAACTATATGCCAACGCCTGCCGCTACGAACGCAGCGGCGGCAAGAATATAACCACCCTCACTTTCAACACCTGAGCCGGCCATGGCAAAGCCCGAATCCAATACCAGCGCCCCCCCGCCGGGGAGCGACGCCTGTTTCGGCAATGACCAGCTTTGGCAACACAGCCTTTTTGCCGAAGTGCCGCGGGACGAGGTGGAGAAACTGGTCGCCGGCATGGAGGTGCGCTGCCTGGCGGTCGGCGAGGTCCTGATCCGGCCGGCGGAAGAAAACCATAGCCTTTATCTGCTGTTATCCGGGCAAATGTCGGTTCATCTGGATGCGCCCGACGCCGCCAGCATCTTCACCATCGAGCCGGGCGAATGCGCCGGCGAGATGTCGATCATCGAAAAGACCCTCACCTCGGCCTGGGTGAAGGGCAGCAAACCCGGCGCCCTGCTGGTGGTGCCGGAAGACTATTTCTGGGAGCGCTACATCAGCGTGCCGGGCGCCATCAAGAACCTGCTGCGGGTTCTGGTGCGCCGCATGCGCAAAACCAACGAGGCCATCCTGAAGGCGCTGGAAGAGCGCCTGCGCTATGAGCATTTGCAAAAAGAGCTGGATGACGCCGGTCATATCCAGGCCAACATCCTGCCCCAGCAAAACCCGCTTTTCCCCAACCATCCCCAGGTGGATGTCGCGGCCTTCATGCAGCCGGCCAAGCAGGTGGGCGGCGACTTCTACGACGCCATACCCCTGGACCGCGACCGCATCGCCATCGCCATCGGCGACATCTCCGGCAAGGGCATGCCGGCCGCCCTTCTGATGGTGCGCATGCTCACCGCCCTGCGCCTGAACCTGATCGCCACCGAGATGGCCGCGGTGATGCCCACGGTCAACCGCATGGCCTGCGAGAACAACGAAGAGATGATGTTCGCCACCATCTTCTTCGCCGTCCTGAACGTGCGCACCGGCCGGCTGCAATACGTAAACGCCGGCCACAACCCGCCCTTCATCGCCCGCCGGGGTGCGGCATTCGATTTCCTGCCCATGTCCCGGGGCGTGTTGGCCGGCATATCGGAGGACGCGCGCTACACCGTCGATGAGTTGAGGCTTGCCCCCGGCGACGCCCTGGTGCTCTACACGGACGGCGTGACCGAGGCCGAGGATGTAAACGGCGAGTTTTTCCAGGAGGAAAAGGCCCTGGCGGTGCTGAACCGCGCGCTGCCGGGCGACGCCCACGGCCTGGTGGCCAACCTCAAGGACGCCATCGCGGAATTCGTGGCCGGCAATCAGCCCTCGGACGACATCACCATCCTGGCCCTGCGCTACCTGTGATCAGCGTCAACCCTGCTGGGCCACCACGTAATATTCGAGGTTGATGCTCATCATCTCCGAGCGCTGAACGATGAACCGGTCCCCCACCACCTGGTAATAGCGCGAATCCTCGGCAGCGTCCGCGCCGTGGTCCTGCCCGGGCTGGGCGGCGGCGGAGACATCCCCACGGGCCCGATGGCCAGGGCCGCGGCCCGGCCCGCCTCCGTTCTATCCTTCCAGTCTTTTTATCTTTATTCCCGGCCTGTTAGCCTAGGCCCCGCGCCGCGCCTAATCCAAATCCAGCTCGGCCTTGCACTGGTTGCAGCGCATGGCCCCGCGGAAGGCCTTGGCCCCGCACTGCGGGCAGTGGTAGCGGGCCTCCTCGTCCAGGATCCACTGCTCCGTGCCCACCTGGCGGCGGTGGGCGGCGGAGCGCAGGATGACCTTCTTGCCCACGCTCATGGGAAAATCGCTAATGAAATGGCAGGGAAAGTCGCCGCACTGGTGGCAGCCCGCGATGCCCCTGGCCTGGGTGCAGTTGCGGATGTCGCACTGGCGGCAGTGCATGAACAGGTCGTCGGAGAGGCAGCCCTTGCAGTGGATGTCGGCGGCGGTGAGATTTTCGGCGTTGGGCAGGGTGCCCTTGCCGGCCGTGCCGCCCTTGTACAGATTGGCCAGCTTTTCCTTCAGCTTGGCGTTGCCGTCCCGGTCGGCCAGGTGGATGGCGCAGACCCCGCAGTAGAGCCCGCAGGGCGCGGCGAAGGCCGGATTGATCTCCATGGCGCATACCCCTTTCGCTGCTGGTGGCTAAACCGCACAGCGCGGCCGGGCGGTCTGGGCCGCGCCGGACCTGGGCAAGTCGCTCGCGTATGCGGCCATGTTAACCCGGCCGCGGGCGATGGGCAAGCGGATGCCCGACCACCGCGGCGCTTTTACCTTGACGCGCCGCCCCCCGCCGGTATTCTGGCCGCGAGGGGCTGAGCCGGCGTTCAGCCCAGCCGCCGCCCTTGCCTGGAGGAGCCGATGTTGCGCACCCGGAGTATCCGCCTGTGTTTCTTGGCGATAATGCTGGCCGCCGCCCTGCCGGCCACGGCCGCGCCGCTCAACCTGGGGGCCTGGCTGTCGCCCGAGGTGGGCCACCTGGACGCCCGGCTCAGCTATAACGCCGAGTTCCACCCCGACCGGGAGATCAAGGGGCAGAAGGCGGACCTGGGCTACACCCTGCATGAATTCAAGGCCTTCGCGCCGGCCTGGCAGAAGCCGGGGCGCGAGCTGGCCCTGGGCGTGGGGGCCGAGTTCATGCCGCTGACCAGCGGCGGCCGCTTCCCCTCGGGCCGGGCCCTGCCCGACGAGCTCTGGAACCTCTCGGCCAGCGCCATCTATCGCCAAAAACTGGACAACGGCTGGATCGCCGGCGGGTTTTTGCGCATAGACTCGGCCAGCGACAAGCCCTTCCGCAGCGAGAGCGAGTCCGGCTTCAACGCCAGCCTGTTCCTGCGCCTGCCGGCCAGCGGCAAGAACGCCTGGCTGTTGCTGCTCAACTACGACTACAACCGCGACTTTCTGGGCGGCAGCCCCATCCCCGGCGCGGCCTACTGGTATGAGCCCAATGACCAGCTCCAGGCCCTGATCGGCCTGCCTTTAGCCAACGTGCGCTACCGGCCGCTCAAGGACCTGACCCTGACCGGCGCCTACATCGTGCCCACCACCCTCTACACCCGCGCCTCCTACCGCCTGGCCCGGCCCTTCAGCGTCTTCCTGGGCTACGAGATGTTCAACGACCGCTGGTGGCTGGCCGATCGCACCCGCGAGGAGAACCGCCTGTTCTACTACCAGAAGCGCGGCCTGGCCGGGTTTGACTACATCCTGGCCCGGGGCCTGCGCCTGGAGGTGATGGGCGGCTACAGCTTCGACCGCCTCATGTTCATGGGCGAGAATTGGGGCGACCGCGACCAGGAGCGGGTGGACATCGCCGACGGGCCGTTCGTGAGCGGCCAGCTCAGCTATCGCTTCTAGCCTGCAAGCATCCGCACCGGGCATGAGCGCCAGCCAGGCAGAGCGGGACGAGCGGGGCCGGCCGGCCGAGCCGGCTAGGCGGGCCTGGTCCGGGCCACTGCTGGTCCTGGCCGGGGCGGTGCTGCTCTCCTTTGCGCCGGTCTTCGTGAAGCTGGCCGCGGTGGGGCCCACCGTGGCCGGGGTCTGGCGCAACCTCTTCGGCGGGCTGATGCTGCTGGGCCTGAGCTGGGCTTGGAGCCGCCGGCGCTCCGGCGGCCGCTGGCTGGGCCTGGGCGCGGGCCGGGGCCGGGGGCGGGCCTGGCGGCTGGCGCTGCTGGGCGGGGTGCTCTTCGCCCTGGATCTCACCTTCTGGCACCAGAGCGTGCACCTGGTGGGGCCGGGCCTGGGCACCATCCTGCTCAGCTTCCAGGCCCTGTTCATGGCCGGCTACGGCGCGCTCTTCCTGGGCGAGCGCCCCGGCTGGCGGCTGATCCTGGCCGCGCCCCTGGGGTTGATGGGCCTGGGGCTGCTGGCCGGCGTGGGCCAGGACCTAAATTTGGGCGACGCCACCTGGCGGCACTGGTGGGGGCTCGTCTGCGGGCTCATCGGCGGCCTGGCCTACACCGGCTACCTGCTCAGCCTGCGCCGCCTGCAGGCCCTGCCCGAGGCCCCGCCGGCCGCCGCCGGGCTCACGGTCATCAGCTTCGTCACCGCCGCGGTGATGGCCCTGATCGCGCTTATGCGCGGCGAGGCCTTCGCCATCCCGGACTGGCCCAGCGGGTTGTGGCTGGTGGCCTACGGCCTGGTGGGCCAGGTGCTGGGCTGGCTCTGCATCAGCCGGGGCCTGCCCGCCACCCCGGCCGCCACCGCCGGCCTGTTGCTGCTGTTGCAGCCCACCCTGGCCTTTGTCTGGGATATCGCGCTCTTCGGCCGGCCCACCGACGCCGCGCAATACGCCGGCGCGGCCCTGGCGCTGATCGCCATCCACCTGGGCCTCAGCGGCCAGGGCCGCCGGGCGCGGCCCGGACCTTAGGCGCTGCCGCCTATTTCAACGCCGCCCTGAACTGGTCCAGCATGGCCTTGACCGGCCCGGCGCTGACCAGGGGCGAGCCGGCCAGGGCCGCGGCCTTGGCCATGAAGCTCGCCCGGTCCGGGCGCTCCACCACCTGCATGCCGGCCGCCTGGAGGTCCTGGAGGATGGCGGCCTCGTGCTGGCGGTTGAGCTGGCGCTGATGGGCCGCGGCCGCGAGCATGGCCGCGGTCAGGGCCTGGCGCTGGGCCGGGGCCAGGCGGTTGAACCAGGCCAGGTTGGCGGCGCAGATGTGGGCCGAGTACACGTGGCCGGTCAGGCTCAGGTGCTTCTGGAGCTTGGCCAGGTCGTAGGTCTTGATGACCCACAGCGGGTTCTCCTGGCCGTCGGCCTTGCCCTGGGCCAGGAAATCATTGATGGGCCAGGGGTGGGGCGCCGGCGCGGCCCCCAGGGTGCGCCACAGCTCCTCCTGGAGGCGCGACTCCATCACCCGAAGCCGCAGGCCGGCCACGTCGGCCACGGAGTTGACCGGGCGCAGGTTGTTGGTCAGGTGGCGGAAGCCGTTCTCGCCAAAGGCCAGGCCCTTGAGGCCGGCCGATTCCAGGCTGTTGAGCAGCGCCGCGCCGGCCGGGCCCTGCAGGGCGCGGTCGGCCTGGGCATAGTCGGCGAAGAGGAACGGATACTCCACCGCCGCGGTCTCGGGCGCGGCCTGGTCATAGATGCCGGCGGTGACCACGGCCATTTGCAGCTCGCCGGAGCGCAGCTTCGCAACGATCTGGGTCTCGTTGCCGGCCGCGCCGCTGTGCAGAATTTCGATTTTCAGGCCATTTTCGCCTTGGGCGGCCAGCAGGGCGGCGAATTTCTCCGAGAGGAGGTTCTGGGACGCGCCGGGCTTGGTGACCACCGCCAGGCGGACCGGGCCGGGATCACCGGCCGCGGCGGGCTGGGCCGGGCCCAGGCCGGCCAGGAGCAGGGACAGGGCGATGAGGAGCGTGCGCCAGGGCATGAAAAGCCTCCTGCCGTAGAGGGCGTTAGGGGTTTTTAAGCTGGTAGCACGCCCGGCCCCGACCTGGCAAGCCCCGCCACGCGGTTGTGCGTTTAACCCCCGGGCCAAAGCTGCTACAATCGCGGCCAGGTGAAACGCCATTGTTGACGGGGGACGCGTGGACCTGTTCAAGCCCAGACAACCCTGCTACACGCTCAACGGCCTGTACGCCATCGGCGCGGCCTCCACGGCCGTCGGCGTGGTGGCCATCGCCCTGCTCAACATCTCCACCCCCCTGGAATACTTCATGTTGCGCCGGGTGGAGATCACCGGGGGCTGGGAGACCATGCTGCCCCTGCTCCTGCGCCGGGGCTCGGTGCTGCTGGGCGTCATCCTGGCCAACACCGTCATCATCACCTGGAACATGTCGCGCATGCTGCGGCCCCTGGCCCGCTGCCTGGGCCATCTGAAACGGGGCGAGCGGGTCCCGCCGGAGCTGATGGAGCGCGGCCGCCGCCAACTGATCAACCTGCCCTACACCTTCGTGCCGGCCAACATGGTCGGCTGGTGCATCGCCTCGCTGGTGGTCTACGGCATCGTCCATTATTTCCACGAGCTGGACCAGCACGCGGCCGTGGCCATGGCGGTGCGCTCGCTGATGATGGGCCTCATCTCCAGCGCGGTGGCCTTCTTCTGGCTGGAGGACCACGCCCGCCGCCGCCTGGTCATGCTCCTGTTCCCGCGCGGCCACCTCTCGGCCGTGCCCGGCGCGCGGGCCATCTCCATCACCCAGCGCATCAAGGCCCTCAACTGGGCCGGCAGCCTGATGCCCCTGTTCATCCTGCTGGTGACCATGTTCACCCTGCAATACGAGGTGGAGAAGCGCGACATCAGCGCGGTGGACTATGGCCGCGAGATCCTGCTCTTCGGCCTGATCCTGGCCGGGTTTTTCATCGCCACCCTGGCCACCCTGAACCGCTTGGTGGGCCGCTCCATCACCGAGCCCCTGGACCAGATGCTCAAGGTGGTGAAAAAGGTGGAGCAGGGCGACTACGGCCAGCGCATCCAGGTGGTGAGCAACGACGAGATCGGGGTGCTGGGCGACGCCGGCAACGAGCTGATCCAGGGCCTGGCCGAAAAGGAGATGCTGCACAACATCTTCGGCAAGTACGTCACCCCGGAGATCCGCGACGAGATCCTCTCGGGGCGCATATCGTTTTTGGGCGACCGCCGCGAGGCCACGGTGATGTTCGCCGACCTGCGCGGCTTCACGCCCTACGTGGAGGAGCACTCCCCGGAGGTGGTCATCGCCGACATGCGCTCTTATTTCACGGCCATGCACCGGGCGATCCGCTCCGAGGGCGGGGTGGTGCTCCAGTTCGCCGGCGATCAGATCGAGGCCGCCTTCGGGGTGCCGGTGGGCTATGACCACCACGCCGACGCGGCCCTGCGCGCCTCCCTGGCCATGCGCCGCGCCTTGCGCGAGCTGAACCAGGAGCGCCTGGCCGCCGGCCGGGTGACCCTGGCCCACGGGGTGGGCATCCACTCCGGCCGGGTGCTGGCCGGCAACACCGGCAGCGAGGACCAGAGCGCCTACGCCCTGATCGGCGACACGGTCAACCTGGCCTCGCGCATCCAGGACCTGACCAAGGTGGCGGGCTGCGACATCCTGGTCAGCCAGGCCGCCGTGGACCAGCTCAGCGGCGAATATCCCCTGGGCCCGGCCGAGCCCTACGCAGTCAAGGGCGCCTCGCGGCCGGTGCTGGTGCGCCCGGTGCTGTAGGCCCGCCCGCCTCACCCCACCGGCCCGCAGCACCGGCCTGTGTTACAATTACTCCTTGAACGCGACCAGGACCGGCAACGGGCCCGGCCACCCCCGGCGGGCGGCGGGCCGAGGCAGTGATGAACACCAATCCCGCACCCTTGGACCGCCTGCAATTCTTCCGGGACCGGGTGGGCCTCACCAGCGCCGACCTGGCCCTGGTGGCCCGCCACCGCGAGACCTTCGCCCCGCGCCACGCCGGGTTCGGCGAGTTCTTCTATAATTTCTTCTGGCAGATTCCCCGCACCCGCATGATCCTGGACCAGGGCCGGCCCCCGCGCAAGCTCCAGTACGTGCTGGCCGAGTGGTTCCGCCGCCTGTTCAGCGACGACTTCGGCCCCGAGTTCATGCAATACCTCTGGAGCAGCGGCGTGCGCCACGTGGAGGTGAGCCTGGACCAGCGCTACGTGAACCTGGGCTACTGCGTGGCGCGCCAGTTCTGCCAGCAGGTGGCCGCCGAAACCCTGGAGCCCGGGCCCCGGGCCGAGGTGACCGCGGCCGTGGACAAGATGCTGGACTTCTGCGTGCTGGTGGCCACCGACAGCTTCATCACCATGACCAGCCGCTGCGACCGCCAGGTCATCGAGGGCATCGCCCACCAGGTGCGCAACCCGGTCACCGTGATCGGCGGCAACATCAAGCGCCTGCAGAACCAGGTGGAGCGCGACAGCAACGTCTACCAGGCCTACGAGCGGGTTTTGGGCGAGAACCGTCGCCTGGAGCGCATGGTCCAGGACATCAGCGTCTACAATCAGCTCTTCCAGTCCGAGCCCCAGCCCCGCATCTGCGACGTCGCCCAGGTGGTGGAAAAGGTGCTGGAGCGCCTGGGCCAGACCTGGGACCTGGCCTCGTTCGAGCTGACGCGCACCTGGGATCCGGCCCACCTGCTGGTGGCCGGCGACCCGGCCGACCTGGAGACCATGTTCTTATATCTGCTGGAAAACAGCCTGGAAGCCGCCGAGCGCACCGGACGCCGGGTGGCCGTCGCCAACCGCCAGTCCGGCAATCCCGGCCTGGTGGAGGTGGAGATCTTCAACACCGGCGAGCCCCCGTCGCCCAGCGAGATCACCGGCCTGATGGCTCCCTTCCATTCCAGCAAGCCCCAGGGCACCGGCTTCGGCCTGCCCATCGCCAGCCTGGTGGCCCGGCGCAACCTGGGCTCGCTGAGCCTGGGGCCCATGCCCGGCGGCGGCGCCCGCTGCCTGGTGCTCCTGCCCCGGCAGCAGGCCTGAGCCATGGCCAGGCGGGGCGCAATCATCACCACCGGGCCGGCCCCCAGGGGCGGCCCCCATCCTGCCACGCAAACCGGGCGGACCAGGGCATGAAAAGCGGATTCGTGGCCATCGCGGGCGCGCCCAACGCGGGCAAGTCCACCTTCCTCAACCAGGTGCTGGGCTTCAAGCTGGCCATCACCAGCGACAAGCCCCAGACCACCCGCCACCGCATCCTGGGCGTGCACACCGACGAGCTGCGCCAGGTGGTCTTTTTCGACACCCCCGGCCTGCACACCCCCCGCCGAGCCCTGAACCAGCGCATGGTGCAGACCGCCCTGGACGCCCTGCAAGAGGTGGACGCGGTGCTGTTCATGGTGGAGGCCAACCCCCGCGGCCTGGCCGAGGCCAACGCGGTGGCCCCCCTGGTGGTCAAGGCCGGCCGGCCCACCCTGGTGGCCCTGAACAAGGTGGACCTGGTCAACCGCAAGGCCGACCTGCTGCCCATGCTGCACCAGGTGGACGCCTGGGGCTCCTGGTCGGCGGTGGTGCCCATCAGCGCGCTCACCGGCGACGGGGTCGAGCGGGTGCTGTCCGAGCTGGAGCGGCTGCTACCGGGCGGGGAGCCGCTCTTTCCGGCCGACATGCTCACCGACCTCAGCGAGCGCTTCCTGGCCGCAGAGCTGATCCGCGAAAAGGTCTTCCGCCTCACCGACCGCGAGGTGCCCTACGCCGTGGCGGTGACCGTGGACGAGTACCTGGAGCCGGGGGAAGAGGGCCGGCCCACCGCCATCATCGCCACCATCCACGTGGAGCGCCAGGGCCAGAAGGCCATCATCATCGGCAAGGGCGGGGCCATGCTGAAACAGATCGGCACCGCCGCCCGCCTGGACCTGGAGCGCTTGCTGAGCGGGCCGGTCTTCCTCAGCCTGTTTGTGCGGGTGGAGCCCAAGTGGAGCCAACAGGACAAGGGCCTGCGCAAGCTGGGCTACTGACGGCCGCGCCCCGGATTCATAACAGATTGTAGTCGCAGGTTATTGCGATAAACCCGCAGGCGCGCATCCCGGCACTTGCGAGGTGGGTGGGCCTTTCCCGGCTCTCCTGCCGGTAGCCGTCATCGCGAGGAGCAACCCGGCCGGGTCGCGACGCGGCAATCTCTTAGTTATTTTTGCCTTTTCCGGGTGGCCCGGACAACCGGGTTGTCCGGGTCGCGTCAGCGACAAGAGGTTCCGGCGCGCGGCCCCCGCGATAAGCGCGCGGCCCCACCCCCCGTCACCGCCCGCCTTTCCCCACCCCTCTCCCCCCGCCGGGGGGAGAGGCAGGGGGAGGGGTGCTCTTCCGGCCGTCCGACCGCCAGGTAATGCGCCCCCGCCTGGAGCGGGCTGCTTTCTTGCCCCCGCGCGCCCGCGCCGCCAGCAACCGGCCCCGTATATGGCCGCTCGGCCCGGCGGCAGGGCGCCCTCGCCATCCCCACATGCTGCACCGTCTGCAACACCCCTGGCTTTGGCTGCGGGCCTTGCGCCAACCGGCAACGTCGCCACCACGTCGAGCTGACGGCTAAGGCGCGGGGGGCGTTACTAGGTTGGGCAGGAAAACGGGGAGAAAAGGCGGGGGGTGGGAATGAAGAAAGGGACCGGCAGCGGGCCGTCCCCCTTTTACCTTCATGAAACTCCAATCTGGCCATTGCGAGGAGCCCGCAGGGCGACGAAGCAATCGCGCCGAGCCGCCTGCACGCCTCGTCGCAGGCGTCATCCCCTCTCCTGTCATTGCGAGGAGCCGTCAGGCGACGCGGCAATCTCGTCGTCCCCCACCCCTCTCCCCCCGCCGGGGGGAGAGGCAGGGTGAGGGGGCTTCATTACTTGGCCTTGGCCGGGGCCTTGGCGGCCTTCACCGGCTTGGCCGGTTTCAGGCCCACCGGCTTGCCGTCGCGGGTGAAGACGGTGCCCAGGTCGTGGAACTCGGCAAAGCGCAGGCCCTGGCCGGTCCTGGTCAGGTAGGCCCGGAAGCGGGCCGCGATGGCGTATTGGTGGCCGGGGTCGCTCGCGCGGGTGAAGTCGTGGCGCTCGGTGTACACCACGCCGATCTGGCTCTTGCCCTTGGGCCAGGCCTGCTCCACCGCGAACTTGCTCTTGGGCTCCTGCCAGTCGGCCAGGTCCCTGGCCACCCTCTCGCCCCACTGGGCCATGCCCAGGCTGCGGCCGTCCCGGTACTTGATGGCGGCCTCGGGCGTGCTGTGGGCCAGCACGGACTTGACGTCCTTTTTGTCGAAGCTTGCCGCCACCTGGTCCAGCAGGCCCTGCACATCGGCCTTGGTCTTGGCCTCGTCCCAGGCCTGGGCCGGGCCGGCGGCCAGCAGCGCCGCCACTACCAAGAGAATCGCCAGACTCCACCGCGGTTTCATGCATGCGCTCCTTGCTCGGATTCTGCGGTCCGGAATGGGCGGGCGGGGCAGGCCTGGGCACTTCGCGGGCATAGTAGCCCCGCGCCGCCAGCGCCGTCAATGGGCCCGGCTCGCCCCACCGCCGTCCAGAAAGGGGCAAAGGGCGAGGGCGGGGCGCAAAAATCCGGACGCCAAAAAGCAAGCACCGGGCTGGGGACCCGGTGCCTACTAGAAAAGGAGAAAGGGTTTTTGAGAAGCTGGTGCCCGTATAGCTAGCAAACCGGATGCCAACTTCCGGGGGGCGCGCCGCCGGACGGTCGGACGGCCGCCGGCCCGGTTGGCGGGCCCGGAGGAAAACAAACAAATTCAAGCTTATGCCCGGATCCGGGTTTTCGGGGCCTACAACAGGTAACGCCGGGCGGCCGCCCGGCGTTACCTGAAAAGGAGAAAAGGGTTAAATGAAGCTGGCGACGAATCCTGCTTGCAAAGGTTGTGCCCAAGGTGGGGCCGTGCTTATAATAGCAAGCAATAACGGTTAGTTAAATCAATAGGGGCGGCGCGGGACCGGGCGGCGGCCAGGCGGGCCGGGTACAAAAATTTTAACCGCCCCCGGGGGGGCGGTTCGGCTCGGACGGGCTAAGGGCCCATGATTTATCAGCTTTAGTCAGTTCAAAATCTGATACCGCCGGCGCCGGGCCGGGGTTCAAATTCTTGTCCCTAGCAGCTCAGGCCCGGGGCCGGGAACTGGGCGCAGAACTCCGCCACCTGGGCCTTGATGGCCGCGAGCTTGGCGGCATCGTGCGGGTGCTTCGCCACTTGGTCAATGTAATCGGCAACCTGCTCCATGTGGGCCTCGGTCAGGCCCCGGGTGGTCAACGCCGGGGTGCCCATGCGCAGGCCGCTGGGATCCTCGGCCGAGCGGGGGTCGAAGGGGATCTTGTTGGCGTTGGCCACCACGCCGGCCTGCTCCATGGCCTCGGCCATGATCTTGCCGGTCAGCCCCAGGGCGGTGGCGTCGAAAAACACCAGGTGGTTGTCGGTGCCGCCGGTGACCAGCTTGAAGCCGCGCGCGGTGAGCGCCGCAGCCAGGGCCTTGGCGTTTCTCACCACCTGGTGGCAATATTGGGCGTACTCCGGCCGGGCCGCCTCGCCCAGGGCCACCGCGATGGCGGCGGTGACGTGGTTGTGGGGCCCGCCCTGCAGGCCGGGGAAGACCGCCTTGTCGATCCTGGCCCCCAGCTCGCCCCGGCACAGGATCATGCCGCCGCGCGGCCCGCGCAAGAGCTTGTGGGTGGTGGTGGTCACCACGTCCACGTGGGGCAGGGGGTGGGGGTGGTCGCCGCTGAGGCACAGGCCGGAGATGTGGCTGATGTCCGCCACCAGATAGGCCCCCACCTCGTCGGCGATGGAGCGGAAGGCGGCGAAGTCGATGGCGCGCGGGTAGGAGCTGGCCCCGGTGAAGATCAGCTTGGGCTGCCACTCCTTGGCCAGGCGGCGGGCGCCGTCATAGTCGATGCGCAAGGTCGCCGGGTCCAGGCTGTATTGGCGCACCTGGTAGAAGCGCCCGGAAAAGCTCACCTTGGCCCCGTGGGTCAGGTGGCCGCCGGCCGAGAGGTCCATGCCCATGACCCGGTCGCCCGGCCCCAGCAGCCCGAAGTAGACCGCCATGTTGGCCGGGCTGCCGGAGTAGGGCTGCAGGTTGGCGTGCTCGGCCCCGAACAGGGCCTTGGCCCGGCCCACGGCCAGGTCCTCCAGCTTGTCGATGTTCTCCTGGCCCTGGTAGTAGCGCCGGTGGGAGTAGCCCTCGGAGTACTTGTTGGTCAGGCAGGAGCCGCTGGCCGCCAGGACCGCGCAGGAAACATAGTTCTCCGATGGGATCATGCGCAGCACCGAGGCCTGGCGGTTGGCTTCGCTGGCGATCAGGGCGGCGACCGCGGGGTCGGATTGGTGTAGCTGGTCCATGTGTAGGTCCTTTTTCAGGAAAAGCTGCTCCGGGCTCCTGCCTACGCAGCGTCGGCATGGCAAAAGCGTGATTCCACCCCATTAAGCGTACGCTTTCTGGGGGCCCGGTTTTTGCCATGCCTCCCAAATTGCTCGCCCAAGGCGGCTCGCAATTTGGCGGGCCATCCCTGGCCCGCGTCGGCCGCTGCGCGACCGGACTTGCGCTTCACGCGATGCTCAATGATTTACCAAGCGATGGTTAAGCCTTATAACGCAGCGGCCTCATTATTAAATAGATCGTAAATATCACACGGGCCAACCGCGCTGTCAACGCCGGCCGCGCTGAAAATTCCACATGCTGGAAGCCAGCGGAAGGCCGGTCCACTATTTGGGCTTGGCCCCGGCCGTGGCCTGGGCTAAGATGAGCCGGCCGCGCCATCGCGCCCCCCTAACCCGCCGGCCGGTCAGGAAGATGCAACCACTGCCGCCCCCGAAACCCAGCGTTCTGAAAACCATCCACGCCGGCCTGGCCGGGTGGCACTGGCTGCTGGTGGCCCTGGTGGCGGGGATGATGCTCATCGCCTCCTTCTGGGGCCTGCCCAACGCCAAACGGGTGGCCATCATCACCGGCGGGCGCAGCCTGAGCGCCACCGAGATCAGCGAGCTGAACCAGGCGCGCCAGCGCTACCTGGAATGGGCCGCGGCCCACGGCTCGGAGGTGGCCCGCCGCCTGGCCGCGGGCGAACAGATCAAGGAGGGCCTGCCCCGCCGCCGGCCCGACGCCGCCCTGGGGCCGGAGGGCAGCCGCCTGGCGCTCAGGGCCTATCTGCTGGGCAGCGGGGCCATCGACGAGCGCCACATCTACCACGCCCTGTCCCAGATGAAGCCGGCCCAGCTCAACTTCGACCCCCACTTCTACGTCTACGGCGGGGCCTACGTCTATCCGGTGGGCGCGGCCATTTGTGCCGGCAAGCTGCTGGGGCTCATCAACATCACCACGGACCTGGGCTATTATTTACAGCATCCCGAGCAGATAGCCCGCATGTACCTGGCCGGGCGCTGGCTGAGCCTGGCCGGCTACCTGGCGGTGATGGTGGTGCTGGGGCTGTGGGCCATGCGCCTGGCCGGGCCGGCCGCGGCCGGGCTGGCCATGGCCGCCTGGGCGCTCTCCAGCCTGCCGCTGTGGATGGCCCTGGTCACCAAGCCCCACACCTGGGCCGCCGGCTGGGGGCTCGCCGCCCTCTACCTGCTCCAGCTCCAGACCGAGGCGCCCCGGCGCTGGCGCATCTGGGCCAGCGGCGCGGCCCTGGGCCTGGCCATGGGCAGCACCATCACCAGCGGCCTGTTGGCCCTGGCCTTTCCGGTGCTGCTTTACGAGCGCCGGCGGCCCTGGGCCTGGCTGGGCCAGTGCCTGGCGGCCGGGCTGGCGGCCTTGGCGGTCTTCATCCTCACCAACCCCTACGCGGTGCTGAACTTCTACGGCTACGCCTCCCAGTGGATCCTGGAGGCCCACACCGAGGACGCCTCCCGCGGCAGCCTGGGCAACACCCTGGTCTTCTGGAGCCGGGTGCTCATTGGCGATTTCGCCTTCCCGGCGGTGCTGCTGGGCCCGGTCTTCCTGCTGGCGCGCTCCTTCCGCGGCCCGGTGGGTCAGCGCCGCCTGGGCCTGGCGGTGCTGATCCTGGCCTGCACCCTGGGCGGGATCTTCGGCCACCGCCGGGTGGCCCTGGTGCTGGGGGCGCTGTTGTGCCTGGGGGCCGGCCTGGGCCTGGAGGCCTGGGTGCTGCGCGGGCGCTGGGCCGGCCGCCGCCCGCGCCAGGCGCTGCTGCTTATGATAATGATTCCGGGCCTTTGCACCCAGGGCATCGCCCTGTCCCACGCCATCGGCGACGACGCCTGGTACGCGCCCACCATGGCCTGGCTGGAACAGGCCCGGCCCCACCTGAAAGAGGGCCTGGGCGTCTTCGGCCTGCCCGACCCCACCAACCAGCCGCCGGCGCCCTGGCTGGAGACCGGGCTGGTCAACCTGCACCGCCACCGCGCGGGCCAGATCCTGCCCCGCTGCGTGCTCTTGGGCAATTATGGCTCCGACCGCGAGCACTGGCAGGCCCACCCCTGGCGCGAGCGCTACCGCCTGGCCGCGGTGCTGGGCTTCCGGCCCTCCTATGACTGGCTGAGAGCCATCCGCATGGAGAGCGACGCCCGCACCGCCGGGTGGGTCTACGAGCTGACCGACGCCGCGCCATCCGTGCCAGAGCCCGCGCCCGTCCCGCCGGCTCCGCCCCCAGACTCCTGCCCCGACCGCGCCCCAATGAGTTAGGATGGGCCGACGAGGCCCCGCGCCCCGCGCCCCACCCCGGAGATGAGGCCATGCCGCCGCTGTTGCAGGTGACCCTGGAGGCCGCCCGCCACGTGCGCGCCCCGCGCCTGCGGGCCTGGGCCGCCTTCTGCGCGCTCACCGGCTGGCAGGAGTGGACGGGCGGGACCCTGGAGGCCAGCCTGCGCCCCCTGGGCCTGCCCCTGTCCTTGCGGGTCACGGTGGAGGAGGCCGAGCTGGGCCGGCGGGTGGTCTGGCGCGGCCGCGGCCTGGGCATCACGAGCCGTCACGAGTTCGTGTTCGAGGACCTGGGCCAGGGCTGCCGGGTGACCAGCCGCGAGAGCCTGGGCGGGTGGATGCTGCTGGTTTTGCGGCCTTTTTATTCGCCGCGCCGCCTGGCGGCCAACGCCCAGGGCTGGCTGGCCGGCCTGGCAGGCCTGGCCGAGACGGAGACGCGGCGCCAGGTCTAGGAGCGGCCGCCGCCCCCGCCGCCCCCACCGCCGCTGAGCAAGCGCGGCTTCCAGCCCAGCTTCCCGCCCGGCTCGTCCCGCCGCGCCTCGGCGGCCCGGACCTCGCTGGCGTCCAGGTCGGCGCTCATGAACACGGCCAGGTCCTGGATCAGGCCCAGCATGGTCTGGGACTGGGCGGCCAGTTCCTCGGCCGCGGCCGCCGATTGCTCGGCGTGGCTGGCGTTCTGCTGGGTGACCCGGTCCACCGCCGTGGCGGCCTGGTTGATCTGGTCGATGCCCTGGGCCTGCTCGTTGCTGGCCAGGGCGATCTGGGCCACCACGTCGCCCAGCTTGTCGCCGCGCTCGCGCATGCGGTCGAAGCTCTGGTCGGCCTTGACCACCAGCTCCGAGCCGTTGCGGATGTTGGCGATGTTCTCCTCGATCAGGGCGGTGGTGTTCCGGGCCGCCTCGGCCGCGCGCAGGGCCAGGTTGCGCACCTCCTCGGCCACCACCGCGAACCCCGCCCCGGCCTCGCCGGCCCGGGCCGCCTCCACGGCGGCGTTAAGAGCCAACAGGTTGGTCTGGAAAGCGATTTCGTCGATGGTCTTGATGATGCGGGCGGTCTGGTCGCTGGCGGCGGTGATGCCGTCCATGGCCACCCGCAGCTCCTGCATGGCCTTGCCGGCCTGCACCAGGGCCCGGCCGGCCTCCTTGACGAAGTTCTGGGCCTCGCCGGCGTGCTCGGCGTTGACTTGGGTCATGGAGGCCATCTCCTCCAGGGCCGAGGTGGTCTCCTCCAGGCTGGCCGCCTGCTGGTTGGCCCCGCTGGCCAGGGACTGGCCGGCGTCGCTGACCTGGTTGGAGGCGGCGGCCACCTCGCGGGCGCCGTCGGCCAAGCCGCGCACGATGCGCGCCACCGGCCGGATCACCGAACCCACCACCAGGAAGAGCACCGCCAGGGTCACGGCCAGGCAGATCAGGGCCAGGAGCAGGTTGTGCCAGGCGATGCTGTCGGCCTGGGCCCGCACCTCGCTGGCGCTGGCGTTGATCCACACCGTCCAGTTCACGCCCTCGCAGGGCACCAGGGTGGCCATGGACTCGCGGCCGCCCGCCTGGTAGTGCACCAGCCCCCGCTTGGTCGCCAGCATGGCCCGGCCGTAGTCCTGTTCCTTGAGGTTGAGCTTCATGATCTGGGCGTGGTCCTTGTGGGCGAAGACCACCCCGGCCGAGTCGAAGAGGGCCAAGAATCCGCTGGTGTACACCTTGACGGGGTCCACGAAGCTCTGGCTGAACTTCTCCAGGTTGGGCACGGCCATGACGATGCCGGCGATCTTGCCGTCCAGTTTGATCGGCGCGGCCACGGCGAAGGCCGGCTTGCCGGTGGTGCGGGCCACGTAAACGTCGCTCACGTTGACCTGCCCGGCCATGGCTCGCTTGAAGTACTCGCGGTCGGGAACCTTGATCTTGCCTATGGTCTCCGGCAGCGAGGAGGCCCGCACCTCGCCCTTGGCGTTGACCACGTGCATATAGGCGATGCCGAAGAGGGTCTTGACCTGGTCGGCCAGGCGGGCGTTGGCCAGAGCCCGGTTCTGATCGTTATCCTCCTGGAGCAGGCGGTGATAGACCTCGCGCTGGGAGGAGACCTCCACCATGCTCTTGGTTTCCTGCACCCACAATCCGATCAGCTCGGCCTTGGCCTGGGCCATATGGGCCAGGGCCTCCTCCGAGGCGTCGTCCAAGGCTTTGCCGGTGCCCCAATAGGTGAACACGGCCAGCAAACCCAGGGAAATGACGACCAGCAGCGCGGTGGCGCCCAGGAAGCGGACTCGTAAGGTGAGGCGCATGACAGTGATTCCCTTCCCCGATGGCATGGTTGGGGCGCGCGTCCGCCGCTGGGGAGGACGGGCGCGCACACGGCTGACGCGACCAACCCCGGCGCGGGGGCCGGGTCTGGCGGGGGGCAGGCAAGGGCAAGTTGGAAGTCGGTTCTAATATTAGCTGAACGCTTGGGCGCGGAACAA
The DNA here is from genome assembly GCA_043805555.1 of Pseudomonadota bacterium. Taxonomy (GTDB): domain Bacteria; phylum Desulfobacterota; class Desulfarculia; order Desulfarculales; family Desulfarculaceae; genus JACRDC01. Next base: position 29,839 of record JAZDHW010000330.1, read on the forward strand.
GGGGGCAAGCCTAGCCCTGGCCGGATGAGGTTTCATCCGGGTCCAGCAGGGCGCAGGCGGCGATGAGCAGGCCGGCGGCGGCGGCGTTGGTGAGCGCGTCCAGGGGATCGCCCACCCGCGCCGGGTGCAGCGCCTGGGCCAGCTCGTCAACCACGGCCACGGCGCTGGTCCAGATCAGGGCCGGCCGCCAGCGCGCGCGGCCGGCCGGGCGGGCGCGGAACATGCGGTAGGCCAACAGCCCCAGCCCGCCGTAGACCACCACGTGCAGGCGCTCGCTGATCAGGGGCTGCACCCAGGCCAGCAGAAAGAGGCCCACGAAGATGGCCAAGAGCCAGGCCCCGCTGCGGCGGCGGCGCGGCTGCGGGAGGCCGAACCAGAACCGCGCGCCCATGGCCAGGAACCAGGCCCAGATCATGCCCAGCACCCAGCCCAGCATGGCCCGGGCCGGGCCCTCGATATAGGGCCGCAGGCGCTGGCCGAAGAGCATGGCCAGGATGATCGCCGCCAGCCAGGCGGCGAAAGCCAGCCGCGCGCCGATCACAAGCGCATCAGCATTGCGGGCAGCCCTCGCTGGCGGCCTTGCGCAACCGGGCCATGGCCGCGGCCGGCCCGTCCGGGTGGCCGTAGATGGCGCTGCCGGCCACGAAGACCGTGGCCCCGGCCGCCGCGCAGGCCCCGATGGTCTTGGAGTTGATGCCCCCGTCCACCTGGATCAGCACTTCGGCCAGGTCGCGCTGGTGCAAAAGGCTGCGCAATTCCGCTATCTTGTCCACCGCGGCCGCTATGAAGCCCTGGCCGCCGAAGCCGGGGTTGACGCTCATGATGAGCACCATGTCGGCGAGATCCAGCACCTGCTCGATGGCGCTGAGCGGGGTGTGGGGGTTCAGGGTCACGCAGGCCTTCTTGCCCAGCTCGCGGATGTGGGAGAGCGTGCGGTGCAGGTGGCGGCAGACCTCCACGTGCACCCCGATGTAGTCGGCCCCGGCCTTGGCGTAGTCGGCCAGGTAGAGGTCCGGGTTGTCGATCATCAGGTGCACGTCCAGGGGCAGGGCGGTCACCCGGCGGATGCACTCGATCACCGGCGGGCCCATGGTCAGGTTGGGCACGAAATGGCCGTCCATCACGTCCACGTGGATGAAGTCGGCCCCGGCGGACTCCACGGCCTGGATGTCCTCGCCCAGGCGGGCGAAGTCTGCGGAGAGGATGGAAGGCGCTAGCTTGATCATGGTCCCACCGTTGAGGATTTTGATTTACCTGTCACGGCGGGAAGCAACCCGCCAGGGCGGCCCGGTCAGAGGTTTCTGTCATTGCGAGGAGCGGCCCGCCGGGGTCGCGACGCGGCAATCTCTGGTTTCCTCATTATGGAAGCAAAAACCCCAGAGATTGCTTCGCTGCGCTCGCAATGACAGTTGGTTGTTTTTTGGTCGCCTTTCTTCGTAGGGGCGGGGTTTATTCCCGCCCGCCATGAATGGTCCCGCCAGTAGTTTCTGTCATTGCGAGGAGCGGCCCGCCGGGGTCGCGACGCGGCAATCTCTTCTTTTCCTGGCTCTTTCCGTCTTCCTCGCGTCATCAAACCGGCCTCAGGCCGGCCCCTTCACCAGCCTCGCCGCAAAAAACGCGTCGCAGCCGTGGATGTGGGGCAGGGTGCGGAAAAAGCCGTCCGCGCCGATGGCGTCGGCGGCCGGCCCGGCCGCGCCCCGGTCCCATTCTAGCCGCAGTCCCGGCCGGGCGGCAAGCAAGGCCGCCACCACGCCTTCGTTCTCGGCCCGGGTCACGGTGCAGGTGCAATAGAGCAGGGCCCCGCCGGGGGCCAAGAGGTCGGCGGCCCGAGTGGCCAGGGCCAGTTGCAGCGCGGCCAGGCGGGGCGGGTCCGCCGGCGTGCGCCGCCAGCGCACGTCCGGCCGCCGGCCCAGGGTGCCCAGGCCGGTGCAGGGGGCGTCCACCAGCACGCGGTCAAAGGGGCCCAGGGCCGGGTCCAGCTTGAGGCCGTCGGCGGCCAGCGGGCGCACGATGCCCACGCCCAGGCGGGCCATGTTCTCGGCGAGCCCCTGGATGCGGCCGGCCGAGGGGTCCACGGCCACGATCTCGCCTTGGTTTGCCATCAGCGCGGCCAGGTGGCCGGTCTTGCCCCCCACCCCGGCGCAGAGATCCAGCGCCCGCAGGCCCGGCCCCGCCCCCAGGAGCCGGCCCACGGCCGTGGCGCCGGGGTCCTGGCGCTGCCACCAGCCCTCGGCCCGGCCGGGCAAATCGCCGCCGCGGCCGGCGTAGCCGGGCAGCACCAGGGACTCCGGCGAGAGGGGGTGCTCGCCGATGGCGGTGGCCTCGGGCAGCGCGGCCCGCAGCCGGGCCATGAGCGCCGCCCGGTCGTTGCGCAGGGTGTTGGCCCTGAGCCCCAACGGCGGCTGGGCCTGGTTGGCCGTGAGCCAGGCCTCCACCTCGCCAAAGTCCCAGCGGGTCAATAGCTCGGCCACCAGCCAGTCCGGGTGGGAAAAACGCACCGCCAAATGGGCCGCCGGGTCGGCGGCGGCCTCGGGCAAGGCCACATTGCGCCAGCCGGCGGCCAGGGCGCGCAGGCTGGCGTTGATGGTTCCGGCGGCGGCGTGGGCCTGCATGGCCTTGGCCAGCTCCACGGCGGCGTGCACCGCGGCATGGGCCGGGGTGGCCAGGATCACCAGGTCGGCCGCGGCCAGGCGCAGGATGTCCCAGGCCGGCGGGTCGAGCTTATTGAGCGGGCGGCGCACGAAGGCGCGCAGCAGGTGGTCCAGCCAGGCCCGCTGGCGCAGCACGGCGTAGACCAGGTTGGCGGTCAGGGCCTTGTCGCGGGGGTCGGCCTGGGCGTGGCGGGTCAGCTCGCCGTCAAGGAGCGCCTCCAGGCGCTTGGGCGTGGCAGAAAGGCGGGTCAGCACCCGCAGCGCGACGCGGCGGGGGTTCATGCCGCGCCCAGGCGCAGGCCGGGCGTCAGCCGGGCCCCCCGCTGGAAGTCGCCGGCGGCCAGGCGGCGCTTGCCCGCGGCCTGGGCCTGGCCCACGCCCAGGGCGCCGTCGCCGCAGGCCACCAAGAGCCAGTCGCCGCCGGGCGGCGGGGCCAGGATGGTGCCGGGCTCCGCGCCCACCGGGCCGGGGATGACCAGGGTGGGCGCAAAAAGGCGCAAGGGCTGGCCGGCCAGGAAGGTGTAGGCCCCCGGCCAGGGATCGGCCCCGCGCACCAGCCAGTCAAGCTCCCGCGCCGGCCGGGCCCAGTCGATCAGGCCCTCGTCCTTGCTCAGCCGGGGGGCGATGGTGGCGCGGGCATGATCCTGGGGGGTGGGCTTGACGCTGCCCTCGGCCAGGCCGGCCAGGGTCTGCACCAGAAGCTCCGCACCCAGCATCGCCAAACGCTGGCCCAGGCCGCCGGCCGTCTCCTGGTCCCCGATGGGCGTGGCGCGTTGCAGCAGGATAGCGCCGGTGTCCAGGCCGGCGTCCATGAGCATGGTGGTGACGCCGGTCTCAGTGAGGCCGTTCAGCACCGCGCGCTGGATGGGCGCGGCCCCGCGCAGGGCGGGCAAGAGCGAGGTGTGGACGTTGACCGCGCCCAGGCGGGGAATGGCCAGCAATTCCGGGGGCAAAAGCTGGCCGAAGGCCATCACGGCCAGGGCGTCGGGGGCAATGGCGGCCAGAAGGCCTGTGATCTCCCGGGCGCGGGCGGGCTGGGCCACGGTCAGGCCCAGGGCGTCGGCCGCGGCGGCCACCTCGCCCCGCCGGAGCTTGCGGCCGCGGCCGGCCGGGCGGTCGGGCTGGGTCACGGCCAGGACCAGGTCGTGGCCGGCCCCGGCCAGGGCGTTCAGGGCGGGCACGGCCATGGCCGGGGTGCCCATGAAGACCAGCTTGAGGCGGGCGGGGTCGCTCACGCGGCGTTCTCCAGGTGAACGAAGGTAATCGCTGGGCAAGCCCCTCACCCTGGCCCTCTCCCCTGGCCAGGGAAGAGGGAAAAAGGCGCGGGGCGGGTATGGGGCCAAGGCCCCTCGACCCAGCCTGCAAGACTATCTACTCCCACCCCCTCGCCCCCTCTGGGGGAGGGGGGAGGGGTGAGGGGGGGTGCCCCCGCGCCTCTTAATACCCCGGCCGGCCGGTTTTGGCCAGCGAAGCGGCGCGGGGGGGCGGCGGGCGGCAGGCGGGGTCTAGATCAGCGAGCCCCAGCCGTGGGTGACCGGGCTGGGCTGGTAGGACTCCACCCGGTTGCGGCCGGCGAACTTGGCCTGGTACAGGGCCTGGTCGGCCTGCTCCACCAGCTCGTCCTGGCTCAAGGGGGCCTCGGGCAGCCAGGTGGCCACGCCCAGGCTGGCGGTGAGGCGGATGGCGCGGCCGCGGTGGACCAGCTCCATCTCCGCGACGCGCTCCCGGATGCGCTCGGCCAGGCGGCGGGCCTGCCCGCCGTCGCTGCGGGGCAGGATCACCGCGAACTCCTCGCCGCCGATGCGGGCCAGGGTGTCGCTGGTGCGGGTGGAGGAGCGCATGCACTCGGCCACGCCGGCCAGGGCCGCGTCGCCGCCGGGATGGCCGAAACAGTCGTTGACGTCCTTGAAATGGTCGGCGTCCAAGAGGATGAGGCTGAGCGGATAGCCCATGTAGGCCGCCACCTTGAGCTCCTGCTCCAGGGATTCCACGAAGCGGGCGCGGGTGAACAGGCCGGTGAGGAAGTCGGTGGTGGCCAACAGCCGCAGCCGCCAGGCGTTCAGGGCCACGCCCATTTGCTCGTCGCTGGTGGCCAGCACCCGCTCGTCGCCGCCCAGGAACAGCCGGTTGGGGTCGCGCCGGCCCAGGCCCCACAGCCCCACCAGGCGCTCGCGGGTGCGCAGGCCGCGCACCAGGGCCGGACCGGCCAGGCCGGGGGCCAGCTCGCCCAACTCCGGGCGCAGTTGGGTCTCCTCCACCGGGCCTTCCAGCCGGGCCATGACCTGCTCCAGGCCCGCGGCGGGCAGTTCGGCCCATTGCCTGGCCTGGATCGCGTCCAGGCCGTGGCTGCCCAAGAGGCGCAGGGCGGCGGCGTCCTCGTCATAGAGGAACAGGAAGCCGAAATCGGCTTGCAGGCTTTCGGCCAACAGCGCCAGCATCTGGGCCGCCACCTGCTCCGGGCCCAGGGCCTGGTTGAGGATGCGGGTCATCTGGCCCACCACGGTCAACTCGCGCAGGTGCAGGGACAGCTCGTGGTTCTTGCGCTCCAGCTCGGCGAAAAGGCGCTGGTTATACAGCAGCGAGCCGGACAGGGTGGCGTAGGTCTCCAGCAGGGTCAGGTCGCCCTCGCCCAGGGCGGCCCCGCCGGGGCCGCGGTCGGCCACGATGAGCCCAATGAACTCGCGGTCGGTGAACAGGGGGGCCAGGGCCACCTCCGCGGTGGGGCCCAGCGCCGCGCGGACCTTTTCGCCAAAAAGGCGGCACTGTTGCGCGGCCACCGGCAGGGCCCGGCCCAGGGCCAGGGTGTCGAACTCCGGCCAGGCGTCGGACCACCGGGCCGGCTCGCGGCGCAGGGTCCGCAGCAGATGGCCGCCGTTGCCGCCGGGCCATTCCACCGCGCAGGGCATGAGGCGCCGGGACTGGAGCAGGAAGACCATGGCCCGGGCGAAGCCGAAGCTCTGCACCAGGGAGCGGGTGACCCGCTGGCAGAACTCGGTCTCGCCGTCGGCCAGGCGGAAGGTGGCCACCACCTTGAGCAACTGGCTGAGATAGCTGGCCACGGCCTGGTCGGGCCGGTGCAGGTCCACCCAGGCCTGGCCCTCGTCCAGGCTGCGGCCCAGGGCCAGGAAGTCCTCCAGGTGATGGCCGGCCGCCTCGGCCAGGCTGGCCTGGAGCGCCAGGGGCAGGCTGCCGCCGGGGGCCAGGGCCTCCAGCACCCGGTCCGGGTCCAGGCCGGCCCGCGCCGCCAGCAGGGTGGGGTCCCAGCCCTGCTTGTAGAACAGGCTGGCCAGGGCGCGGCGGAAGCTTTCATTTAGCTTTTCTAGAACCTTATCTGACAAGGCCGCCTCTCCGGGATGGGCTTGGCGTCACGCCCCCGCCGCCGGTTGCGCCCGCAGACCGGCTCGGCTAGTATGAATGATACCGCACCGATTGAGGCCGAGGCGAGAAAAAGCCATGCTGGACGCGCTGTTGTCAATGCCGCTCTGGGCGGTCAAGCTGCTGGCCCTGCTCTTGGGCCTGGGCTTGGCCGGCCTGGCGGGCCTGGGCCTGGCCCGGTTCTATCGCCGCCTGACCGACCGCCCGCCGGTGGACTGAGGCCATGGAGCCCGCGGACCTGGCCCAAAAATCCCACGCGGAGCTGGTGGCCCTGGTCCGCGAGCAGCAGGCCGCGCTGGCCACCTACAAGGACACCCTGGGCCGGATCTACGCCGAATTCGACGCCAAGATCGAGGAGTTGTCCCTGATCCGCCGCGTGTCCGACGCGCTCAGGCAGGCCGGCGACCTCTGGGGTTTGGCCGCGGCCCTGGTGGAGGTGGTCAGCGCCGAGCTGAACGCCGACTTCGTCTGCCTGCTCCTGAGCGACCCCGAGATGACGCTCCTCTGCCCGGCCGCCCTGATGGACCGCGACCAGGAACGGCCCCGCAGCCTCAACCAGCCCGCCCCGGCCCAGTGCCTGCCCCTGGCCGCCGAACCCATCGGCCAGGCCGTGGCCCAGGGCCGGGTGCTGATCCTGCCGGAGCTGGCCGCCCCGCCCGGACCCTGGCCGGCTGATTTCCCCAAAAATCCCGCCTCGCTCCTGGTGCTGCCCCTGGTGGCCCGCCAGGAGATCCTGGGGGCCATGCTCCTGGTCAGCCTGACCACCAAGGCCTTTGATGAGCAGGACACCCGGGCCCTGACCATCCTCTGCGACCACGCCGCGGCCGCGCTGAGCAACGCCCGGCTCATCGACGAGCTGGGCGAGATCAACCAGCGCCTGTTGGCCAGCGAGCTGGACGCCCACCAGGCCCGCGAGTACCTCCAGCGCCTGCTGGACACGGCCAGCGACCTGATCCTCATCGCCGACCCGGCCGGGCTGGTCACCTACGCCAACCAGGCCGCGGCCGAGTTCGGCCTGGACCACGACGGGTTGGCCGGGGGCATGCTGGCCGGGCTCTTTGCCGAGCCGGAGCGGGCGGGCCGGCTCCTGGCCCAGGGCCGCCGCCAGAGCGAGGAGCTGGAGCTGATCGGCCCCCAGGGGCGCGCCTACCTGACCCTGGTCAGCCTGACGCCCCTGGAGAGCGGCGAGGTGCTGGTAATGGTGCGCGACGTCACCCGCCGCCGGGTGCTGGAGCGCCAGCTCATGCACGCCGAGAAGCTGGCCAGCGTGGGCATCCTGGCCGCGGGCGTGGCCCACGAGATCGGCAACCCGCTTTCGGCGGTCAGCGGCTACGCCCAGCTGTTGGCCAAGTCCGGGGTGGAGGAGGCCAGCCGCCTGGAGTTCGCCGGGGCCATCGCCGGCCAGGCCGAGCGCATCCACCGCATCATCCGTGAATTGCTGGACTATTCCCGGCCCAGCCCCTGGCAGGGCCAGGCGGTGGAGGTGAACCAGGCCATCGAGGCGGTGCTGAACATGTTCTTCACCAGCAAGCGCCTCTTGCAGGGCAACGTGGACATCCAGCGCGACCTGGGCCGGGGCCTGCCCCTGGTGCGCGTGGACCGCGACCAGCTCCAGCAGGTGGTGCTGAACATGGTCATGAACGCGGCCCAGGCCATGGACGGCGGCGGCAAGCTCACGGTCAAGACCCGCGGCAAGGACGGCTGGGTGCGCATCGCCGTGGCCGACACCGGGCCGGGCATCGCCCCGGAGAACCTGCCGCTGGTCTTCGATCCCTTTTTCACCACCAAGCCGCCGGGCCAGGGTACCGGCCTGGGGCTATCCATCTGCGACCGCATCGTCAGCGCCGCCGGCGGGCGCATCGAGGTGAAGAGCCGCCCCGGCAAGGGCGCCACCTTCACGGTGCTGCTGCCGGGGGCGGAGGGATAAAAGCACCGCCGACCCGCACCCCCTTGCCGGCCGGGGCCTCGACGGGCTAGAGTAGCGCCATGACGGGCAAAGCGCGAAAACAGGAACGCGATATCACCGTCCGGTTGGCCCGGTACGCGCCCGAGCTGCGCCGCCTGGGCGTGGCCGGGCTGGAGCTGTTTGGCTCCACGGTCCGGGGCCGGGCCGGGCCGGGCAGCGACGTGGACCTCTTGGTGGAGTTCAGCCGTCCGGTGAGCCTCCTTGAGTTCTTCCGCCTCCAGCACCGGCTGGAGGAGATGCTGGGCGTGGCGCGGGTGGACCTGGTGGAGAAAGGGGCCGAGCACCCGGCCCTGGCGGCCAACATCCGGGCGGAGGCGGTGCGTGTCGCCTAAGGCCGCCAACTCATCCTTCCTGCCATTTTTTTGCTCCAGCCTCACGGGACTAGCGCCATGACCCCTCCCGAAACCCCGGCCCTGGGCCGCATCCTGGTGGTGGACGACGAAGACCACGTGCGCCGGGTCCTGGGGCTGATGCTCTCCGGCCAGGGCCACCAGGTGGTCAGCGCGGCCAACGGCGCGGAAGCCCTGGCCAAGTTCGGCCAGGAGACCTTCGACCTGGTCATCCTGGATCTGCGCATGCCCGACCTGGACGGGCTCACCGTCCTGGCGCGCATCCGGGCGGCCGAGCCGGACCAGACCGTGGTCATGATCACCGCCTACGCCAGCGTGGAGACCGCGCTGACGGCCATGAAGCAGGGGGCCTTCGACTACATCGGCAAGCCCTTCAAGGAAGAGGAAATCCTCTTGGTGGTGGCCAAGGCCCTGGAACGCCAGCGCCTTTTGCACGAGCGCCAGGCCTGGCGGGCCGAGGCCCAGAGCGGCCACGATTTTTCCGCCATCATCGGTACGGGCCCGGCCATGCAGCGGGTCTTCGCGGTGCTGCGCAAGGTGGCCGATACCAAGGCCGCGGTGCTCATCAGCGGCGAGAGCGGCACCGGCAAGGAGCTGGCGGCCCGCGCCCTGCACTACAACAGCCGGCGCAAGGGCCGGCCCTTCGTGGCGGTCAACTGCGCGGCCATCCCGGCCGGGCTCATCGAGAGCGAGCTTTTCGGCGCGGCCAAGGGGGCCTACACCGGGGCCGAGCGGGCCCGGGCCGGGCTCTTCGAGGAGGCCGACGGCTCCACGCTCTTTTTGGACGAGGTGGGGGAGCTGCCCCTGGAGGTGCAGGCCAAGCTCCTGCGCGCCTTGCAGGAGGGCGAGGTGCGCCGGGTGGGCGAGAACGCCCCGCGCAAGGTGGACATCCGGGTGCTGGCCGCCACCAACAAGGATCTGGCCGCCGAGGTGGCCGCCGGCCGCTTCCGCGAGGACCTCTTCTACCGCCTCAACGTCATCGGCCTCACCCTGCCGCCCCTGCGCGAGCGGGCCGAGGACATCCCGCTCTTGGCCGCGCATTTTTGCCGCCAGGCCGCCAAGACCCACGAGGTGCGGGCCAAGAAGCTCAGCCCGGCGGCGCTCGGCGCGCTCAAGTCCGCGGCCTTGAAGGGCAATGTGCGCGAGCTCATGAACCTGGTGGAGCAGGGGCTCATCATGAGCGACGGGCCCCTGATCGAGCCCGAGGACCTGGGGCTCATGCCCGGCGGCGGGGCGGGCGGGGTGCGGGTGGTGGTGCCCCCCGGCGAGGAGGACCTGAAGAAAGTGCTCAAGCAGGCGGCCCTGCAGGCCGAAGAGCAGGTCATCCGCAGGGTGCTGGCCGCCACGGGCGGCAACCGCACCCAGGCCGCCGCGCGGCTAGGGATCAGCCGACGCGCGCTCATCACCAAGGCCCAGGAGCTGGGGATCTAGCCTCCTCCCCGCCCGGCGGCCGGCTGTGCACGCCAGCGCCCTGCGGTGTGAACCTGGTTGCGCAGCAAGTCAACTAAGTGATATTGCGCAGCATTCACTGGCAGCCAGCGCCGACCGCGTCCCGCCGGGGCCCCCATTCGGCCCTGGCCGCGCGCGCCCCTGCACAGCCCCGCCTGCGGCCTCCTCTTGATATTTATTCAAAAAAACTGACTAATCCGCGCGCGGCCCCACCTGGCACCGGGCTTGCTTTTGCCATGGGCATCCCGGCCGAAAACCCGGCCCAACGCCGCCCCGGAGAAGCCGCCCATGCCCGACCCCGCGCCCGAGCTTGCCGCCGCCTACGCCCGCCTGGGCCTGGCCCCGGGCGCGGACGCCGCCGCGGTCAAGGCGGCCTTCCGCCGCCTGGCCCGGGGCCTTCACCCGGACCACAACCCGGACGCCCCGGCCGAGGCCATGGCCGCGCTCAATGCGGATTACGCCATGCTCTGCGCGCACCTGGCCCGGCCGGGGGTGCGCGCCTACTCCTATGACATGTGGGCCCCCAAGAGCGGCGAGCGCGAGTTCCGCCTGGACAACTGGGCCATGCCCACCACCCAGACCGCCTTCAGTGGCGAGACTTGGGCCCCGCCCATCACCCAGACCGCCATGAGCAACGAAACCTGGGCCATGCCCAGCGCCCA
>JAZDHW010000331.1:0-6144 GCA_043805555.1 Pseudomonadota bacterium
GCTTTCTCCTCTTGGAACTTGCCAAAAGTGATTTTTGCAAGTTCTCGGAATGGCGCCAAAAATTAATTTGGCGCCATTCCGGGCGGGCCGTCCATGGCCCGCTCGGAAGCCTGTCGGAGGATTACTCCGACAGGCTCCTAGCAGTCAACCCGCCCCCGGCCGGTCTGCGGCCGCGGGCCTGGCAAGCGCAGGAGAAGAGCAGTGGTCATCTACGAGATCAAGGACCAGGCGGCCTGGCTGACCATCAACCGCGCCGGGAAGCGCAACGCCCTCAACGACGAGGTGGTGGACCTGCTGCTGCACTATCTCGACGAGATCGAGTCGGAGGAGGGGGTGCGGGCGGTGGTCATCACCGGCGCCGGCGACAAGGCCTTCTGCGCCGGGGCCGACCTGGGCGGCATGGGCTCGGGCAAGAACGCCACCGATTTGCCGGCCAAGATCGGCCTGCTCCTAAAGCGCATGGCCATGTTCCCCAAGCCCACCATCGCCCGGGTCAACGGCGACTGCATGGCCGGCGGCATGGGCATCATGCTGGCCTGCGACATCGCCTATGCCCGCGAGGGCGCGCGCCTGGCCACCCCGGAGGTCAAGGTGGGGCTCTTTCCCATGATGATCGGGGCGCTGATCTTCCGCAACGTCAGCCGCAAGAAGGCCATGGAGATGATCTACACCGGCCGGGTCTACTCCGCGGCCGAGGCCGAGGCCATGGGCCTGATCACCCGTGCCTGCCCGGTGGACAGCCTGGATGACATGCTGGGCGAGACCCTCCGGCAGATCGCGGGCAACGGCCCCCTGGCCATCAGGATCGGCCGCCAGACCCTGCACAAGGTGGAGTACATGGACCTGGAGCCGGCTATCGACTACCTGTGCTTCCAACTGGCCCAGCTCATCCGCAGCCAGGACGCGGCCGAGGGGCTCAAGGCCTTCCTGGAAAAGCGCCCGCCGGTCTGGCAGGGCCGTTAGGCCGCCAAACCGGCGGGGTGGGGCGGGGGAGGGCGGGGCTACAAACTCTTGCGCGCCCCGCCCAGCTTGATGGCCCCCTTCTTGCGCAGGCGGATGGACTGGGGGGTCACCTCCACCAGCTCGTCGTCGTCGATGTACTCCATGGCCTGCTCCAGGGTGAAGCGCCGGGGCGGAATGATGCGCAGCGCCTCGTCCGCGCCGCTGGCGCGCATGTTGGTGAGCTTCTTTTCCTTGGTGATGTTGACCATGATGTCCTCGCCGCGCGAGTTCTGGCCCACGATCATGCCAGCGTAGACCGGGTCGCCGGGATCCAGGAAGATCGAGCCCCGGGGTTGCAGGTGGAAGATGGCGTAGGCCACCGCCTTGCCGGAGCGGTCGCTGACCAGGGAGCCGTTGGGCCGGCCGGCGATGTCGCCGGCATAGGGCGCGTGGCCGATGACCAGGGTGGTGAGGATGCCGGCCCCGCGGGTGTCGGTGAGGAACTGGGAGCGGTAGCCGATCAGGCCCCGGGTGGGTATTTCGAACTCCAGGCGCACCCGGCCGTGGCCGTTGTTGAGCATCTTGGTCATCCTGCCCCGCCGGGCCGAGAGCTTCTCGGTCACCACCCCCATGTAGGCGTCCGGCACGTCCACCACCGCCAGCTCCAGGGGCTCGCAGGTGACGCCCTTGATCTCGCGGGTGATGATCTGGGGCTTGGAGAGCGAAAGCTCGAAGCCCTCCCGCCGCATGGTCTCCACCAGCACCGCCAGTTGCAGCTCGCCACGGGCGCTGACCTTGAACGAGTCGGTGGTCTGGCCGTCATCCACCCGGATGGAGACGTTGTAGAGCGTCTCCTTGTCCAGCCGGGCCCGGATCTGGCGCGAGGTGACCTGGCTGCCCTCGCGCCCGGCCAGCGGCGAGGTGTTGATGGCGAAATCCATGGCCATGGTCGGCTCTTCCACGCTGATGGCGGGCAGGGGGCGCGGGTCCTCGGGGTCGGCCAGGGTGTCGCCGATAAAGGCGTCATCCACCCCGGCCACGGCCGCGATGTCCCCGGCCATCAGCTCGGCCACCGCCATCCGGTCCAGGCCCTGGTAGGCGTAGAGCTGGCTCAGGCCGAAGCGTCCGGATAGCTCGCCCTTCTTGAGCAGGGCCACCTGCTCGCCGGCCCGCAGGCGGCCACCCACGATCTTGCCCACCGCGATGCGCCCCACGTAGTCCGAGTAGTCCAGGTTGGTCACCAGGAATTGCAGCGGCGCGGTGGGGTCATAGGCAGGGGCGGGGATGTGGTCCAGGATGGCCTGGAAAAGGGGCTTGAGGTCCGCGCCCGCCACATCCGGATCGGTCTGGGCGATGCCGGCCTTGGCGTTGGTGTAGAGGATGGGGAACTCCAGTTGCTCGTCGCTGGCGCCCAGGTCGATGAGCAGGTCGAACAGCTCGTTCTCCACCTCGGCGATGCGCCGGTCCGGCCGGTCGATCTTGTTGATGACCGCGATCAGGGGCAGGCCGTGCTCCAGGGACTTGGAGAGCACGAAGCGGGTCTGGGGCAGGGGCCCCTCGGAGGCGTCCACCAACAGCATCACCCCATCCACCATGTTCAGGGTGCGCTCCACCTCGCCGCCGAAATCGGCGTGGCCGGGGGTGTCCACGATGTTCAGCTTGACCCCGCCGTAGGTGACGGCCGTGTTCTTGGCCATGATGGTGATGCCCTTTTCCCGCTCCAGGTCCAGGGAGTCCATCACCCGCTCGGCCACCTGCTCGTTTTCGCGGAAAACCCCGCTCTGCCACAGCATGGCGTCCACCAGGGTGGTCTTGCCGTGGTCCACGTGGGCGATTATGGCCAGGTTGCGCAGGTCGGGTCGGGTCTTCAGCTCGGTGCTCATGCTCGCAAGCCGGCGGGTGATGCACCGCCGGTCCTTTCCTTGGGTGCTGGGGGGATGACACGGGCCGGGGCCGCCCGCGACCGGCGCGGCCCCGCGGGGGGCGTTGCCAGAGGCCTGATCCCAGGCTACCGGTTGGGGCCGCGCGCGGCAACTGCCGGGCCCGGATTCCGATCATTGGCGCGGCAATTCCACAAAAGGATTTATTCAATAGAGAATAGGAACCAATATTGGTTAGGCGTAGGGAAATGTCTTACGAAACAGCACTTTGTCCTGGCAGGCAGGAATAGTCTTGCGCCGCATTACGAAGCCGCCGTCAAGAAATTTGCGCGGCCGGCGCGAATACAACAAATTTCACAAATTAAGGGCCGCTTACAGCCCGCCAGAAACATGGCACAGATGTTGAATAACTATTTCACAGGAAATTGCGGCATTTAATTAGGAGTATCAGCGTGGGTTATCTCATCGGTGTGACAAACAAACCCTCGCCATGCCCACCCCGGCCAGGGCCGCCGGGCCGCCCCCGGAGACAGGAAGCGGGCTCTGCCTGCGGCAGTGGTCTGATTCTTGCCAAGGTCCTTAAGCCAGACCCAGGCTCTGTCCTGCCATCCTGCCCGAGCCCAGGCTGCCAAGTCTGCGTGGCCAACCGGCGCTTCACCGCGCGCCGTCTTTCCAACCCCGCGGTTTGCTCGCGCATCAGCCCCGGGATTAAGCAAGGAGACTAAGCATGGAGCACGTGTCCCAAACCCAGCCGGATCGCGCCGGCAAGTACCTGACCTTCAAGCTTGCCAGCGAGGGCTATGGCATCCCGATCCTCACCGTGAAAGAGATCATCGGCCTGATGCCCTTCACGCCCATCCCCCGCGCCCCGGAATTCATCAAGGGCGTCATCAACCTGCGCGGCAAGGTCATCCCGGTCATCGATCTGCGCATGAAGTTCGGCATCCCGCCCAAGGACTATGACGAGCGCACCTGCATCGTGGTGGTGGAGGTGGAGACGGGGCAGGGCCGTTACGTCATGGGCCTGATCGTGGACGCGGTGGACGAGGTGACCAACGTGCACGCCGAGGACACCGAGGACGCGCCCAACTTCGGCATCGACCTGGACACCCGCTTCATCAAGGCCATCGCCAAGACCGCCGGTGGGGTCAAGATCCTGCTGGACATCGCCAGGGTGCTTTCGGAGGAGGAGTTCATTTCTCTCAATTAGACCGTTCAAGGCTTTTTACAGCTTATGGGGAGGAATAACAGTCATGAAGAACCTGAAGTTGGGGGCCAAAGTCAGCCTGGGTTTCGGCCTGTTGATCCTCATCGCCCTGGCCCTGGGGGGCATGGCCGCTTACAATATGACTTCCGTGGAAAATCAGGCCACCCGTCTGGCCAGGGAGTACGTGCCGGAAGTCGCGGTGGCCAACGAAGTGGAGCGGGCATCCCTGCTCACCATGTACGAGATTCGCGGCTATGGCTTCACGGGGGAGGATGCGTTCCTCAAGCGCGGCAAGGAGCATCTGGCCAACGTCAACAAGCAGATCAAGGCCGCCGACGACCACGCCACCAAGTATCCGGCCCTGGTCAAGCTGAAGGAAAGCGCGGCCAAGGCCCAGGCCAAGGTCAAGGAATACGAGCAACTGGTGGAGCAGACCGCGGCCAAGGACCAGGCCTTGGAGGCCAACCGCCTGGCCATGAACCAAGCCGCCGACCAATACATAAAAAATTGCGCCGAGTTCCTGCACGACCAAGAAAAGGCTCTGAAGGAAGAGGTAAACAGCGGGGCAGGCGCGGACAAGGTAAACGAGCGAACGGGCAAGATCAGCATTGTCAATGACATCATCCACCTGGGCAATACCGTGCGGGTCGATAACTGGAAGGCCCAGGCGCTGCGCGATCCCAAGATCATCGAAGCGGCCATGAAAAACTTCGGCGAGATGGACAAGAAGTTCGACGCCCTCAAGGCCATCACCCGCCTGGATCGCAACCTGAACCAGATCGCCGCCACCAAGGCCGCTGCTGCCGCCTATCAGAAGGGCATGCAAGTATTCCTCGCCAACTGGACGGCGGTGGAAGAGATTGCCAAGAAGCGCACCGCGGTCGGTGGGGAAGTGCTGGCCGCCGCCCAGGGCATCGCCAAGATCGGCATGGAGCAGACCACTCAAATTGCTGACGATGCGGTCAGCGCCCTTTCCAGCGCGTCCTTGCTCATGATCATCGGCCTGGCCGTGGCCCTGGTGCTTGGCATAGGGGCGGCCGCGTTCATCACCCGCAGCATCACCAAGCCCATCCACGGGGTGATCGCAGGGCTCAATGAGGGCTCGCTGCAGGTGGCCTCGGCCTCGGGCCAGGTGGCCAACTCCAGCCAGTCCCTGGCCGAGGGCGCGGCCCAGCAGGCGGCGGCCCTGGAGGAGACCACCTCCTCGCTGGAGGAGATGGCATCCATGACCCGCCAGAACGCCGACAACGCCGACCAGGCCGACACCCTGGCCAAGGACACCACCTCGGTGGTGCGCAAGGCCAACCAGGCCATGGGCGAATTGACCACCTCCATCTCGGATATGAGCAAGGCCAGCGAGGAGACCGGCAAGATCATCAAGACCATCGACGAGATCGCCTTCCAGACCAACCTGTTGGCCCTTAACGCCGCGGTGGAGGCCGCCCGGGCCGGCGAGGCGGGCGCGGGGTTTGCGGTGGTGGCCGAGGAGGTGCGCAACCTGGCCATGCGCGCGGCCGAGGCGGCCAAGAACACCGCCAGCCTTATTGAGCAGACCATCAAGAAGACCAAGGACGGCTCGGAGATCGTCCGGCGCACCAACGAGGCCTTCCTGGAGGTGCAGAACTCCGCCGGCCGCATGGGCGAGCTGGTGGCCGAGATCGCCGCGGCCAGCCGCGAGCAGGCCCAGGGCATCGACCAGGTGAACAAGGCCGCCACCGAGATGGACAAGGTGACCCAGCAGAACGCGGCCAACGCCGAGGAATCCGCCGCCGCGGCCGAGGAGCTTTCGGCCCAGTCGGAGACCATGCAGGGCTTTGTGGGCGAGCTGATCAACCTGGTGGGCACCAGCAACGGCAACGGCCACGCCAAGGCCAAGAGGCGCCTGGCCGGCCCCCAGCCCAAGGCCCTGCCCGAGGCCAGCCTGTCCGGGCACCCCAAGGCGCCGTTGCACCTGGCGGCCCGCAAGGCCAACCCCAGCCAGGTCATCCCCCTGGAGGACGGCGACTTCAAGGACTTTTAGCTAACTGCTGCACACCAACGGGCGGGGAGGGGCGACAGGGCCACTCCCCGCCCGTTGTGTTTGCTTCGACTGGCGATCCGGCTCGTGCTAGTCTG
>JAZDHW010000332.1:0-2494 GCA_043805555.1 Pseudomonadota bacterium
TTCCCCCTGCTATGCCGGCGAAGAAGGCGCTGATGGTGAAGGCCAGCACCTTGGACCGCGCCACCGAGATGCCGACGGCCATTGCGGCCACCTCGTTGTCGCGGACAGCTACGAACGCCCTTCCCCAGCGGCTGCGGACGATGAACAAGGCGATGGCGGCCATGGCCACGGCGGCCATCGACAGGACCACTGCCAGGGTCAGAACCCACAGCCAGGGTCTGCGCAGAATTTGCACGATCCCTTGTCTCCTTTCTCGCGTGTCCTCGTCTCTCCTTCCTTTCGCTTGCCCCAGATAAGCATCACCTCCCGGCGGTCACGGTCTGCCGGTACCCTTGCCGCCCCAGGAGAGCCGTTCCAGGGCCTGCCCCAGGCGGGACCTGAGGGCGGCTGGCAACCCCCGCGCCGCGTCGGCCACCTGGGCCGAGCGCAGGCGGGCCAGGCGGTGCAGGAAGCCGGCCACACCATGCGGCATTAAGATAATAACGCCGATGAGGACGATTCCGTAAACCGTGGGCCAGAGCTGTTTCCCCTGTTGTTCGCCGAAAATGCTGGTGGCTGCATCTGTTGCCAGGTCGGGCAGGAAGACAACGACGAAGCCGCCGATGATGGCGCCCATGATGGAGCCCAGGCCCCCGATGACGATAGCCGTGAAGAAGTTGAGGGAGAGGAGGAGACCGATGGTCTCGGGGCTGATGCGTCCGAAGAAGGTGAGGTAGATTCCCCCTGCTATGCCCGCGTAGAAGGCGCTGATGGTGAAGGCCAGGACCTTGGAACGCGCCACCGAGATGCCGACGGCCATTGCCGCCACCTCGCTATCTCGGACAGCCACGAACGCCCTTCCCCAGCGGCTGCCGACGATGTACCAGGCGATGGCGGCCATGGCCACGGCGGCGAACAAGGCCAGGAAGAAGAACCACTGGTCGCGGCTGATGAGGTCCTCCAGGAACGGCGGCGCCGGTGGCTGGGGCACGCGGATGCCCAGGCGGCCGCCGGTGAGGCCGTCGTACTTCGTCAGGACGGAGGGCAGGGCGAGGATGAGGCCGAGAGTGGCCACCGCCAGGTAGGGGCCGGAGAGACGCAGGGCGGGGACGCCCACAGCGAAGCCGGCGGCGGCGGCCACGAACCCGCTCATGATGATGGCCGTCCAGAAGGGCCAGGCCGCCTGGTCAATGAAGCCCAGGTGCTCCTTGCTGTCCGTGAGGATGGCGGCGGTGTATGCGCCTATGGTGACGAAGGCGCCGTGGCCCAGGGAGATCTGGCCGTTGTAGCCGGTGAGGATGTTGAGCCCGATGGCCACTATGGCCCACGTGGCCACCGTCGTCAATTGGAACGTGCGGAAGGTGCCGACGGTGAACGGCATCCAGCAGACGAAGGCCAGCATGACGGCCACCGACGCCGGCACCCGCCAGCGCTCCGGCAGAATCGGCAGATAGCGTACGGCTCCGGCGGCGGCCGTCGCCAACAGGATGACCTCCCAGAAGCCGAGGCTCACCGGCTACACCCTCCGCACGGCCTTTCGGCCGAAGATACCCGTAGGACGGACCAGGAGGATCACCACCAGGACCAGCAGGGCGACGGGCAGGCTGAGCTCAGGGCCAAAGAAGACGGGCCCAAATGAATACGTACTGGCCAGGTTCTGCACGACGCCGATGATTACGCCGCCCACGATGGCCCCCGGCGGGCTGTCCAGGCCGCCCAGGACCGCGGCGGCGAAGGCGAAAAGGATTACCCGCAGCATCATCACCAGGTCCAGGGAGAGGATGGGTGCCACCAGGATTCCCCCACCGCGCCCACCATGGCGGCCAGGGCCCAGCCCAGCATGAGCATCCGTCCCACGTTGATCCCCATCAGCCTGCTGGCCAGGGGGTTCTGGGCGGTGGCCCGCATCGCCAGCCCCAGCTTGGTATGGTTGAACAGCAGGTACAGGGAGACCATGACGGCAGCGGCGATGATGATGACCACGAACTGGTGCTGCGTGATGCGGGCGAAGCCCCACAGATCGTGATTGATCCAGGCGGACACGGGCTTCAGATGCGAGCCCAGCGGGGTGGCGGGGAAGCCCTTGGGCAGCTCCCCCTGGGCCCAGATGAAGGCGACGAGGCCCCTGAATATGACGAACAGGCCCAGGGTGACGATCACGGCGTTCAAGACCGGAGCACCCTCCACGGGCCGGATGAGCGTCCGCTCGACGAACGCCCCCAGCGCCCCGGCTAGGGCCAGGAGGATGAAGAAGATCAGCCAGTAGTTGGCGCCTCCCGCGCCCAGGGCCAGCACCAGGGACCAGCCGACAAAGGTGACGAGGAGGGCCATCTCCCCCTGGGCGAAGTTGAGGACGTCCGTGCTGCGATAGATGAGGACGATGCCCAGGGCGACGAGCCCGTAGATGCTCCCCGTGGCCAGGCCGGCCATGACCTGGCTGAAGAACAGCTCTGGGTCTTGCCAGGGGGGCGCGGCGGCCAAGAAGGTCGCGGGCAGCGAGAGCGTGGCTGACACC
>JAZDHW010000333.1:0-8264 GCA_043805555.1 Pseudomonadota bacterium
GCCCCGGCCGGGGCCCGGCCCGCCGCCAGGACGGTCCAACAGCAATCCAACCCCAACCAGCAACTGCCCACCGGCATCGAGCTGAAAAGGGCCGAGGAGCTGCGCCTGGTCAGCTATTACCTGCCCGGCAGCCCCCAGGCCAAGCGCATGGACATCCTGCGCTCGCAGCTCCTCTACCCCTTCCACGGCGAACCGCCGCGCACCATCATGATCGCCAGCGCGGCCCCCCAGGAGGGCCGCAGCCTGCTGGCGGCCAACCTGGGCATCTCCTTCGCCCGCGGCCTGCAGCAGTTCGTCATGGTCATGGACTGCCACCTGACCGACCCCATGATCCACGAGCTTTTGGCCGTGCCGCGCAGCCCGGGCCTCACCGATTTCCTGGAGCACGGCGCCTCGGTGCCCAGCATCATGCACCGCACCTCGGTGGACAAGCTCTCGGTGATCCCGGCCGGCAGCCCTTCCCAGCGCCCGGCCGAGATCCTGGCCACCGACAAGATGGCCGGCCTGATCGCCGAACTCAGGGCCCGCTACCGCGACCGCTACATCATCCTGGACACCCCGCCGGTGCAGGCCTTCGACGACCCCCAGGTGCTGGCCCGCCTGGTGGAGGCCATCGTCTACGTGGTGCTCACCGGCGAGACCGACCGCGAGCTGGCCCTCAGGGGGCTCAAGAGCCTGCCCGAGGAAAAGATCATGGGCATCGTGCTCAACGACATGGGTAACTCGGTGGTGGACGCCACCGCCGTGGGCGGCGGCCTGGAGGTGGAGGCCTAGGGGCGTGCAGATTCCTTCCAGCCGACCCTCGCCCTACCAGATCGCCTTCGTGGTGGGAGAGGCCATCCTGATGGGGTTGGGCGCGCTCTTGGCCATCTACCTGCGCACCGGCGACCCCGAGGAGATCCTGACCTGGCGCTATTCGTGGCACCGCATCGTGGTGGTGCCCCTGGTGCTCCAGGTGGCCTTCTATTATTCCGACCTGCACAATTTCCGCATCGCCCGGCCCTTCCTGTGGACCGTGGCCCGGGTGGCCCAGGCCATGACCCTGGGCACCCTGGGCCTGTCCATGGTCTACTACCTTTTCCCGCGCCTGTTCCTGGGACGCGGCGTGATGATCCTGGCCTTCTTCCTCATCACCGGTATCGTGCTCATCTGGCGCGGCCTCTACCGCTGGGCCCTGAGCCAGAAGCTCTTCGCCACCCGCCTGCTGCTGTTGGCCTCCGGCTCCCTGGCCGATTCCATCCTGGAGGAGCTGGTCAGCCGCTCCGACAACATCTACAGCGTGGCCTGCATCGTGGACATGGACCACAGCGAGCCCAGCGACGAGGCGGGCGAGGCCATGCCCAACCTGATGCGGGCCTGGTCGCGGCTCTTGAAGGCCGACCTGCGCCGGGAGGCCAACGAGCTGGCCGGCCTGGCCCGCCACCACCACGTGGAGATGGTGGTGGTGGCCATGGACGAAAAACGCGGACGCATGCCCCTGGAAGAGCTTTTGCGCTGCCGCATGCTGGGCCTGCCCATCCTGCGCGGCGAGGATTTTCTGGAAAACATCGCCGGGCGCATCCTGGCCGACCGCATCAACCCCAGTTGGCTGATCTTCTCGCCCGGCTTCCAGACCGGGGCCGTGCGCCGGATATCCAAGCGCAGCATGGACCTGGCCTGCTCGCTTGTGGGGCTCACCCTCTCCCTGCCCTTCATCGTGCTCACCGCGCTCCTGGTGCGCGTCAGCGGACGGGGGCCGGTCATCTTCCGCCAGGACCGGGTGGGCCAGGACGGCCGCGCCTTCACCATTTTCAAGTTCCGCACCATGGTGGCCGACGCCGAGGCCGCCACCGGCCCGGTCTGGGCCCAGGAGAACGACCAGCGGGTGACCAGGGTGGGCGCGCTGCTGCGCAAACTGCGCCTGGACGAGCTGCCCCAGCTCTACAACGTGCTGCGCGGGGACATGAGCTTCGTGGGCCCGCGGCCCGAGCGCCCCCATTTCGTGGACCAGCTCGTGGCCCGCCTGCCCTATTACTCCGAGCGTCACAACGTCAAGCCGGGCATCACCGGCTGGGCCCAGGTATGCTTTCCCTACGGGGCCTCGGTGGCCGCGGCCCTGGAAAAGCTAAACTACGACCTCTACTACATCAAGCACCCCAGCCTGAGCATGGACCTGATGATCATCCTGCAGACCGTGAAGATCATGCTCTTCGGCGGCGGCGGCCGATGCGCGCCCCCGCCGCCGACGCCGCCCCGGCCCGCCTGCGGCCGGCCGGCCTGGAGCTGGCGGCCTGGCTCGGCGTGGCCGGGTTCTTGGTATGGCTCTACGGCGCGGTGGTCGTGTCCATGGTGGGCAACTGGTGGGACGACCCCAACTACTCCCACGGCTTCCTGGTGCCCCTGGTGGCGGGCTACCTGGTCTGGCGCCAGCGCCAGGATCTCCTGCGCCTGCTGGCCGGCCCCAACCCCCTGGGCCTGGTGCTGGTGGTCCTGGGCCTGATGATGCTGCTCATCGGCCAGCAGGCCCACGAGTTCTACCTGCGCCGGGTCAGCCTGATCCCGGTGCTCTGGGGCCTGGCGCTCCTGGCCTGGGGCTGGGCCTTGGCCCGGCGCACCATGTTCGCGGCGGCCTATCTGTTGCTGATGGTGCCCCTGCCCTATCTGCTCTACGACGCGGTGGCCTTTCCCCTGCGCCTGGTGGCCGCCCGCCTGGCCGGCTGGGTGGTGCGCCTTTTCGGGGTGCCGGTCTTCGTGGACGGCAACGCCCTGCACCTGCCCCACGTGGTGCTGGACGTGGTGGACGCCTGCTCGGGCATCCGCAGCCTGATCTCCCTGCTGGCCGCCGGCGTGATCCTGGCCTATTTGATGCTGCCCAACCGCTGGCTCAAACTGGTGGTGGTGGCCCTGGTGGTGCCGGTGGCCATCGCGACCAACGGGCTTCGGGTGGCGGTGGCCGGGCTTCTGGCCGAATTCGTCGGCCCCCAGACCCTGGAAGGGGCCATGCACGACACCGTGGGCTGGGTGGTCTTCATGGCGGCCTTCCTGGTCCTGGCCGGTATCACCATGCTGCTCAAAAAGCTCAGCCAGCGCGGAGGCCGCAGCCATGGCCAATAAGGCGCGCGCCCTCTGGCTTTTCGCCGCGGCCCTGGTCATGGCCCTGGCCCTGTGGGTGGGCCAGGTGGGCGGCCAGGTGGCGCGCCAGCACCTGGCGGCCTCCCTGGAGACCCTGCCGCTGTCCCTGGGCCCCTGGCGCGGCATCGGCCCGGACCAGAAACTGGACCAGGCCAGCCTGGACCTGCTCAGGCCCCAGGACTACCTGCTGCGCAACTACATCGACGCCCGCGGCCGCTTCTGCGCCCTGTTCGTGGCCTATTTCGGGTTGCAGGAGGAAGGGGCGATCATCCATTCGCCGCGCCACTGCCTGCCCGGCGGCGGCTGGCAGATCAACAGCCGCGAGGAAGTCGCGGTGCCCGGCGGCCCCTGGCGGGTCAACCACCTGATCATCAGCCATGGCCTGGACCGGCTCAGTGTGCTTTACTGGTACCAGGGTCGCGGGCGCATCGAGGCCGACGAGTTCCGCGACCGCCTGCAACTGTTGCTGGACGGCCTGTTGCGGGGCCGCACCGACGGCGCGCTGGTGCGTCTGACCAGCCCCCTGGCCCCCGGCCTGACCGGCGCGCCTCCCGAACAGCTACAAATGGCTGCGGCCATCATCCCGGCCCTGGAGCGCCTGATGCAGGCGGACGCCATGGGCGCGGGGCGCTAAGGCCCCGCGGAAAAGGCTCCGACTTGGGCTTTTTTCTCACCCTCGTCTACATCGTGGTCCTGTTCATCCGGCCCCAGGAGTTCATCACTGAAATCCGCGGCTGGCCGGTGCTGGACTTCCTGGCCGGCTTTTCCATGGCCGCGGTGTTCTTGGAGGGCGATTTCCGGGCCGACAAGTTCCGCATCTCCAAGCTCAACACCCTGATCATCTGGTTCTGGATGGCGCTGGCCTTCTCGCAACTGGCCAACTTCTGGCTGGGCGGGGCCAGCCTGGCCTTCCAGACCTTCGGCAAGGTGGTCATCGTCTACTTCCTGATCGTGCTCACGGTGGACACCTGGCCCAAGGTGCGCCTCTTGTGCTGGCTGCTCATCTTCATGGGCACCTTCCTGGCCGCGAACTCGGTCTACATGTATTACACCGGCGTGGGCCTGGTGGGCGGCGAGTCCCTGGCCCGCACCGATGCCTCCGGCGAGGTCATCTTCCAGGCCCGCGGCATCGGCATCTTCGAAGACCCCAACGACCTGGCGCTCAGCATCATCCCCATGGTCTCCTTCGTGCTGCCGGCCTTTCACAAGCGCTTCCTCTCCCGCACCTGGCTCACCGGGCTCATTTTCCTGATCCCCATGGTGGCCGGCATCATCTACACCCGCTCCCGCGGCGGCATCCTGGGCCTGGTGGGGGTGGTCTGGGTCTATTTCCGCAAGCGCATCGGCATGGTGGCCGGCATCTTCGCCATGCTGATGGTGCTATCGTTCCTCATGGTCCTGCCGCGCATGGGCGAGATCAACACCCAGGAGGCCTCGGCCCGCTCCAGACTGGAGCACTGGTCCAACGGCCTGGGCCTGTTCCGCAGCAACCCCCTGTTCGGGGTGGGCATGCTCAGCTTCGAGAAATACGACGACCAGACCGCGCACAACTCCCTGGTGCTGATCCTGGCCGAGACGGGCTTCGTCGGCACCATGCTGTGGATCGCCATGTTCTATGTCTGCTTCCGCGACATGAAACGCCTGCACAATCTGCCCAACGCCCCGCCTTTCCTCGACCGGGCCCTGGACGGACTGGAAGGGGCCATTATCGGCTGGATGGTCGCGGCCTTCTTCCTCAGTCAGACCTACAAGTTCCTGCTCTACGTGCTGATGGGGCTGTTGGTCGCCTATCAGAACGCGCTGGCCAACGAGGGCGTTCCGACCACATCCAATTACGTGATGAAGGACCTGGTCTTCTCGGCGGCCCTCACGGTGGGGGCCGTCATGTTCCTCTACGCCGCCCTGCGCGTGCTGTGGAACGTGAGCTGAGCGCGCCGCCATTGCCCCCTCACCCGCCAAGCCGGGACGTGCTAGACTTAGGGCGCATCCATCCGGGCCGGCCAGGCCCGCCAAGGCCTTCAGGGAGCAAGGCGGCATGCGCCTGATTAGCAAGGGTTGTGCGGCAGGTCTCGGCGCTTTCTGCCTGGCGCTGGGCTGGTTGGGGGCACTGGCCGGCGTCACCTGGGCGGCCCCGGCCCAGCCCGTGCAGCAGGACGGCATCGCGCTCGGCGGGTTTCGGCTCTCGCACACCGGCGCGGCCCGGATCGCCGACCGGCTCCAGGTCAGCTTCGAGGTTACCAACACCGGCGCCGCGCCCATCCGCCTGGGCGAAAAGTTCGGGGCCTTCGCGGCCGCCCGCTGGAGCACCAAGACCCACCGCAAGCTCAACCGCGATTTCGGCCACCAGGCCCGGGGCAAGCGCCTGGCTCCCGGCGCGGTGCTCAAGGTGCAGGCCAGCCTGATCCTGGACATGCCCGGCGACTGGAGCATCTGGCCGGCGGTGCAGGTGGGCGAGAAGATCATCGCCTTCGAGGAGCTGGCCCAGGCCCTCAAGGTCACTTTCGGCTCCGAGCCCGCCCCTGCCTCGGACGCGGAAACCGCCCCGCCGCCGGTGAACGGCGGCCAGACCGTGGTGCTCTGGCAGGACGAGGAGCTGCCCCTGCAGGTATTCCCGCCGGACAACCCCTGGAACCTGGACATCAGCCAGGTGCGCAAGCACCCCATGAGCGCGCAGTGGATCGAGACCATGGGCCCGGAGATCAGCCTGCGCGCGGGCTTCGGCTCCGGCAACCGCAACCGCACCACCAGCATCGCCGCCGGCAGGGGCTTGTCCTTCGGCACACCCTACACCGTGGTGCGCACCGACCAGAAAATGGTCCAGATTCAGTTCGAGCTGGCCGGTCAGAGCAATCCCGGCCCCTATCCCATCCCGGTCAACCCGCCCACCGAGGGGGCCGGCTACGACCATATCATCGTGTTGCACTACGACCAGAAAAAGCTCTACGAGGTGCAGAAGGCCGAGCGCATGGGGCCGTTGTGGTACGGCCTGTCCGGAGCCATCTTCGATCTGACCAGCAACCGCCTGCGCGACCCCAGCGCCATCTCGGCCGCTGATTCGGGCCTGCCAATCTTCCCCGGACTGGTGCGCTGGGAGGAGGTCAACAGCCGCAAGAGCATCGACCACGCCTTGTGCTTCAGCAGCAGCCGCACCCAGAAGGCCTACATCCTGCCGGCCACCCACGCCGTGGGCGATTCCAGGAACCCGGCCTGGCCGCCCCTGGGCGCGCGGGTGCGCCTAAAGCGCGACTTTGACATCAGCGGCTTCCCGGCCAGCGTGCAGGTGATCCTCACCGCCTTGAAGACCTACGGCATGTTCCTGGCCGACCAGGGCAAGGACTGGCAGATCGCCGGCGCGCCGGATGACCGCTGGATGGACGAGGAGCTGGACTCGTTCAAGAACGTCAAGGGCCACGACTTCGAGGTGGTCGACACCGGGGTGCTGATCCAATGACCCGCCGCACCGGCCCTGGCCGGCCGCACCGGCCGGTCTGAGGCCCGGGCCTTGCTGCTGCGCAACGCCGTGGTGCGCGGGACGTCGGTGCTGGTCACCAGCGCCGTGGGCCTGCTCACCACCCCCCTGCTGGTGCGCCTGCTGGGGGCCGACGACTTCGGCCTCTGGCTGCTGATCATGAGCCTGGAGTTCTACTTCGGGGCCCTGGATCTGGGGCTCACCACCGCCCTGACCAAGCACTTGGCCACCCGCCTGGGCTCCGGCGACCGCGCCGGGGCCGCCCGCCTGGCCGCCACCGCGCTTTGCATCTACCTGGCCCTGACCGTTCTGGTGGGCCTGGCCTATTTCAGCATGTCCGGTTGGCTGCCCGGCGTCTTCAACCTGACCCCGGACCAGGCCGGCCGGGCCCGGCTGGTGATCATGCTGCTCAGCCTGCCGGTGGCGGCCAGCTTCCTGGCCCGGGTGGTGGAGGCGGTGCTCCTGGCCTGCGAGCGCCACCACTACCTGGGCCTGGTGGAGATCGTGGGCAACCTGCTGCGCCTGGGCATGATCGCCGGGCTTTTCGCCCTCAAGGGCGACCTCCTGCTGCTGGCGGTTGGCTACGGGGCGGTTAACCTGTGCGTGTATTTGCTCACCGGCCTGGGGGCCTGGCGGGCGGGGCGCGGCTGGCTGCGCCCGCGTCCGCATTGGCAGCCGGACGAGGCCCGGCGGCTGTGGGCCTACGTGCGCCAGTTCGCCCCGGCCATCGTGGGCGAGGTGATGCGCAACTACTCCACGACCATCCTGCTGGGCGGACTCATCGGCCCCCTGGCCGTGGCCACCTACGGCGTGGGCAGCCGCATCATGATGCTCTCGCTGGTCATGCTGGCCACGGCGCTGGGCGTGGCCATGGCCCGCTTCGCGGTCATCAGCACCCGGCCGGCGGCCGAGAGCCGCGAGCTGCTCCTCAGGGTCTCGCTGCACGCCGGCCTAGCCGGCGGCTACGTGGCCCTGGGCATCCTGCTCCTGGCCCGGCCCTTCATCATGCTCTGGGTGGGGCCGGCCTTCAGCGAAAGCGTGGAGGTGGCCCAGGTGCTGGCCCTGCCGCTGTTCGCCTACATCGCCACCTTCCCCGGCGTGCTGCTGTTGCAGGGCCTGGGCCGGCTGCGGGTGAACAGCCTGGTCTGCCTGGGCGAGGCCGGCCTGGCCATCGGCCTGGTCTTCATCCTGGCCCAGAGCCACGGCCCCCTGGGCGCGGCCGCGGCCCTGGCCGCGGCCATGCTGAGCTTACGACCCTGGCTCATCCCCTGGCGGGCGGCGCGCCTGGTGCAGCTCTCCCTGGGGCGGCTGGCCATAAAGGCCCTGGTGCGACCCGGCCTGGCCATGGCCCTGGCGGCCGGGGCCTTCCTGCTCACCCCCCTGGCCGGGCTCACGCCCTCCTGGCCCCACTTCATCCTGCAAGGCCTGGTCTACAGCCTGTTCTTCCTGGCCGCCACCTGGCTCATAGGCCTGGACCACGACGCCCGCACCCTCTGGCGCGAGAAGCTCGGCGCCTGGCTGGCCCGCCTGCGCAGCGCCTCCGACTAGGGCCTGTTAACACTAAAGGCTCCTACGATCTGCGGTTTTGGAAGGCATCTGGAAGTAGCAAGGCCGCCGGAGCCAGTCAAGGCCAAGCCCAAAGGGCTCGCTACGCTCGGCCTTGACAGGCTCCGGCTGGCCTTGC
>JAZDHW010000334.1:0-10468 GCA_043805555.1 Pseudomonadota bacterium
GCTGGTGGTGGACTACCAGGCCCTGCAACAGGCCCTGGACAAGGCCTTCTAGGCGTGTGTCGGAGAAAGCCATCCATGGCGTTCTCCTCTTGGAACTTGCCAAAAGTGAATTTTGGCAAGTTCTCGGAATGGCGCCAAAAATTAATTTGGCGCCATTCCGGGCGGGCCGTCCATGGCCCGCTCGGAAGCCTGTCGGAGGATTACTCCGACAGGCTCCCAGGCGCCGCGAACGGCGACGGGTTTTTCGTTGCATCCAACCAGTGCCGGGATTGAAATACGCGGGCGGGGATAAACCCCGCCCCTACGAAGAAACACGCGTTTTATTGGATTTCGTAGGGGCGGAGTTGATCCCCGCCCTTCTGTTTTTCCTGCCTGCCACGGCGATTGCATCAGACCCCCGGCCTAATCCGGGCCCCTCTCCCCCATCCCGATGGGGAGAGGGGGCCAAGAGCAGCCTCCATGCTGACCTGAGCGTGGGTAAGCGTGGCCTGCACCCCAAAAGCCAAGGCCCGCCCCCCGGCCGGGGGAGCGGGCCATCTTTTCGCGCGCGGCGGTTTTAGAAGGAGCTGAGGGCGGCCATCTCGCTGGTGGTGAGCACCCGGTCGATGTCCAGCAGGATCTTCACCTTGCCCTGCACCTTGGCCATGCCCAGGATGAAGGCGGTGTCCAGGTTGACCCCGAAGCTGGGGGTGGGCTCTACCTCGGCGGCCTTGACGTCCACCACCTCGTTGACCCGGTCCACCACGATGCCCATCTGCACGGTCTGGCCCTCGCTCATGACCTCCACCACGATCACGCAGGTGCGGTCGTCGGGGTCTTTGTAGGGCAGGCCGAATTTCAGGCGCAGGTCGATGACCGGGATGACCTTGCCGCGCAGGTTGATCACGCCCAGGACGAAGTCCGGGGTGCGCGGCACCGGGGTGATGGACATCATGCCGATGATCTCCCGCACCCGCAGGATCTCCAGGCCGTACTCCTCCTCGGCCAGGTCAAAGGTGAGAAACTTGCCGGCGATGCGCTCGGCCAGGCTGGAGGCTTCCTCTTTCTTGGCGGCGTTGGTGGCCATGCCTACCCTCCGGGTCGGAATGATGATCAGTAACTAATTATGCCAGAACACACCGGGGTGCGGCAAGAGTCAGACCGGTGTCAGGCCGGGCGCGGCAGGCGCAGGATCAAAGCGAAGCCGTCGCCGGCCGGACCGGCCCCCACGGTGACCTCGCCGCCGTGGGCCGCGGCGATGCGCCGGGCCTGGACCAGGGCCAGCTCCGGGCCGAAGCTGCGCTGGGCCATGGCGTCTTCGCCGCCGGCCGGGGGCGCGCCGGGGCCCAGGCAGGCCATCTCCACCCAGCCGGCGCGGGCCTTCAGGGCCAGGCGCAGGGGCTCGCCACGGCGCTCCGGGGTCACCAGGTGGGCGGCATAACTGATCAAATGCTCCAGGGCCGAGCGCAGGCCCGCGCCGTCGGCGGTGAGCTCCACCGGGTTTTCCGGCAGCAGCAGGCGCACCGGCAGGCCCTCGCCGGCCAGGTGGCGCAAGAGCCCGGCCAGCTCCAGGCGGCTGGTCTTGGGCTGGTAGGGGGCCAGCAGGCTGTTGATCTGGGCCAGGGCCTGGTCCAGGCGGGCGGCCTCGGCCAGGATGGCCTGGGCGTAGTGCATGACCTTTTCGCCCGAGGCCCCCGGCTTGGCCAGGCGGCGGGCGAAGCCGCCCACGCTCATCAGGGGGTTGCGGATCTCGTGGGCCACCGCGTCCAGGGTGTGGGCCACGGCCTCGTCCTGCAGGCGCTGCATGTCCTCGGCCGGGCCGTTGCCGGGGGCCGGGGCGGCGCGCATGCCGTCCTCCAGGCGGCTGGATAGCTGCACCAGGGCCTGGTTGGCCTTCTCCATGATCAAGAGCAGGTCGGCCTCCTGGTCCAGCTCCACCTCCAGGGCCTGGGCCGCCTCGCCGGCCGCGAAAAGCGCCCCGGTCATCAACTGGTTGACCGCCTCGCCGTCCAGGCCGAAGAGCCGCCAGGCACTCTGGTGGATGTCGGTGAGCAGCTTGTCGGGCAGGAAGAAGGTCTCGGTGGCCTGGCGGGCGAAGTCAGCGACTTCCTTGAGCAAGGGAGCCTTCCGCCGCTCCTTTTCGCTCATGACCCCCTGGCAGGCCACCAGGGCCTCGGGCAGGCCCCAGGCGGCCATCACCCGCGCGCCCACCTCGCGGTGGTTGACGCCCAGGCAGCGCTGCTGCCAGGTGAGCAACTGGCGCAGGGAGGCGTCCAGGCCGGGGAAGCCCTCCATCTCCTCGGGGTCGAGCACCCGCACCAGGAGCGGCAGGCCCATCTCCAGGAGCAGGCCGGCCACAAAGGCCTCCTCCACCTCGGGCAGGGCCAGGCGCAGGGCCACCTCGCGCGCCAGGAGCGCCCGGTAGAGGGAGGCGCGCCAGAAGGGGCGGTAGTCCAGGCCCTTGCCCTTGACCGGCAGGGTGTCGCGCAGGCTGATGGAAAGCGCCATGATGCGCACCTCGCGCAGGCCCATCAGCACCACGGCCCGGGAGAGGTTGCTCACCGCCCCGCTGGCGCGGCGATAGGCGGCGCTGTTGGCCAGGCGCAGTAAACGCGCTGTAAGTCCGGGGTCTTGGCTGATAAGACGGGCCAGCTCGTCGGCGGTGACGGATTCATCGGCGGCCATGCTGACCAGGCGCAGGGCGATGGGCGACAGGCTGGGCATGCCGCCCTTGGCCAACACCCGCTCCAGAATGGCCTGCCCGCGCTGATCCATGATTTTGCTCCCGTCACCGGCAAGGTGCTGTAATTTTAACACAACGTAACCCGCCCCGTCTGCCGGTACTTGACCGGAGCCGCGCCGGGGGGTAAGCCAGAGGCCATGCGCTATGTGGGACCCATCTACCGGCCGCCCTCGGAGGCCATGAGCCTGTTGGTGCAGGCCACCAGCGGCTGCCCGCACAACAAGTGCAGCTTCTGCATGGTCTACAAGCGCGGCCCGGCCTTCATGGTGCGCCCCACGGCCGACATCATCGCCGACCTCCACCAGGCCCGCACCGAGCTGGGCGATGGCGTGCGCACCCTCTTCCTGCCCGCCGGCAACAGCCTGGCCATGCCCACCGCGGCCCTGGCGGCGGTCTGCGCCACGGCCGGGGAGCTGTTCCCGCATCTCACGCGCATCACCACCTACGCCTCGGTGAACTCCATCCTGGCCCACGGCGGCTCCGGCCTGGCCCGGCTGCGGGCGGCGGGCCTGAAGCGCCTGCACGTGGGCCTGGAGTCCGGCCACGACCCCACCCTGGTCCGGGTCAAGAAGGGCTGCACCAGCGCGGACCAGATAGAGGCCGGCCGCCTGGCCCTGGCCGCCGGGCTGGAGCTGAACCTCTACCTGCTGCTGGGCCTGGCCGGCCCCGATGACGCCCTGGCCCACGCCGCGGCCACGGCGGCGGTGGTCAACCGGATCAACCGGGCCGGGCCGCTCAGCCTGCGCCTGCGCACCCTGGTGCCCAAGGTGGACACCCTGCTGCTGCACCAGATAAAGCGCGGCCGCTTCCGCCTGTGCACCCCCCACCAGGTGCTGGCCGAGGCCCGGGCGCTGATCGCCGATTTGGCCGGACCGGCCACCCTGGCCAGCGATCATTACAGCAACTACCTGAACCTGGCCGGCCGCCTGCCCGGGGACCGCGCCCGGCTTTTAGGCGAGATAGACGCGGCGCTGACCCTGCCGCGGTCGGCCTTCCGGGCCGATTTCGTGGGCCGGCAATAGCCCGCCTTGAGGCAACCGGGGCGGGATGTTGTACAATTTAGTTCTAATGCCGCCGCCGGAGCGCGCGGCGGTCTGACCCCGCAGCAAGCACAGCCGGCCCCCCACGGCCGGCAGGAGCGCAAGCATGGCCAACAGCCAGGACAGCATGGGCCCCCGCATCGACATCAGCCAAGAGCCGCCCGACACCGGCTACACCAGCGGCCGGGCGGCCACGCCCCCGTTCCACCGCCCCAGCGGCGGCGGCAGCGGCAGCGGCGGCCGGGTGTGGGGCCTCGTGGCCCTGGCCGTGGCCCTCCTCGCCCTGGGCGTGGGCTTCTGGGCGGTGATGGCCATGCCCGAGAGCATCCCCGGCCCCATGCCCAGCGCCGACGTGGTGCTGGGCGGCACCGCCGAGCGGGTGGCCAAGCTGGAGAAGGACGTCAGCAGCCTGATGCTGCGCCTGGTGACCCTGGAGAAGGAGCTGGAGGCGGTGCGCGCCCGCGCCGGCGCGGTGACCAAGCTGGTGGAGCTGAACGTCAAGGTGCAGGCGTTGCAGGAGCGCCTGGACGGCCTGGGCGCCCGGCCCGCGCCCCGGGTGCACAGCGAGGAGCCGGCGGCCAAGCCCGCGCCCAAGCCCGAGCCCAAGCCGGCGGCCAAGCCCGAGGTGAAGGCCGCACCCAAGCCCGCCGCCGAGCGGCCGGCCGAGGAGCCGGCCAAGAAGACCAAGCACACCTACACCGTGCGCCGGGGCGACACCCTGTTCACCGTGGCCCAGCGCTACGACGTCTCCATGAAGGACGTGATGCGCTGGAACGACTTGAAGGCCGGCGAACCCATCAAGATCGACCAGAAGCTGGTGATCTACAAGTAGGCCGGTCTCACTTCTGTTCCTTGTCCTGGTCCAGGTCGAGGATCTGGTTGCCGCCGCTGTAGCGGGTGGTCTTCAGGCTGGACAGCTTGCGGATCTTGTCCAGGATCTGGCCGATCTGGCGGGCGCTGGTGTTGATGGCCCGCAGGCTCTCCAGGGCGGGGCCGTCCTCGCCGGTCTCGCCCAGCAGCAGCCCGGAGTCGGCCAGCAACACTTGCAGGGGCTGGGCCAGGTTGTGCAGCAGCGCCCCGGCCAGTTGCAGCACGGAGGCCATCTTCTCCTGAGCCAGACGCTCCTGCTCCACCAGGCGCTCGGGCCGCAGGTCATAGAAGAAACCCACGCTGCCGATTTCCTGGCCCTGCTCCAGGTGCAAAAACCCCCACAGGCGCACCGGCCGCCCGTCGCCGTCCACGGCCTGCATTTGCAGCTGCATGCCCTCCACCCGCCCCGGAGGGCCGAACTGGTCGCTGTGCATGGTCTTCTTCACCCGCCGCGGTTCGGCGGGGTCAGCGTAGAAATCGGTCACCGCCCGCTTGCCGACGACAGCGCCGGTCTCGGCGCCCAGCAGGGCCTCGGCCGCCCGGTTGAACAGGGTGATGGTGCCCTGGCGGTTCACGCCCACGATGCAGATGGGACAAAGGTCCACCAGGTTGCGGCTCAGCCGTTCGCTGTGCAGGCTAACCTGGATGCCCTGATAGTGCTCGCAAGCCCGGCAGCGGGCCTGGCCCAGTTCGGGGGACTCGCTGGCCGCACAGGCCCCCGCGATCAGGAAGCAGTCATGTCCGTGGTGGGGCCAGGCCGGGCAGAGGCCGAGCTCCTCGACCTGGCGCCCGCCTGGTATGCGTCCGCATTTCTTGACCTCCCAGCAGTTCATGGCCGATCTCCCAAGGGGCAGGCGGTGGGGCCGCAGGCCTCAGACCGTGCACTGGCCGGGGCAGGAGATGAAGCCGTAGGCCCGGTAGATGCGCGCGGCCTGGGTCAGCTCGCGCTCGGTGGCCGCCCGGGCCGGGTGCCGGGCCGCCAGATCGGCCAGCTCCGCCGGCCCCGGCAGGGCCTCCGGCCCGGCGCTGAGCACCTTGCCGTCGGCGGTGGCGATCAGCTCGCCGTCCTCGCCGTTATACACCGCGCAGAGCGGGACCCAGGGCCGGCGGATGAGCCGGGCCGCGGCCACGGCCTCGCGCTCGCGGCTGACCAGCGAGCCCCGGGCGCAGCGGATGAGCAGGGCCGGTTCGCCGGCCAGGCTGACCAGCAGATCGGCCCGCACGCTCAAGGGGCCCTCGGAGGTTTGCACCTCGCGCCAGAACTCCACCGCCACCTGATCGGGCGCGTAGCCCAGCGCCAAGAGCCGGGCTTCGGCCGCCTGGCGCACCGGCTCGTCCTCGCGGTCGGGCAGCATCCGGCCGCTGATGAGGTCCCGGATCGGCTCCCGTTCGGGGGGCTGGCTCAACTGGCGGCCACCAGGCGCATGATCTCGGCGGCGATATCGCCGAGCGAGAGCACCTTGCCCACCGCGCCCATCTCAAAGGCCACCTTGGGCATGCCGTAGACCACGCAACTGGCCTCGTCCTGGCCCAGGGTGGGCGCGCCGGCCTGGCGCATCTGCAAAAGCCCTTCGCCCCCGTCGGCGCCCATGCCGGTGAGGATCACGCCCAGCGCGTTCTTGCCGGCGGCCTTGGCCACCGAGCGGAAGAGCACGTCCACGGCCGGGCGCTGGTGGTGGACCATGGGGCCGGTCTTGACCTCCACATGGTAGCGCGCGCCGGAGCGGCGCAGCATCATGTGGAAGTTGCCGGGGGCGATGAGGCAGCGGCCGGGGTAGACGCTGTCGCCGTCGGCGGCCTCGCGCACCTCGAAGGGGCAGATGCCGTCCAGGCGGTTGGCGAAAGCCGTGGTGAAGCGCGGGGGCATGTGCTGCACCACCACGATGCCGGGCACGGTGCCGGGCAGGCGGGTGAGCACCTGCTTGATGGCCTCGGTGCCGCCGGTGCTGGCCCCGATGGCGATGATCTTGTGGGTGAGATCCACGTTGGTGATGGGCGTGGCCACCGGGGTCACGGCGGTGTCGGCCTGGCTCTTGGCCATGGGCCGCGAGCGGGCCGCGGCCCGGATCTTCTCGGCCAGTTGCTCGGCCATCTCGCCCACGCTGAAGGAGCCGCCGGGCTTGGAGAGCACCTCCACCGCGCCGGCCTCGATGGCCTCCAGGGCCAGGCGGCCGCCCTTCTGGGTCAGCGAGGAGAGGATGATCACCGGCATGGGCCGGTGCTGCATCAGCTTGCGCAGGAAGGTCAGCCCGTCCATGCGCGGCATCTCGATGTCCAGGGTGATGACGTCCGGCTCCAGGTGCACGATCTTGTCGCGGGCCACGTAGGGGTCGGTGGCGGTGCCCACCACCTCGATGTCGGTCTGGCCGGCCAGACTCTTGCTGAGCACCTGGCGCACCACCGCCGAATCGTCCACGATGAGCACGCGGATGGGGCGGCCGGGTTGATATGCCATGACTCGTCTCCCCTGGGCGGGCTTGGCGCCCCGCCGGCGCTAATCCTGGCGGCGGTAGATGGCCGGGCGGACGAAACCCAGGCCATGCTTGATGCCGGTCAGGCTCTCCGAATGCCCCACGAACAGCAAGCCGCCGGGGACCAGACACTGGCGGAACTTCTCCACCAGGCGCTCTTGGGTGGGCTTGTCAAAGTAGATCATCACGTTGCGGCAGAAGATCACGTGGAAGGGACGGTCGAAGTTGAAGGCGTCCATGAGGTTGATGCGCTTGAACTGCACCAGGTTGCGCAGCTCCGGGCGCACCCGCACGTGCCCGGCCCAGCGGTTCATGCCGCGCTGGAAATAGCGGGTGAGCAGGGCGCGGGGGATGTCCTCGGTGCGCTCCAGGGCGTAGACCCCGCTCTGGGCCTGGTCCAGCACCTTGGTGGAAAGGTCCGAGGCCAGGATGCTGGCCCCGCGCCGCTCCCAGTGCGAGCGGTTGTCCAGCATCACCATGGCCAGGGTGTAGGGCTCCTCGCCGGTGGAGCAGGCCGCCGACCAGACCCGGAGCGGTTCGCTGCCGCAGAGCTTGTCCAGCTTGGGCAGCACCTCGGCGGTCAGGAACTCGAAATGCTTGGGCTCGCGGAAAAAGTCGGTCTTGTTGGTGGTGATGACGTCCAGGAAGCAGACCAGCTCATGGCCGCTGGCGTCGTTTTCCAGCCGCTCCATGTACTGCCTGACGTCGCCGCAGCCGCAGGCCCGGAGCCGCTTGGCCAGCCGGGCGCGCATCAGCTCGCGCTTGCTGTCGCCCAGGTGGATGCCGCAGAGGCTGTAGACCAGGCTGGACAGGCGCTGGAACTGGGCGTCGGTCAGGTTGAGGCCCCCGGAGAGCCCGGTGTGGGGGGGGACGAAGGCGGCCGGGGCATCGGCGGGAGGCTGGCGTGGGTCGGGCATATTGACGCGCCTTAACTGGCCTCAGGCCATGACCATCTGGCTGTCGCCCACCACCCGGTTGATGTCCAGCAGGATCTTGACCCCGCCCTCCAGCTTGGCCATGCCCAGGATGTAGGCGGTGTCCAGCTCGGTGCCGAAGCTGGGGGTGGGCTCCACGTCCTCGCGGCGCACGCCCACCACCTCGCGCACCTGGTCCACCACGATGCCCATCAGCACCCGCTGGCCGCCCACCGCGCTGGGCACCTCCACCACGATGGTGCAGGTGCGCTCGTCGTCCGCGCGGGGCTCCAGCCCGAACTTGCGCCGCAGGTCGATGACCGGGATCACCTTGCCGCGCAGGTTGATGACCCCGCGCACGAAATTGGCGGTCTGGGGGACCTTGGTCACCTCCAGCATGCCGATGATTTCGCGGACTTTCAGGATCTCCAGGCCGAATTCTTCCTCGCCCAGGATGAAGGTGAGGTACTTGCCGCCCAGGTCGCGGGCGGTTGCGGCGCTGTCGTCCAGGTTGTGGCCGTTTGCTTCCATGTCTTGTCCGTCTGGCTGGTCAGGGGCCGGCGCGGTCGCCGGGCCCTAGGCCCGCCGGGTTTCGTGGGCTTTGAACACCCCTTCCACGTCCAGGATCAGCCCCACGCGGCCGTCGCCCATGATGGCCCCGCCGGCCACCACGCGCACTTCCTTGAGGCTCTCGCCCAGGGACTTGATGACCACCTCCTGGCGGCCGATGAGCCG
Source organism: Pseudomonadota bacterium (assembly GCA_043805555.1). Classification (GTDB taxonomy): domain Bacteria; phylum Desulfobacterota; class Desulfarculia; order Desulfarculales; family Desulfarculaceae; genus JACRDC01. Next base: position 8,753 of record JAZDHW010000334.1, read on the forward strand.
GTCCACCAACAGGCAGCGGCGCTGGCCGTGGTGCTCGACCACCACCACCAGGGCCTCCCAGGGCTCCACCCGCTCGTGGCCGTCGCCGACCACCTCCAGAAGGCGCACCAGGGGCAGCAGGTTGCCGCGGATCATGATCATCTCGCCGCGGCCCTGCACGGTGTTGTACTCATCGCGCCGGGGGCGCAGGGATTCCACCACCGCCACCGTGGGCAGGATGTAGCGCTCGCCGCCGGCCTCCACCACCATGCCGTCGATGATGGCCAGGGTCAGCGGCAGGGCGATGGTGAAGGTGGTGCCCTGGCCGGGGAAGGACTTGATCTCGATCTTGCCCCGGAGCTCCTCCATGGTCCGCTTGACCACGTCCATGCCCACGCCGCGTCCGCTGATGTCGGTGACCACCTCGACGGTGGAGAAGCCCGGCTCGAAGATGAGCAGGTAGGCGTCCTCGTCGGAGAGGCCCTCGGCGGTCTCGATCAGGCGGCGCTCCAGGGCCTTGGCCACGATCCGGTCGCGGTTCAGGCCCTTGCCGTCGTCGCGGATCTCGATGCAGACGTTGCCGCCCTTGTGATAGGCGGCCAGCGTCACGGTGCCCTCCTCGGGCTTGCCGGTTTCGGCGCGCTCCGGGCCGGGCTCGATGCCGTGGTCCACCGAGTTGCGCACCATGTGCACCAGGGGATCGTAGAACTTCTCCACCATGTTGCGGTCGATCTCGGTGGATTCGCCCTCCAGCACCAGGCGCACCGCCTTGCTCTGCTTCTTGGCGGTGTCGCGCACCACGCGGACCATCTTCTGGAAGGTCTGCTTGATGGGCACCATGCGCATGGCCATGGTGGTCTTCTGCAGCTCGGTGGTGATGCGCCCCAGTTGGGAGAGGTCGGCGGCCAGCTTGCGGTCGTTGATGGCCTGCACCCGGGGGTTGGCGGCCACCATGCTCTGGGCGATGACCAGCTCGCCCACCATGTCCAGCAGGTTGTCCAGCTTGAGGGTGTCGATCTTGACTTCCTGGGCCTGCACCTGGCGGGACTGGGCCAGGGCGCGCTGGGCCTTGAGGCCCTCGGCCACCTCGGCCGGGCCGGCGGCGCCCTTGGTCAGCAGGATCTCGCCCAGGGCGCGGTCGGGGCGCTCGCGCTGCACGGCCAAGGCCTCATCCACCGCCTCGCGCGCCACCAGACCCCTTTCCACCAAAACGTCGCCCAGGCGGGGCGGGGCGGCGCCGCCATCGGCCACGCCGCCGATGACCGCCTCCACCCGCTGCTCCAGGGCGGTGGTGGAGAAGGAGCGGCGGGGGCGTTTCTCCTGGGCGGCGGCCTGGGCCTCCAGGATCATCTGGCGCAGTTGGTCCACCCCGGCCAGGATCGCGTCGATGGCCAGGCCGTCGATGGTCAGGCGGCCGGCCCGGGCCTGGTCCAGCAGGTTTTCCAGCGCGTGGGAGAGGTGGTTGATGTCCAGCAGGTTCAAGAAGCCGCTGACGCCCTTGATGGTGTGGAAGGGTCGGAAGACCGCGGCCAGGATCTCCTGGTCATCCGGGGTGTCTTCCAAGAGCAGGATGTTGACCTCGATGGACTGCAGGTGCTCCAGGGCCTCGGTGACGAAGCCGGCCAGCAGCTCCTCGTCCTCGTCGGCAAAGGCCTCGGCCTCCTCGGCCGTGAGCACGGGCTCGGCCGGAGCCGGGGCCGGGGCCGGGGCGGGGGCGGGTTCATCGGCGGCCGGGGC
>JAZDHW010000335.1:0-20978 GCA_043805555.1 Pseudomonadota bacterium
CCATTCCGGGCGGGCCCTACATGGCCAGCTCGGAAGCCTGTCGGAGGATTACTCCGACAGGCTCATCGAACTTGCCGACTCCGTAGCGGAAGATGCTCCAGACCAGCCACAGGCCCACCACCCCGCTGATGAGGTAGCCCACCAGGCCCAGGGCCGGCAGCCCCCACAGCTTGGGCTCCACCCCGGTGGTGACGATCATGGAGCTGCCCACGATCAGGGCGGCCACGATCAGCCCCACCGCCACCCGGTTGCTGGATTCCTCGATGGCCCGGGTCAGGGGGCCCAGGCCCTTGTGTTTGAACTCCACCCCCAGCTCGCCGCGCTCCACCAGGGCCAGCACCCGGTCCAGGCGCAGGGGCAGATCTTTCAGCAGGGTCAGGCCGTCGCGCAGGTGCTGGCGCACCTGCCTGAGGATCACCCCCGGCCGCCAGCGCTCCAGCCACAGCTCGCGCACCACCGGCCGGGCCGCCTCCACCGGATCAAACTCCGGGTCCAGCTCGCGGCACAGGCCCTCCATCTCCAGGAAGGCCTTGTCCATCAGGGCGTACTGCACCTGCAGGCGTATGCGGTGGGTGCGGGTCAGCTCCATCAGGTCCAGGATCAGGGCGGCGGTGTCGATCTGGCTCAAGGGCACCGAGTGCACCCGCTCCAGCATCTCCTCCACGTCCTGCACCAGGGCCGAGGTGTCGCCGGTGCCCGGCTTCACCCCCATCTCGCCCATGGTGCGCACCATGGCCACGGCGTCGCGGTCCACCACCGCGCCCATCATGTCGCCCACCAGGTAGCGCATGCGCGGGGTGAGCCGGCCCACCAGGCCCCAGTCCAGGAGCGTCAGGCGCAGGCCGTTGGCGTCGCGGCCCACCAGCAGGTTGCCGGGGTGGGGGTCGGCGTGGAAAAAGCCCTGGTTGAGCACCTGGCCCAGGATGGTGCGGGCCAACAGATGGGCCAGCTCGCGGCGCTCCTCCGGGCCCAGGTTGGCGTCGGCCACCCGCTGGCCCTGGGCCAGGTCCATGACCAACAGCGCCGGGCTGGAGAGGTCCACGTGGGCGGCGGGGATGTCCAGGCGCTCCTGGCCGGCCAGGCGGGTGCGGGCCCAGGTCAGGTTGCGCGCCTCCAGGGAAAAGTCCATCTCCTGCTTCAGGTGCTGGCCGATCTCGGCCACCAGGCCGGGCAGGTCGTAGTTCTGGACGGCCTCCAGGTGCTGGTTCAGGGTCTTGACCAGCCCGGTCAAGAGCGCCAGGTCGGCCTCCACCTTGGGCACGATGCCCGGCCGGCGCACCTTCACCGCCACCCAGCGGCCGTCGTCCCTGCGCCGGGCCCGGTGCACCTGGGCCAGGCTGGCGCTGGCCAGGGGCTCGGGCGAGAAGTCCTCGAAGACCTCGCCCAGGGGCCGGCCCAGGGATTTCTCCACCGCGCGGTGGATGGCCGCCTGGGTCTCGGGCGTCACCCGGTCCTGCAGATGGCGGAACTCCAGCACCAGGCCCTTGGGCAAAAGGTCCGGGCGCTGGCTCATGAGCTGGCCCAGCTTGACGAAGGTGGGGCCCAGGTCCTCGGCCACCATGCGCAGCCGGGCCCAGACCGAATAGCGCCGGGCCAGGCGCTCGCCCTCCAGGTTGCCCAGCCTGACGTCGCTGCCGGGCAGGTCCAGGCGCTCCACCAGGTCGGCAAAGCCGTTCTTGACCAGCACCGCGGCCACGTCGGCCAGGCGGGAGATGCCCTTTATGGCGCCCAGGGTCATGGGCGGCGCTAGGCCGGGGGTTCGTTGTCGGCGGCGATCTCGACCACGGCCGCGCGGGCCTCCAGGGCGGCCAGGCGCTGCTCCAGGGCGTCCACCCGGGCCAGCAGCAGGTCGTATTCGCCGCGGCCCACCAGCGTGAGCGCCTCCACCGCCCGCCGCGCGCCGGCCTCGATCTTCTCGCCCAGGCCCTTGGCCTGGCGGCGCGACTCCTCGGCCAGGTCCTCGGCCAGCTTCTCGGCCTCGGCCGCGGTCATCTTGCCCTGGTCCACGAAGGACTTGGTCATCTCCATGACCTTGTCCTTGGTCACCACCGCCGCGCCCAGCCCGGCCAGGAGCAGGTTGCGCACCGCTTCATACATGTCGGCCTCCTCGGGTTGGCTGCGTCCGGCTCGGCGCCAACGGCGGCCGGCCGGGACGATTCACAGAAGTAAGCACAATTCTAGCGCGGCCCGGCCGGCCGGACCTGGGCCTGAAGGTCGGCCAGCACCACGGCCAGGGCCCGGGCCTCGCACTCCAGGATGCGCCGGCCCTTCTCCGCGCTGGCCAGGCCGGGATCGCCCCAGACGCCGGTGGGCCAGTGGGCCAGCTTGTCGCGCACCAGGCGGAACCTGGGGAAGGTTGGGTAGGCCTCGGCCGCGGTTCCCTTGACCATTTCCGGCCAGAGGTGCATGGCCAGCGAGGTCTCCACCTCCCCGGCGTGGCTGTCGCCGGGGCATTGCAGAAAGGCCTTGGCCTCGGCCAGCAGATCCAGCACGCAGACCATGGCCACCTCCAGGCCGGTGGAGGCCAGCAACGCCTCGCCCGCGTCGGTCAGGGCGCACTGGTGGGTGCCGCCGGCGTGGCCGGTAAGCAGGCACAGGGCGTGAATACCTTGACGCCACAGGCCCTCTCCGATATCTTGCACCATTGCGCGCAGGGTCTGGCCGCTGATGCCCACCGTGCCGGCGTGTTGGGCGCTGCTGCGGCAGAGCCCATAGAAGAGCGGCGGGGCCACCAGGCAGGGATGCAGGGCCGCGGCGGCCTGGGCCAGGGCCAGGGCGTGCAGGGCGTCGGTGCCCAGGGGCAGGTGGGGACCATGCTCCTCCAGGGCGCCAATCGGCAGGATGGCGCTGGTGACGCCCGCGGCCAGGCTCCGGCCGAATTCAGCCATGGTCATCTCTTGGATGAGCAAAGCGCTCTCCTTTGGGGGTTCTCCTGGGGGCCGCGATGATCTATCATCAAGTAGCTATGCCCTGGGCTGATAGTACGGCCCGCCGCGGCGGGCTGTCAAACCGTCCACCCCTGGGCGGGTCTGCGGCCTGCAGGACTGACCGGCCTGCCCTTGCCGGAGGCGAATCCGTGCACCCTGGCCACCTGGCCCCGCCCGCACCGAGGCCGCCGCGCCATCGGAAGCGAGCCCCCTTGCCATGACCTGGCGCGAACCCTGGCGCGCGTTGCGCAACCTGCCGGTGGGCATCAAGCTGCCGGCCACCCTGGTGCTGGTGGCGGTCATCACCGCCCTGGCCATCAGCCTGCTGCTTTCGCGCCTCTCCCGCGACCTGATCAACGAGCGCGCCCTGCTCCACCTGGGCCACGAGCTGGAGACCCTGGCGCGCGACATGCAAGGCCCCGGCCCGCCGGCCGACGGCCTGGAGCCCTTCCTGGAGCGGACCCGCCAGCGCCTGAGCGCCCAGATGGGCCGCCCGTTGCGGGTCGCGCTGCTGCTGCTGGGCCGGGACGGCCGCCTGACCATGGCCCCGGCCGACGCCCCGGCCCCGGACGGGCAGGTGATCCAGTTCATGCTGGCCGCGCCCACCGGCCAGATGGATTACGAGCAGGACGATCATCACCAGGTGGTGGTCTTCCGGCGGCTGGCCTCGGGCCAGGTGCTGGGCCTGGCCGCGGACATGGACCAGCTGGTGCAGACCACCCTGGGCTATCTGCGCGCCTATAGCTGGGCCGCCACCCTGGTGCTCAGCGCCCTGGTGGCCCTTTTCGCGGTCTGGCTCTCGCGCCGCGAGCTGACCGAGCCCCTGCGCCGGCTCACCGCCGAGGCCGAGCGGGTGGCCGCCGGCGACCTGACCCCGCCCGAGGCCCTGGGCCAGCGCGGCGACGAGCTGGGCCGGCTTTCGCGCGCCCTGGCCAGCATGGCCATCTCCACCCAGGCCATGGTGGACGCCGCCCAGGCCAACCAACTGCGCTTCCAGCAGCTTTTCACCGACAGCCGCGACGCCGCCTTCATCGTCAACGCCGCCGGGCGCATCGAGGACATCAACCCGGCCGGGCTCAAGATCTTCGGCTATGACGACCGCAGCCAGATGCAGGCCCTGAACGACACCGAGGCCCTGTTCAGCGACCCGGCCGAACGCCAGGCCTACCTGGAGCGCCTGAACGCCCAGGGTTTTGTGCAGGATTTCCCGGCCCGGCTGCGCCGCCGCGGCGGCCGCCCCTTCCACGCCCTGATCACCGCCACCGCCCGGGCCGACGGCCAGGGCCGCTTCGGCCTGGTGCGCGACGTCACCCAGGCCCAGGCCCAGCAGCGCGCCCTGCAGGAGAGCGAGGAGCGCTACCGCCGCCTGGTGGAGAACGCGCCGGACATCATCTACCGCTGGGACATCATCGGCAACCGCTTCGCCTACCTGAGCCCGGCCGTGCTCAACGTCACCGGATATGCGCCCGAGGAGATCATCGGCCAGCCCAACCTGCTCTGGCGGATGATCCACCCCGACTGGCGGGCCCGGGTGACCGGCCAGTGGGAGGAGCAGATCCGCGGCGAGGGGCCGCTGATCCACGAGTACGAGTTCCCCTTGAACCACCGCAACGGCCAGGAGCGCTGGCTGCGGATGCGCAGCCTCCTGGTGCGCGACGCCAAGGGCCTGCCCATGAGCCTGGAGGGCATCGCCACCGACGTCAGCGAGCGCAAGCAGGTGGAGCGCGCCCTGGCCCAGGGCCGGCGCATGCTGGAAAGCACCCTGGCCGGCCTGCCGGCGGCGGTCATGGTCATCGACCAGGACCACCTGGTGGCCCACTGGAACCAGGCCATGGCCAGGTTGACCGGGGTGCCCCCGGAGCAGGTGGTGGGCACCAACCGCCAGTGGTACCCCTTCTATTCCGAGCCGCGGCCGGTGATGGCCGACTTGCTGGTGGACCAGGACTGGAAGGGCATGCAGCGCCAGTACGGCGAGCTGGGCCTCAAGAATTCGGTGCTGGTGGAGGATGGCCTGGAAGCGGAGACTTTCTTCCCCAACCTGAACGGCCAGCCCCGCCATCTTTACTTCCTGGCCGCGCCGGTCAAGGACGACCAGGGCCGGGTGGTGCGGGCGGTGGAGACCCTGGTGGATCTGACCGAGAAGCGCCGGCTGGAGGACGAGCTGGTGCGCCTGTCGATCACCGACGAGCTGACCGGCCTCTACAACCAGCGCTTCTTCTACGCCACCCTGTCCCGCGAGATCGAGGCGGCCAAGCGCTACGGCCAGTCGCTGTGCCTTTTGATGCTGGACCTGGACCGCTTCAAGCTCTTTAACGACACCTACGGCCACATCGAGGGCGACCGGGTGCTCAAGGCCTGCGGCCAGGACCTGCGCAACCAGGTGCGCACCACCGACCTGGCCTGCCGCTACGGCGGCGAGGAATTCGTGGTGCTGTTGCCGCGGACCTTTTTGGAGGAGGCCTGCCGGGTGTCCGAACGGGTGCGTCTGGGGGCCAAGGCCCTGGTCTTCAACCCCACCCCGCCCGGCGGCGGCCACCCGGTCTCGGCCGGCATCACCGTCAGCGTGGGGGTGGCCGAATACCGCAGCGGCCTCTCCGCCGAGGACCTGGTGCGCCGGGCCGACCAGGCCCTGTACACGGCCAAGGGGGCCGGGCGCGACCGGGTGGCGGTCTACCGGGTGGGGGGCAAGGTCGAGGTGCTGACCCCGGAGGCGGAGGCTAGTCCAGCTTGAGCGCCACCGCGTCGGAGCCCGGCGCGCCGGTGATCAGGAGCCGGGCCGGGCCGGCCACCGGCTTGAAGCGCAGGCGGTAGAGCTTGTCCCAGGGGCCCCAGAAGTAGTACAGGGCCTCGTTGAGGGCCGAGCGCTGCTTGATCAGGCGCACGTCCAGCGGCCGCTGCTTTTGGCCGTCCTTGTCCACCAGGTACACCAGCCAGTCCGGCTTGAGCGCGGTCAGGTCGTTCCACTTGCGCTCGGGCACGTAGACCGAAAGCAGGAGTTCCAGGTCGCCGGCCGCGTCCCGGTCCTGGTCGGCCAGGCGGCGGGCCTTCTCGGCCGGGGTCCAGCCCAGGGCCGCGGCCGAGCGCTCCACCATGGCCCGGCGCACCGGCCCGGCCAGCGGCAGCACGGCGGCCTTCAGCTCGGTGGCCGGCCCGGCGTAGACCGTGGCCGTGGCCAGGTAGGGCTCCAGGGCGGCCTGGTAGGCCTGGTCCGGTCCGGGGGTGCGGGGATCGAACTTGTCCTTGAGCCAGGTGGCGGTGCCGCAGCCGGCCAGGGCCGCGATGGCCAGGGCCAGGCCGGCCAGGCCGATGAGCAGGAAGGTCTTGCCCGCGCGGATCATGGCTCGTGTCTCCCAAAGATCGATGAATGGCCTGCGTCGGAGATCAGTATAACACCGCCCGCCGCGCCTACTCGCCCAGAATCTGACCGAAGATGTAGTCCACGTTGCCCAGGTGGGCGTCCAGCCTGAACAGCCCCTCGATCAGCTCGGTGGCGCCCGCGCCCAGGGCGCCGGTCAGCTCGGCGTCGGCCAAGAGCCGCTCCTTGAAGCTGCCGCCCTCCCGCCAGGTGGCCATGGCGTTCTTTTGCACGATGGCGTAGGCCTGTTCGCGGGTGAGCCCGGCCTCGGCCAGGGCCAGGAGCACCTGCTGGGAATGAATCAGCCCGCCGGTAAGGTTCAGGTTTTTCAGCATGCGCCCGGGGTAGACGGTGAGGTTCTCCATCAGCCCGGCCAGGCGGTGCAGGGCGTAGTGGGCGGCCACGTTGGCGTCCGGGCCGATGGTGCGCTCCACCGAGGAGTGGCTGATGTCGCGCTCGTGCCACAGGGCCATGTCCTCCAACGCGGCCATGGCAAAGGCCCGGATCAGGCGCGCCTGGCCGGTGAGGTTCTCGCTGCCCACCGGGTTGCGCTTGTGGGGCATGGCGCTACTGCCCTTCTGGCCGGCGCTGAAGGACTCCTCGGCCTCCAGGACCTCGGTGCGCTGGAGGTGGCGGATCTCCACCGCCAGGCGCTCGATGGAGCCGGCGATGACGGCCAGGGTGCAGAAGTATTCGGCGTAGCCGTCGCGGGCTACCACTTGGGTAGACGCCACGGCCGGGGTCAGGCCCAGCTCGGCCATGACCAGCTGCTCCAGCTCGGGCGGCACGTGGGCGTAGGTGCCCACCGCGCCGCTGATCTTGCCCCGGCTCACGGCGTCGCGGGCGCGCAGCATGCGCTCGCGGTCGCGGGCGAACTCGGCGTAGAAGCCCAAGAGCTTCAGCCCGAAGGTCACCGGCTCGGCGTGGATGCCGTGGCTGCGCCCCATCTGCGGCGTGCGCTTGTGCTCGAGGGCCCGCTTCCTGAGCGCGGCCAAGAGGCGGTCCAGGGCGGCCAGGATCAGGTCGGCCGAGTCCCGCAGTTGGAGCGCGTAGGCGGTGTCCAGCACGTCGGAGCTGGTGAGCCCCAGGTGGATGAAGCGGCTGGCCGGGCCCACGTGCTCGGCCACGTTGGTCAAAAAGGCGATGACGTCGTGCTTGGTCTTCAGCTCGATCTCGTCGATGCGCTCCACCTCGAAATCGGCCTTCGCCTCGATCTCGGCCAGCGCGTCGGCCGGGATGCGGCCCAGCTTGCGCCAGGCCCGGCAGGCGGCGATCTCCACCTTGAGCCAGGCGGCGTACTTGTGCTGGTCGGTCCAGATGGCGCCCATTTCCTGGAGCGTGTAGCGTGCGATCATGTGCGTGCCTTTATGCTTGGGGCCGCGCGGGGTCGCTGGGGCGGCATGCCGCCGGCCCCGCGCGGGCGGGGTGCGGTCATGGTAGCGGCCCCCCCGGCGGGTGTCAATCCGCCAGGGGCCGGCCCGGCCAACTCACCATGGGCGCTTGCAAAACCAGAGCCCGTGCATTAGTCTAGCACCACATTTTTGTGAACATGAAACGGTCAACCCTGGGCAGCGGCGGGAAGCCAGGTGCAGCAGCAGGTTCACCCCCGTAAACGCCATGCCGGCCAGCACCCCCAGCCCAAACCGCGGCCCCGCTGGCTGCCGGATTGGCGCCAGGCCGGCGACACCCCAGCCGGCCGCCGCCTGGGCCGCCTGTTCTGGCTGATCGGCCTGGCCGGCCTGGCCCTGGGGCTCATCGCGGCTGTGTATTGCGGCCAGCGGGCCGAGCTGGCCGAGAGCGCCTATCAGGCCATCTGGCAAAAGGCCCTGGAGACCGACCAGCCGGGCGCCGCCACCTTCCACCGCCTGCGCCTGCCCGAAAAGGCCTGGCCCCACTACCGTTGGATCGAACGCTTCGAGGGCGGCCTGGACTGGCCCGACGGCCCCCTGCCTGGGCAGAACAATTACAAGATCAAGGCCCTGGCCGGCCTGGAGCTGGAGACGGCCCAGAAGCTGCACTTCAAGGTGGAAGTCAACGACGGCACCTCCATGTTCTTGAACGGCGAGCTGGTCTTCGACCAGTGGCGGCCCTGGCCGGGCAAGATCGACGCCAACTTCAGCACCGACGCCGTCGCCGGCCGCCTGCTGCTGGAGATCGACTACGTGCGGGTCAAGGGCCATGGCGGGCTCAAGGTGGAGGTGCGCGACGAGGCCGGCCGCCTGCTGGAGTTCTACCCCCTGCGGCCGGAGGTGGACGCCAAGGCCTGGCTCAAGCTGCGCCATCGCCGCGACGCCTGGCAGAAACGCCAGCGCGTCAGCCTGCTCCTGGGCCTTTTGCTGTTCCTGCTGCCCTTCACCTACCGCCTGCTGCGCCACCCCCCGGATTTGGCCCAACTGCGCCAGCGCCTGGCCGCCGTGGCCCCCGGCTTCTGGCTGGGCTTCTGGCTGGCCATGCTGCGCCAGATGATCACCTACCTGGCCTCGGAGGAGGGCGACGACCTGGTGTTGATGCTGGGCGCGCCCCTCAGCGCCGGCCTCATGGGGGCCATGCTCCAGGCCGCGCTGACCGCCTGGCTGGGCCAGGGCCAGAAGGCGCACCTCGCCCGCCTGGGCCGCTGGTACCTGGCCCGCGAGGCCTGGATCTTCCCCGGCCTGGCCTTCCTGGGCCTGGCCGCTTTCTATGCCTGGGCCGTGACCAGCCTGGGCGGGGCGACGCCCCACGCCTGGCTGAACGCCCCCTGGGACGCGCAGCAGTACAGGGACATCGCCGAAAACTGGTACTGGATGCGCCGCAACGAGCTGGGCGGGGTCTGGGGCAACTACCCCTGGCACCCCCTGTTCCCCGCCCTGGCCCGCGGCCTCATCGCCCTGGGCTTCGACTCCGCCTGGGCCATGCTCGGCGTGGCCTGGCCCATGGCCATCGTGGGCTATTACCTGCTGTTCCGCATCGCCAGGGACCTCTGGGGCGCGGCCGTGGCCCGCTGGGCGCTTCTGGCCATGGCCTGCTATCCCTGCGGCTGGTACCTGATCATCGGCTATCCCTACGGCACCGCCCTGGCCCTGGGCGCGGGCTACTTCCTGGCGCTTCGGGCCCAGCGCTGGTGGCTGGCCTTTGCCCTGGGCTACCTGCTGGGCATGACCTACCCCACCGGCATCGCCATCGGCATCCTGCCGGTGATGCTGTTCTTGCCCCGCATGGGCCGCGCCGCCGACCCCTGGCCCGAGCTGGGCCGCCTGCTCTTGACCGGTGCCGGCCCGGCCCTGGGGCTCATCACCTACTGTCTGCACCACTGGTGGCTCTTCAACGACTTCTGGCTGCCCATCAGCGGCCACGCCAACTGGGGCCGCCAGGCCATGTGGCCCTGGGTCAGCATCATCGAAGGGGTGCTGGCCGAACCGCCGGTCTACAACGAGGTGATCGTCACCCTATTGATCCTCTTGAGTCTGGTCATCTTCGGCCACCGCTTCCACCCCGGCCTGTGGGGGTTCCTGCTGGCGGTGTGGCTGATCGGCCCCAGCACCGGCTCGCTGGAATCCACCTACCGCCAGAACGTCATCACCTGGCCGCTTTTCCTGCTCATCGCCAGTTCGCCCCGAAGCCGTTGGCTCAAGCTGGCCTGGCTCTGGCTGTGGCTCTACTTTGCCCTCAAATGGTACCTGCCCCTGTGGCTGGCCGGCGACCTGGTCTAGGCCGCGCGCTTGCCGGCTCCGGCCGCACGCCCGCGCCCCCAATTTCTTGTCGCTAAAGCGACCCGGACAGCGAGCTGTCCGGGCCACCCGGAAAGAGCGGGGGAGCGGGGAAGAAGGGGCCGGAGGGAAGGGTGCGGCAGGCGGCTCGACGCGATTGCTTCGTCGCCTATGCTCCTCGCAATGACCCAAAACCGGGGCTGTTCGCGCCACGGCCGCACGGCCGCACGGCCGCGCCCCGGTCATGCCCGGTGGTGCGCGCTGGGTTGGAGGGATTTAGCGCAGGGCCTAGAGCGGGAAGTCCACCTTGATCTTGAATATGCGAAGGCTGGGCATGGAGCAGATGTCGGCCACTCCGGTCTGCTCGGCCAGGCGGGCCAGGTTTTCCTCGATCTCGGCCATGGTCTCGGCGATGAAGGTGAACCAGACGTTGTACTCGTGCTGGCGGCGGTAGTTGTGGGTGACGCCGGGGAAGGCGTTGACCGCGGCCACGAAGGCGGCCAGCTTGTCCTCTGGCACCTTGGCCGCGCACAGCGTGCTGGCGAATCCCAGGGACGAGCTGTTGAAGTTGCCGCCGATGCGGCGGATGACGCCTTTCTCTTTTAGCGCGGCCAGGCGGGCGATGACCTCGTCCTCGCTCAGGTCCAGCGCGCGCCCCAGCTCCAGCCAGGGCCGCTCGGCCACCGGCAGGCGCGACTGCACCGCGCGCAGGATGGCCTTGTCAACGGAATCGATCATTGTCTTGTTTGCTCTTGGTTGGCCCGGATGCCGATGAGGGAAAGTATGCGTTGGTGAAAATCCTGATATTCAGGGTGCTCCGGTTGCATCAGGTGACTAAGCTGATAAAAGCGGTCAGTGGTTGGGCTTTCGCGATGGGCTAGTTCGGGGTCCAACCTGTCAACATTGATGACGGTCCAGCATTCTACATACCTAGCATCTCTTGCCTTACGATGGCTTTTTTCAGCCTCACCCAGCCTATTATGAATATTGGAATAGTCAGTGCCGCCTTTAATTTCAATCGCAATTTTGTTATAGAATTTACCTTCGGCAATTTCTTCTTTTATCACCAGATCGGGGTCTGATGAGAATGCAATAATTATTTTATTGCCCGCAGCGTTAAGCAGTTTGATTCTGCGCGGTGAAATATCTGTTGCAACGTGTTTAACCATTTGCTTAATGACGTTAAACACTTTTTCGTTGGCAGTATTGCCTAACTTGACGTTGTACCTTCCACGTAGCTGCCCACCCAATGTCAACAGACTAAGTTCGTGTAATAGGTTGCTGGATATGATTTCGTTGGTATATTCCAGGAGATAGACGGCAGAGGCTATTAGACTTTCGCACAATGTTGGAAGATTATCCGCATGCATTTTAGAGAGCAATCCTTTTTGCTCCATGCTTTTATATGAGGATAATCCGTTATATGTGTTATAAAATTCTTTCTGGCTATATCCTAGAAGCAACCGATAGTAACCAAGTAAGCGAGGGTTGGTACGCAAGAGACATGGAACAGCAAAAAGTAACTCACCTCTTAACCCGTGCTTGGCAAGGGCCTTGAGGCTATGCTCTGGAACTAGCTCGCCAAGCTCCCGGTCGAGTTGCCGGATGTCAATTAGGTCTACGGTTGCGCTTAAGGCATCTTGGAGATAAAGGGAACGTAAATTTTGTAAAGTTTGGGCAAAGTCAGCCTGTAGTTTTGGTTCCGGTAACGCTATATCCATTTTCATGCCACCTTGACAACTCGGCTGGTCAAACCGCCCAGCCTCTCGGCCGCGATGCGCACATATTCAGGATGAAGTTCTACACCCAAATAGCTCCGCCCCGTCTGCTCACAAACCGCCCCCACCGTGCCCACGCCAAAGAACGGGTCCAGCACGTAATCATCCCGCCGGCTGGAGGCCAGGATGCATGGCTCGACCAACTGCGGCGGGAAGACGGCAAAGTGGGCCAAGGGGCAGGGCTGCGTGTTAATGGACCAGACCGACCTGCGATTGCGGCCGTTAACTTCCAGGACCGCCTCGCGGTCATAGTAATAACGTTCGTTTTTGGTCAGCATGAAGACAAATTCATGCGCCCTGGTTGGCCGATCTTTCACGCTTTCCGGCATGGCGTTGGGCTTGTGCCACACGATATCGCTGCGTAGGTACCAGCCGTCTTCCTGCAACCGAAACGCCAAACGCCAGGGAAGGCCCAGCAAGTCCTTGGGCTTGAGGCCTTCGGGGGTGTCCGGCCGCACGCTCATGGCCCGGGCCGGATTTTTCTTGTCCGGCGCTCGCCAGCCCCGGTTGCCGCTGGTGTAGCCATCGCCGATGTTCAGCCAGAGGACGCCGTCTTCCTTGAGCACCCGCTTTACTTCGGCGAAGATGGCCACCAAGCGATTGAGGAATTGAGGCAGGCTGGGTTCAAGCCCGATCTGGCCCGGCAAGTGATAATCCCGCATGCCCCAATAAGGCGGTGAAGTCACAACGCATTGAACGGAATTGGCCGGCAGCAGGGTCAGGACGTGCAGGGAGTCACCCTCATAGATGCAGGAGCCATCTATCGGCAGGTAATCCGGCGGGCGGATGCGTGTTTGTCTGAAAACCATGGCCGCATTATAAACCAAAAGCGGCCGGGGGCGCACCCCCGGCCGCGTCGGGTTTAGGCCAGTTTCACCACCCAGCCGAAGGGATCGGGCCGGGTGCCCAGTTGGATGCCCAGCAGCTCCTCGTAGAGCTTCAGCGACAGCTTGCCGGTCTTGCCGTCGCCCACCGGCATGGTCTCGCCCTTATAGGTGATGGAGCCCACCGGGCTGATCACCGCCGCGGTGCCGGTGCCGAAGGCCTCATTGATGCGGCCTTCCTTCTGGGCGGCGATCACCTCGTCGATGGTCAGCCGGCGCTCGCTCACCTTCACGCCCCAGTGCCTGCAGATGGCCAGCGCCGAGTCGCGGGTGATGCCGGGCAGGATGGTGCCGCCCAGGGGCGCGGTGACCACCTCGCCGTCGATCACAAAGCAGATGTTGGAGGTGCTCACCTCCTCGATGGTCTTGCGGTCGCAGGCGTCCAGCCAGAGCACCTGGGTGAAGCCCTTGGCGTGGGCCTCCTCGGCCGGCAGCAGGCTGGCCGCGTAGTTGCCCATGGTCTTGGCCTCGCCGGTGCCGCCGGGCGCGGCGCGCACGTATTTTTCTTCCACGTAGATCTTCACCGGGTTGAAGCCCTCGGCGTAATAGGCGCCCACCGGCCCCACGATGATGTAGAAGAGGTACTCATGGCTCACCTGGACCCCCAGGCAGGCCTCGGTGGCGATGATGTTGGGCCGCACGTAGAGGCTGGTGCCGCCGGCGCGCGGAATCCATTCCATCTCCACCCGCACGAACTCGTACATGTGCTCCAGCACTTCATCCACCGGGAGCTGGGGGATGCACAGGCGGGCGGCGGAGCGGTTCATGCGCTCGATGTTGGCCCGGGGGCGGAACATGTAGATGCCGCCGTCCTGGCCGCGGTAGGCCTTGAGGCCCTCGAAGACCTCCTGGCCGTAGTGGAGCACCAGGGCGGCCGGGTCCAGCAGCAGCGGGCCGTAGGGCTCGATGCGGCTTTCGTGCCAGCCCTTGGCGGCGGTGTAGTTCAGCTTGTAGATGTGGTCGCTGAAAAAGCGCCCGAAACCCAGGGCGTACTCGTCGCTGGGTTTGGGTTTGCATTCATGGGGCGCACGCAGCTTCTTGATGAGTTCCATGGCGCGTTCCTCGCGATATCTATTTAAGGCCCTTGGCCTTGGCCAGCGATTGTTGGTAGGGCGGCCTCAGCACGCCCTTTTCGGTGATGATGGCGGTCACCAGCTCGGCGGGGGTGACGTCGAACGCGAAGTTCAGCGCCCCCGCCCCTTTAGCCGCCACCCGGCAGGCGCCGCACGCGGTCACCTCGCCGGGGTCACGCTCCTCGATCGGTATGTCCCCGCCGCTTTTGGCGTCGGGGTCTATGGTGGAAAGCGGCGCGGCCACGTAGAAGGGCACGCCGTGATACTGGGCCTGCAAAGCGGCGTTGAAGGTGCCCACCTTGTTGGCCACGTCCCCGTTCATGGCGATGCGGTCGGCGCCCACGATGCAAAGGTCCACCAGGCCCTTCATCATGATCACGCCCACCGCGCCGTCTACAGCGACCTTGACCGGCACTCCCATCTGGACGCATTCCCAGGCGGTGAGCCGCGCGCCCTGCAAGAGCGGCCGGGTCTCGTCGGCGATGACGCTGATGGCCTTGCCCGCCGCGGTGGCCGCCCAGACCGGGGCCAGGGCGGTGCCGTAGCCGCCGGTGGCCAGGCTGCCGGCGTTGCAGTGGGTCAGCACCGTGGCCTTCTTTTTGTGGATCAGCTTGGCCCCGTGCCGGCCGATGGCCAGGTTCACCGCGATGTCCTCGTCCAGCATGATCTGGCTCTCGCGCCGGATCATGACCGTCACCGTGGCCGGGTCGGGCGGGGCCACCGCCACCAGGGCCAGGACCCGGTCGCAGGCCCAGCCCAGGTTCACCGCCGTGGGCCGCGCCGCGCGCATCTGCTCCACGGCCGCTGCGAAGCGCATCCGCCAGGCCAGCGGGTCTTTCAGCTTGATGGCCCGGGCCGCCAGGGTCAGCCCCATGGCCGCCGCCACGCCGATGGCAGGCGCCCCGCGCACGGCCAGGGTTTTTATGCAGTAGATCACCCGGCCCATGTCCCGGCAGGGGATGTAGGTCATCCGCCCCGGCAGCTTGCGCTGGTCCAGGATCATGACCGCGTCGCCGTCCCAATACAGGGTGCGCGGAAAGGGCAGGCCCTCCATGCCGGCGGCGGGTTTATGGCTGGGGTCGTCAGTCACGTACGCCTCTTCATCCTGTCATTGCGAGGAGCAACCCGGTAGGGTTGCGACGAAGCAATCTCTTTTTTCTTCAGAGCGCCGCGCCTGCTACTCGCCCAACATCTTCCTGACCAAATCATTTAGCATCTGCGGGTTCGCTTGCCCTTTGGTCGCCTTCATGGCCTGGCCCACGAAGAAGCCCAGCAGCTTGTCCTTGCCGGCCTTGAAGTCGGCCACCTGGCCGGGGTTGGCGGCGAAAATCCCTTGCAGCACCTCGCGCAGGGGGCCCTCGTCGCTCACCTGCTTGAGGCCCTTGGCGGCCACCACCGCGGCTGGGTCCTGGCCGCTGGCCATCATCTCGCCAAAGACCTGCTTGGCCAGCTTGCCGGAAAGCTCGCCGCTTTCCACCATGCTGATCAGCGCGGCCAACTGGCCGGCGGCGATGGGGCTCTCCGTGATCTCCTTGCCCTCGGCGTTGAGCGCGCCCAACAGCTCGCTCATGATCCAGTTGCTGGCCGTCTTGGCCGCGCCGCAGGCCGCGGTCACCGCCTCGAAGTAGTCGGCCAGGGGCCGGCTCATGGTCAGCACCCCGGCGTCATAGGCCGGCAGGCCGTACTGTTGCTCGAAGCGCGCGCGCTTGGCCTCGGGCAGCTCGGGCAATTCGCCGCGCACCCGCTCCACCCAGTCCCGGCCCGCGATGAGCGGCAGCAGGTCCGGGTCCGGGAAGTAGCGGTAGTCGTGGGCCTCTTCCTTGCCGCGCATGCTCAGGGTCTTGTTGGCCCCGGCGTCCCAGAGCCGGGTCTCCTGCACCACCGCGCCGCCGTCGGCGATCACCGCCTGCTGGCGGCGGATCTCGTACTCGATGGCCTTTTGCACGTTGCGGAAGGAGTTCATGTTCTTCAGCTCGGCCCGGGTGCCCAGCTCGGCCCGGCCCAGGGGCCGGATGCTCACGTTGGCGTCGCAGCGGAAGGAGCCTTCCTCCATGTTGCCGTCGCAGATGCCCAGGTACACCAATATGTCGCGCAGGGCCTTGAGGTAGGCCGCGGCCTGATCGGCCGTGCGCAGGTCCGGCTCGCTGACGATCTCCATCAGGGGGGTGCCGGTGCGGTTGAAATCCACGTAGCTCACCGGCTGGGCCGGGTCGTGGATCAGCTTGCCGGCGTCCTCTTCCATGTGGATGCGGGTGATGCCGATGCGCTTGGTCTCGCCCTCAACGTGGATGTCCAGGTAACCGCCGGTGCAAAGCGGCAGCTCGTACTGGCTCACCTGGTAGTTCTTGGGCAGGTCCGGGTAGAAGTAGTTCTTGCGCGCCCAGATGCTCCGTTCGGCGATGGCGCAGTGGGTGGCCAGGCCGGCCCGGATGGTGAACTCCACCACCTTGCGGTTGAGCACCGGCAGCACGCCGGGCATGCCCAGACACACCGGGCAGACGTTGGTGTTGGGCGGCTGACCGAACCTGGTGCTGCACCCGCAGAATATCTTGGACTCGGTCAGGAGCTGGGCGTGCACCTCCAGGCCGATGACTGCTTCGTACTGCATGCCGGACCACCCCAGAAAAGGCCGAAATAGGGACAGATACCGAATGTACCCAGGGCGCGGGGAGAAGTCAAGGCAGGGACGGAGGGGTAAGACGAGACGCTACTTGTGGTCGTCAGGCAATGGGCAGCTTCAGTTGCCTCGCTGCTGAGCGATGTTCAAGGACTTCAACGATTTCGTATTCCTTTTTCAACCCTCTGCTAGTATCCCATTGCGTGGTTTTTAGTTTTACGGTCAACCTGTCTCCCTTGCAAAACGCTGCGGCGTTTTGGTCCACCATGATTATGAAACTTACATCAGAAATTGTTGCCCAAAACTCCGTGTCACCATCAGTAAATCGCCACTTACGATCGTCCTTAAAGTTAAGCGATATAATAGCCAATACACGAATTGTGGTATCCTCTTGCAGCTTCTCATCTTCAACAGTGGGAGCGGCGAAATAATCTACTTCTTGCTTCGTTACCGATTGAACCAGTACACTGTTCTGTTCAACCTTGAAAGAGTCTACCCCATCCGCAGTTAAGGGTTTTAATACTTGCTCGGCAGCGGCACGGGCCGCTAAATCACGAAAAACATCAAATACTGGCTGTTCCACTTCTTCAGAGAAGCCTTCGAACTCCAGACGAACAGCCCCACTTTCCAGTCTTACAGCTCTCTGAGGCTTTTTGCCTTTGCTTCGCTTTATCAGCCAGAACAATCCTCTGGTGGTGCCGCCCAACAACCCCAGAATCGCAGCCAGATTGCCTGCGTCGGCCAAAGAAAAATCGGCAAATAGCGCCCTGACTTGATCGACGATTGTCTGTATGACGTTAAGTTCTACACCGAAGGAACCAGAAGGAAATCTTTTTACATTCAGTGATACCGAGGCGCGACCCTTGTTGACCACTTGGTTTGTGCGGTCGAACAAATCGCCCAAGGCAAGCAAAGCAGGAGCCAGTTCCTTCACGTCCATTTCTCCGGACTTCAGGGCCGGTCCATCGAAATAAATGGTGAAAGAGGCTGAACTCATTATAGAAAAGTCCTTTGTAAGCAGTTATGGACAAAATATTGCCATACTGTTCGTTTGTTGACAAGAATAATATGGGCGTATTATTGCCGTCACCGCATCGCGCAAGATAGCGTGGCGGGTCAACCCGGCGCCGGCGGCTCCGCCGTGCCCCGCCCCAGCCACCACAGGGCCCCCGCGCCCAGGGCGTTGACCGCGGCGGCCAGGTAGAAGGCTGCGTCCAGGCCGCCCAGGTCGGCCAGGAGTCCGGCCAGGATGGGGCCGAAGAGCACCCCCACGCTCAGGGCCATGGTGTACAGGCCCATGGTCAGGCCCATGCCCGCGCCCAGCTGGCGGCCGCGCACCGTGGCCAGGGCGGTCAAGGGCGGCAGGGCCAGGCCCGAGCCCAGGCCTTCGGCCACGTTGCAGGCCAGCAGCAGGGTGAAGCCGCCGGCCAGGGGCATCAGGCCCTTGCCCAGGGAGGCCGCCAGGGTGGCCGCCACCGCCAGGCCCAGGCGGGGCCAGCGGTCGGCCAGGCGGCCGGCGATGGGTTGCAGGCCGGTCATCACCAGCACGTTGATGGTGAGCAAGAGCCCCACCTCGAAGGTGGAGCAGCCCTGGCCGGCCCCCAGCACCGGCAGGAAGGCGATGTAGGAGCCCATGCCGAAGGTCTGCCCCACCCGGCACAGGCAGATGCCCAGCATGCGCCGGTCGCGCACCAGGGCCAATTGCCGGCCCCAGCCGGTGGATTCGCGCACCCGCTGCTCGGCCGGCGCCTCGCGCACCAGCCAGGTCACCAGCCCCAGGCTGACCAGGCACAGGCCGGCCATGAGCAGGAAGTTGGCTTCCACCCCGTAGAGGTCGTAGACCAGCCCCCCCAGCACCGGCCCCACCCCGAAACCCAGCAGGAACCAGGTGTTGAAGGAGCCGAAGCTGCGCCCCTCGAACCCGCCCGGGGCCAGGTCGGCCACCATGGCCATGGAGACGGGCATGATGAGCGCCGCGAAGACCCCCTGCACCGCCCGGTTCAGGATGATCCCGCCGGGGGTGGTGGTCCAGACCAGGGCCAGGGCCAGCACGGCGTAGCCGAGCAGCCCGGCCTCCAGGAAGCGCTTGCGGCCGAAACGGTCGCTGAGCGCGCCCACGTAGGGCACCACCACCGCCCGGCTGGCGGAGAAGGAGCTGAAGATCAGGCCCAGGACAAAGGCCGAGGCCCCCAGCTCCTTGGCCCAGACCGGCAGGATGGGCACCAGGATGCCCACCCCCAGCATGGAGATGAAGGTGGCCAGGCCCAAGGCCAGGATTTCGAGCCGGGGATTTGCCGGGGCCATGCCCGCCGTCCCTGCCGGGGTTGACAAACGCCGCGCTGGCCGCCGGCCAGGGCCGGCGGCCAGCGGAGGCTGGGTCTCAACTGTAGCCTACGGCCGTGGATTGTGCAGCTTCTCGATGTCCTCGCGCCGGCCCACCACCACCAGGATGTCGGAATCCTTGACCACGTAGTCCGGGGCGATGATGACCGAGATGCGCTCGGGCACCAGCTCGCGCACCGCGATGACGTTGATGCCGTACTTGCGCCGCAGGTCCAGCTTGACGATGGTCTGGCCCACGAACTCCGGCGGCGGGGCCAGCTCGGCCACGCTGAACTCCGAGCCGATGGGCAGGTAGTCCAACAGGTTGGGATGGCTCAAGGTCTCGGCCAGGCGCAGGGCCACGTCGCGCTCCGGGAAAACCACCTCGGTGGCCCCCACCCGTTTCAATATCTTCTCGTGGTCCGGGCTGATGGCCTTGGCCACGATGCGCTTGATGCGCATCTCCTTCAGGTGCAGGGTCACCATGATGCTGGCGCCCAGGTTGTCGCCCAGGCTCACCACGGCCGCGTCGGCCAGGTTGATGCCGATCTCCTCCAGGGTGAGGCGGTCGGTGGCGTCGGCCACCACGGCCTGCTCGGCCGCGTCGCCCATGCGGTTGACCGCCTTGGGGTCGGTGTCCACCACGCTGACGTGATGGCCCAGCTCGGCCAGGCGCCGCGCCAGGGAGGCCCCGAAGTTGCCCAGTCCGATCACCGCCACGTGCATGGCGCGCTCCTTTCCCCGTGGGCCAGCGGGGGCCTAGCCCAGCATGATGCGCTCCTCGGCCAGCTTGTAGCGCCGCGGGCTGTAGCGCTCGGCCAGAAGGAAGATCAGGGTCAGCGGCCCCAGGCGGCCGATGAACATCAAGAGGACCAGGATGACCTTGGCCTGGGGGCGCAGGGCGTCGGTGATGCCCATGCTGAGCCCCACGGTGCCGAAGGCGCTGACCGCCTCGAAGGCGTAGTTGAGCAGGTCGGCCCGGTCGTGGCCCACCCAGTTGCCGCCCAGGCTGACCAGGAACATCACCGCCAGGCAGACCACCAGGGTGGAGCCCAGGGTCAGGGTGGTGGCCTCGCCCTCCTGGGCGGCGGGCAGGTCGCGCCGGCCCAGGCTCACCGCGCCGTGGCCGTGCAGGCGGCTGCGGGCCAGGGCCACCAGGGTGGCCAGGGTGGTGGTCTTGATGCCGCCGGCGCATGAGCCGGGGCTGCCGCCCACGAACATCAGCAGGATGGTCAAGAGCAGCGAGCCGTTGCTGAGATCGGCCATCGGGATGGTGTTGAAGCCGGCGGTGCGGGGGGTGACCGCGGCGAAGATCACCGGCCAGAAGCTGCCCCGCCAGGCCACGCCGCCGTTGCTCAGCCACTCCAGCAGGAACAGCAGCGCCGCGCCCGCCAGGATAAGCGCGGCGGTGGTGATGAGCACGGTGCGGGTGTGCAGGCTCAAGCGCGGCCGCCGGGCGCGGCGCAGGGCCGCGGCCAGCCAGGCCCGCGCCTCGCGCAGCACCACGAAGCCCAGGCCGCCGAGGACGACCAGGGCCATGATCACCAGGTTGATGGTGGGGTCGGCGGGGTAGCTTTCCAGGTTGTTGCTGAAGGTGGAGAAGCCGGCGTTGCAAAAGGCGCTTACCGCGTGGAAGCCGGCCACCCCGGCCGCGGCGGCCCAGTCCATCTCCAGGCTGAAGCGGGCCCACAGGGCCAGGAAGCCGGCCGTCTCGATGACCATGGTGTAGAGCAGCACGTCGCGGGCCAGGGCCCCGATCTCCTGGGCCGGCACCGGCCCCAGGGCGCCGCGCAGGGCCAGATGGCTGCGCACGCTGGGCTTCCTGCCGGCCAGGTAGATCATGGCCATGGAGAAGGTCATGATGCCCAGGCCGCCGGCCTGGATCAGGAGCGCGATGAAGGCCTTGCCCCAGAGGCTCCAGGCCGCGGCGGTGTCCACGGTGATCAGCCCGGTGACACACACCGCGCTGGTGGAGGTGAACAGGCAGTCCAGGAACGAGACGGGCCTGGGGCCCTGCATGAGCGGCAGCCACAGGGCCACCGCGCCCAAGAGGATCAGGGCGGCGAAGGAGCCCACCAGGATCTGGGCGGGGCTCAGCCGGGAGATGGGGTTGGACATGGCTTTACGGGCGGGATTGACAGGCCCCGCCGCCGCCGGTTTTCCCCCGGGAGCCGGTCGGAGAAACAGCTCCGGCGGGCTCCCAGGCGGGCCATGGATGGCCCGCCAAATTGGTAGCCCCCAACGGGGGCGAGCAATTTGCGTAACTTGCCGGAATTCACTTCCGGCAAGTTAGCGTCGGGAAAAGCCATGGACGGCTTTTTCCGACAGACACCTAG
>JAZDHW010000336.1:0-3257 GCA_043805555.1 Pseudomonadota bacterium
GGCGAGTCCCCGCGAGGGCAGGACGCCCGAGCGGGGGAGAGATAGCAGCCCGGCCCGGCCCGCCAGCGGCGGGCCGCGAGCCAGACCGGATTCACTCCGGGCTGCCGAGTGCCCGCGAGGGCAGGAGCCCGAGCGGGGGAGAGATAGCCTCAAAAAACTAACGGCCTGGCCGCAACCAGCGGCCGAGCAAGGAGGTCGTCATGAGCGAGTTGATCACTCCCAAGGAGTTGCCCGACGCCATCAAGGCGAAGCTGGCCAACCTGAACCTCAACCTTTGCCTGACCTGCGGCACCTGCGCCGGCGGCTGCCCCCTCACCGGGATGGAGCGGCTCAACGGGCTTGATGTGCGCAAGGTCTTCCGCATGCTGGCCTACGGCATGATCGACGAGGTGGTGACCTCGGAGTTCCCCTGGTTCTGCACCGGCTGCGGGCGCTGCGCGGCGGCCTGCCCCATGGACCTGGACACCCCGGCCATCATGGGCCTGATGAAGAACCTGCGCGACCGCGACAAGGTGCCGGGCATCCTGCACAAGGGCGTGCTCAACGTGCTCAAGACCGGCAACAACATGGCCATCCCCAAGGACGACTACCTGATAACCATGGCCGACATGGGCAACGAGATGTCCGATGAGTGCTGCCCCGGCTTCTACGTGCCGGTGGATAAGCAGGACGCCGAGGTCCTGTTTTTCCCCAATAGCAAGGAGGTCTTCGGCGACTTCGAGGACATGAAGTGGTGGTGGAAGATCTTCTACGCGGCCAAGGAGAACTGGTCCATCCCCTCGGAGAACTGGGAGGCGGTGGACTGGGGCTTGTTCACGGGCAACTACGAGGCCACCCACATCCTGGCCCAGCGCAAGATAGACATGATGAAGGCGTTCAACATCAAGCGCATGATCATGCCCGACTGCGGCGGCGGCTCCTATGGCTGCCGCCAGGGCATGAAGATGTGCCAGATGGACGACCCCAACAACACGGTCAACTACGTTTATCTGTACGAGTACCTGGCGGAGATCATCAAGGCCGGGCGCATCAAGCTGGACAAGAGCGTCAACGAGGGCAAAATCTTCACCTGGCACGACTCCTGTAAACACGGCCGCGAGCTGGAGCGCCACTACGGCCACGGCTACTACGAGGAGCCGCGCTGGATCATAGAGCAGTGCGTGGACCAGTTCGTGGACATGTACCCCAACCGCATGAACGGCTTCTGCTGCGGGGCCGGCGGCGGCAACTGGCCCATGCCCTATGAGAAGGAATCCGCCTTCCACGGCCGCAAGAAGTACGAGTCCATCAAGGAGAGCGGGGCCAACGTGGTGGTGGTGGGCTGCTCCAACTGCCACGACCAGATCATGAAGCGCTTCCCGAAGTTCTACGACTGCGACTACGAGGTGAAATACATCTGGGAGCTGGTGGCCGATTCCCTGGTCATCGAGCCCTGGAGCGATGAGGAGATCGAGAAGGCCCAGGCCGAGGCCGCCGCCCAGTGGGAGCGCCTGGGCATCGACCCCGACGCCGGATACGAATAGCCGACCGCCCACCTGACGGCTGCGGATCTACTCCTGGCGGCCGTTCCTCTTCCCAGAAGGCTCCCGGGTCAACCGGCCCGGGAGCCAATCCCGTATCGGGCCGGCCATGGTAAAAAATAAGTCAGCGTCACTCCTGCAACCGCTCCAGCCGAGGTAGACGTTATGAAGCCGCTTTACTTTGACTACAACGCCACCACGCCCGTCCTGCCCCGGGTGGCGGAGGCCATGCTGCCCTATCTGCGCGAGCATTTCGGCAACCCCGGCTCGGGGCACATGTGGGGCTTCAAGGCCAAGCAGGCGGTGGACCGGGCCCGGACCCAGGTGGCCGGGCTGATCAACTGCGCGCCCGGCGAGGTGGTCTTCACCGCCTGCGCCACCGAGAGCGACAACCTGGCCCTGCTGGGCCGGTTGGCCGGCCGGCCCGGCGCGCACCTGGTGACCACGGCCAGCGAGCACCCGGCCATCCTGGAGTGCGCGGCCTATCTGGAAAGCCAGGGCGCGCGGGTGAGCCGGGTGGGGGTGGACGCTCAGGGCCTTCAGGAGGCCTAACTCGCGGATGCGCTCGAAGACAGCCATCAGGGTGGTGTTGACGATGCCGAAGCCCATGGCGATGAAAACCACCACGTACCAGATGAACACGAAGCCGTCGAACAGGCCCACGTAGGCCTGGAGCACGGGCAGCAACTCCGGCCAGGTCATGACTTCGTACTGGTCGGCGGGCAGCAAAGCTTGCGCAAGGCCGCGGCCACCGCCGCTGGATCGGCGTCCCCGGGCAGCCAGATCGAGAACTCGCTCAGGGCCTGGCCCATGCCCAGCATCTTCTGGGCCGCCTACTTGGTGACAAAGACATGGCCCTGTTCCGTGGCCTCCATCTCGGCCCGGGACGCACCCTGGATGCGGAAGGCCCGCGGGGCGATCTGCTTGTGCTCGTCCTGGGGCATCAGGATGACCTTGAAGCCTTCCTTGGTGTCGTACTCGTCCAGAAATTTCGCGCCCACCACGATGCCGCGGTCATCCTGCGGGGCCAGGTACTTGCCATGGGTGATGGCATCGGCGATGAAGGAGCCCCTGGCCTCCCGCTGGGGCTCGATGCCCACCAGGGTCACGCCGGCCGGGTGGTGGGCGTTGGAGGCCACCGCGTTGACCCACACCCGGCCCGCCCAGTGCGAGCCCGCGGGCAGGGCCTTGGCCAGGGCCGCCTCAACCTCCTCCGGGTTGGTCATGGAGTTTCCGATCACCGGGTCGGCGTGGTAGCCCTGGTGGTGCGCCTGGATGTGGCCGGTGAGGGTGATGATGCCGTTGTGCGCCATCTGCACCATCATGCCGCGCATCAGCGCGCCCAGCAGGATCATGCTCCATACGCCGATGACGATGGCGGCCAGGATCCCCAGGGTGCGGCGCGCGTTTCGCCAAAGGTTGCGCCAGGCCATGACCGCTTCGAGGTTCAAGCCAGGCCTCCTAGGTGTGTGTCGGAGAAAGCCATCCATGGCTTTCTCCTCCTGGAACTTGCCAAAAGTTAATTTTGGCAAGTTTTCGGAATGGCGCCAAAAGTAAGGTTCCACCCCCAGAGGGGGTGGCCTTGATTTGCCCCCAAGAGGGGGGCGTTTGCGTAACATGGGAGAGCCCCGTTGGGGCTGTTTCTACTCAAGCTCCAACGCCATCTGATCCTTTTGGAGCTTTTCCTGATCCCGGATGTATTGCTTGATGGTTTCCTCGTCCAGACCAACCGTGCTC
>JAZDHW010000337.1:0-22437 GCA_043805555.1 Pseudomonadota bacterium
GAGTCATCGGCCGAGCGAGAGGGCTATCTCCTCCCCTGGCTCCATGACTACAACCATCGCCGGCCACACGCCGCCCTGAACCATAAACCACCAATCTCCAGGCTGGCTATCTGTGCACAACCTCTTTGACAACGACACTTAGACCGGCCGCTCTTAAGGGGGTCGGTGCGGCCTGGCTGACGCGCGCGGCGGGTGGGTCGAGGTTTGGCCAGGGGAATTGACTGGAAGGAAGGAGTTCACTGCATCGCCAGGGGCCTTCACCCGCGCCGCCTCAAACCTGATCCGCCAAAGCGCGCATGGCCGCCCGGCCGGCGACGCCCGCCCCGGCGCGAGGCTTATGCGGCCGGCGTGGGCGCGCGGGGGCAAAGAAACAGGCCGCTCCGGACGCTGCCGCATCACCAAGCCGCCTGACGGCCGGGAGAGCCCCCCTCACCCCATCCCCCTCCCCCCGAAGATGGAGAGGGGGTAAGAATCGTCAGCCCGTGCGCAGTCGGCTCGGCGCGATTGCTTAGTCGCTGACGCTCCTCGCAATGACCGGCAAGACGTCGCGCCGCGCCGCCGGCAGCCCGTCCCCTTCGATTGCGTGGCTCGCCGCCGCAGTGTATTTTGGGGGGCATGAGCGACCCCGCCCGCGATAGCGCCGCCCGCCGGGTGGCCGAGCTGTCCGCCGTGATCCGGCGGCACAACCGGCTCTACTACAGCGAGGATCGGCCCGAGATCAGCGACGCGGCCTACGACGCGCTTTTGGCCGAACTCCAGGACCTGGAGGCGCGTTATCCCGGCCTGCGCCTGCCGGATTCGCCCAGCCAGCGGGTGGGCGCGCCGGTGCAGACCAGCTTCGCGCCGGTCACCCACTATCGGCCCATGCTCAGCCTGGAATCCAAGGCTGACCCGGCCCTGGCCGAGGACTTCCTGCGCCGCCTGGACCAGGCCGGCGCGGCCGGGGCGCTTTTGTTGGCCCAGCCCAAGATCGACGGGCTCAGCGTGGAGTTGGTATATGAATCCGGGCTGTTGAAGCTGGGTTCCACCCGCGGCGACGGTGCCACCGGCGAGGACATCACCCCCAACCTGCGCACCGTGGGCGACATCCCGGCCCACCTCAACGCCGCGCCGGCCCTGGTGGTGGTGCGCGGCGAGGTCTACATGGACCGGGCCGGGTTCGAGGCGCTTAACCGCGGTTTGGTGGAACTGGGTCAGGAGCCATTCGCCAACCCCCGCAACGCCGCCGCCGGGTCCCTGCGCCAGCTCGACCCCCGCGTCACCGCCGGCCGGCCGCTGCGCTTCTTTCCCTTCGAGCTGGTCAACGCGGTGGAGCTGGACTTAACCAGCGATCACGAGTCCTTGCAGCGCCTGGGCCAGTGGGGCTTCCCGGTGGGGGCCGACCACCTGCACCAGGGCCGCGATCTGGAGTGGATGACTGCCCTGCACGCCGGCTACCTGGCGCGGCGCGACGATTTGCCCTTTGAGATCGATGGCATGGTGGTCAAGGTGGACGACCTGGGCCTGCGCGAGAGCCTGGGCGCGCGCAGCCGCACCCCGCGCTGGGCCATCGCCTGGAAGTTCCCGCCCCGCCAGGAGATCACCACCGTGCGTGACATCGCGGTGCAGGTGGGCCGCACCGGCAAGCTCACCCCGGTGGCGCTACTTGACCCGGTGGACGTGGGCGGGGTCACGGTCAGCCGCGCGACGCTGCACAACTTCGAGCAACTGGCCCGCCTGGACGTGCGCATCGGCGACCGGGTGCGGGTGGAGCGGGCCGGCGACGTGATCCCCAAGGTGGTGGAAGTGGCCCGGCCCGGCCAGCCCCGCCGCGATTTGTTATTGCCGCCGGCCAGTTGCCCGGTCTGCGCCGCAGCCGTGGCGCAGGAGGGCGCCAACCACCGCTGCCAGAACACCCTGGGCTGCCCGGCCCAGATCAAGGGCGCCCTGGAGCACTACGCCAGCCGCACCGCCCTGGACATCGAGGGCCTGGGCGAAAAGCGCATCGACCAGTTGCGCGAAAAGGGCTTGCTTGGCGACCTGCCCTCGCTGTATCGCCTGGAAGACCACCGCGCCGAGTTGGAGACCCTGGAGGGCTGGGGCGAACTTTCGGCCGCAAACCTGCTGCGCAACATCGCCGCCAGCCGGGGCAAGCCCCTGGCCCGGTTCGTCTTCGCCCTGGGCATCCCCAACGTCGGCGAGGCCACCGCTCGCGACTTGGCCAACCATTTCGGCACCTTTGATGGCATACTGAACGCCAGCGCCGCCGAGTTGGCCACCGTGGCCGGGGTGGGGCCGGTGGTGGCCCAGAGCATCCGCGCCTTCTTCGACCGCCCCGAGACCCTGGCCACGGCCCAGGAGTTGGCCGCCCTGGTGGCCCCGGAGCCGGTGCCGGAATCCGAGCGCCTGCGCCAGGGCCCGCTGCAAGGACTCAGCGTGGTGCTCACCGGCGCGCTCACGGGCCTGAGCCGGCCCGAGGCCGAGGAACTGGTGCGCGCGGCCGGCGGCAAGGCCACCAGCAGCGTGAGCAAGAAAACCGGCCTGGTGGTGGCGGGGGCTGAGCCCGGCAGCAAGGTCGACAAGGCCCGCGCCCTGGGGGTGGAGATCATCGACGAGGCCGAGTTCCTGCGCCGGGTGGCCGGCGGCGGCGCATCCGCCGGCGACTCGCCCAAAGGCCAGGGCTCGCTGTTTTAGGTTTCAGGAGGCTAACGCCTATGGATGAGGTCAAGGCCACCCTGCTGATCAAGGGCAAGGTGCAAGGCGTGTATTTCCGGGCCTATACCCGCGACATGGCCGAGTCCCTGGGGCTCCAGGGCTGGGTGCGCAACCTGCCGCTCAGGCGGGTGGAAGCGGTGTTCCAGGGCCCGCGCGAGCAGGTGGAGCGGGCCATAGCCTGGTGCCACCAGGGCCCCCCCTCGGCCGCGGTCAGCGAGGTGGCCGTGAGCTGGGGCGACCTGGACCCCGACCTGGCGGGCTTCACGGTCCGCTACTGACCCGCTTTGGGTTTTACGCCAGTTTTGATATACTCGCTTTTTGGGACGGGTGCCTCTGTCCCGCCTCACCCCTCAGACGGGAGCGGTCCATGCTGAGATTCCGGCCCCGCACGACCCCACACCTGGCCGCCGGCCTGCTGGTGCTCATGACGGCGCTGCTGGTGACCGGCTGCGGCTTCTCCTCCGAAGTCAAGAGCAAGGTCGTCGACTATTGGGAGGGCAAGGACAGCGGCCTGCGCAAGCGGGTCTCGGTGGCCCCCTTCACCAGCAGCCTGCCCGACCTCAAGCCCCAGGGCATCGCCCTGCAAAAGGCCATCACCAAGAGCCTGGGCAACCAGGGCGGCGTGGTGGTGGTGGACTTCTCCGCCCTGGAGCAGGAGTCGCAGAAGGTGCCCAACAGCATCCAGAACCCCGAGGACCGGGCCTATGAGGCCGGCCGCCTGCTGGGGCTCAACGCGGTGCTGGCCGGCAACATCACCGACCTTTCGGTCCAGCGCCAGATGAAGGGCATCTACGGCTTCCGCGACAACGCCCCCTTCCTCAGCCTGGAGGTGGAGCTGCGCCTGCTGGACATGACCAGCAGCACCGTCCTGGCCCAGGAGTCCTTCCGCCGTCAGGCGGTCATCAGCGACGTGGAGGCCGAGGGCATCGGCCTGAGCGGGGCCAAGCCCAGCCCCGATCTGGTGAACAAGATGCTGGCCGAGGTGACCAAGGACGCCGAGAGCTGGGTGGCCAGCAGCATCGTCACCCAGCCCTGGGGCGGCACGGTGCTGAAGGTGGAAGGCGACAAGGTGCTGGTGACCGTGGGCCGCGACACCGGCCTGCCGACGGGCGCGGTGCTGGTGGTCTACTCCCTGGGCGAGCGCATCCGCTGCGGCACCGGCCAGGAGATCTGCCTGCCCGGCCCCATGGTGGGCAAGATTCGGCTGGACGAGCTGGGCGCGCGCAACTCCTGGGCCACTATCGTGGAGCGGACCAAGCCGCCGGCCCCCAAGGATGACAAGGACAAGAAGGACGCCAAACCCGCCCCGGCTCCGGCCCCCCTGGCCTTCGAACCCGGCCAGTTCGTGCGCACGCGTTAGACGACCGCAGCCTGAAAAACCACACGGACGGTCCCGCGGGGCCGTCCGTTTTCATTGGCGTGTTGGATCGGATTACGCGGGCTGTCTAAGCGCTCTTGGCCCGCCTGGCGGCGGCAATGATCTCTCTGGCATGCTGGCGGGCGGTGGCCTCGCCCTCCAGGCCGGCCAGCATGCGCCCCAGCTCCTCCACCCGGCCGGCCTCGTCCAGGGCCTCGATGACCGTGGCCGTGCGCCCCTCGCTCACCCGCTTGCGCACGCTCCAGTGCTGGTCGGCCCAGGCCGCGATCTGGGGCAGGTGGGTGATGACCAGCACCTGGGCCTGGCGGGCGAGCCCGGCCAGCTTGCGCCCCACCGCCGCGCCCACCGCCCCGCCGATGCCGGCGTCCACCTCGTCGAAAATCAGGGTCGGCGCGCCGGCCGACTGGGCCACCAGGCTTTTCAAGGCCAGCAGCAGGCGCGAAAGTTCGCCGCCGCTGGCGATGCGCCCCAGGCGGCGGAAGCCCTCGCCGGGGTTGGGCGCGATGTAGAACTCGGCCGTCTCCAGCCCGGCCCGGACCAGGGGTCCGTCTGGCGTGGCCAGGGCCTGGCCGCCGGGCGGTTGCAGGCGGGTCTCAAAGGCGCAGTGGGCCAGGCCCAGGTGCTTCAGCTCGGCGGCGGCCGCCTCGGCCAGGCGGGGGGCGGCCTCCTGGCGGCGCTCGGATAGCCCCCGGGCCAGGTCCAGGGCCGCGCCCAGCGCCTCCTCGCGCTGGCGGGTGAGGCCGGCCAGGCGCTCCTCGCCGCCGGTCAGCTCGGCCAGCTCGGCCTGGGCCGCGGCCAGGGCAATGAGCGCCGCCTCCACGCTGCCGCCGTGCTTGCGGGCCAGGCGCTGGATGGCCAACAGCCGGCCCTCCACCCAATCCAGCCGGGCAGGGTCCAGCACCACCCGCTGGGCGTAGTCGTCCAGCTCGCGGGCCAGGTCCTCCAGGCTGTAGAAGGCCTCCTCCAGGCGCGCGGCGATGGGCGCGGCACGCTCGTCCAGCCGGGCCAAATCCCCCACCAGGCCCCGCACCCGGCCCAGCACCTCCAGCACCGGGTTGTCGTCCGCGGCGTAGAGGCCCTGGTGGGCGCCCTGGGCCAGGCGGGCCAGTTGCCCGGCGTTGGCCAGGGCCTTGCGCTCGGCCTTGAGCGCCTCCTCCTCGGCCGGGTCCAGGTGGCCGTCCCCGATCTCGGCGATGACCTGGCCCAGCCAGGCCCGGCGCTCGTCGCGCCGGGTCAGGCGCTCGGACTGGGCCGCGATCTGCCGGTCCAGCTCGGCCACCCGGCCCACCGCCGCGGCCACCGCCCGGCGGGCGTCCTCCAGGCCGGCAAAGGCGTCCAGGAGGTCCAGGTGCTCCTCCGGGCGCAACAGCGCCTGGCTGGCGTGCTGGCCCACCAGGCTCACCAGCTCCGGGCCCAGCTCGGCCAAAAGGCCCAGGGTGCTCATGCCGCCGGCCACCACCACCCGGTTGCGCCCCTCGCGGCTCACCACCCGGCGCAGCAAAAGCTCCTCACCCGGCGCGAGGCCGAGGCCCGCCTCGGCCAGGTGCGCGCAGGCCGGGGCGTCCGGCGGCAGGTCAAACAGCGCCTCCACCACCGCCTGGTCCGCGCCGGTGCGGATGAGATCGGCCGCCGCCCGCCCGCCCAACAGCAGGTTCACCGCCGCCAGGATGATGGACTTGCCCGCGCCGGTCTCGCCGGTGAGCACGGTCAGGCCCGGGCCCAGCTCCAGCTCCAGGCTCTCGATCAGGGCGAAGTTGGTGATGCGCAGCAGGGTGAGCATGCCTTGGCCGCAGTGTGGGGTTCGCAGGTGGCGTACGCCATTGGCGTATAGCGGCCAAGCTTACCCTTGCCGCGCCGGGCCGGTCAAGCCGCGCCCTGCGCCGCCTTGACGGACCACCGGGCCTGGGATACCTTGTGCCCAGGAGGCGCGCACGCCCATGGTCGTGAACATCAACCCGCAGAACCCCCAGCCCCGGCTCATCGCCAGGGTGGTGGAGGTGCTGGCCGACGGCGGCGTGGTGGCCTATCCCACCGACACCGTCTACGGCCTGGGCTGCGACATCTTCAACAAGCACGCCATCAAGCGGGTGCACCAGATCAAGAACCAGCCCGAGGCCAAGCCCTTCTCCTTCATCTGCCCGGATCTGAAGGAGCTGTCCCACTACGCCCGGGTGACCAACTACGCCTACAAGACCCTGCGCCGCCTGTTGCCCGGCCCCTACACCTTCATCCTGGAGGGCAGCCGCGAGGTGCCCAAGATGATGCTCACCCGGCGCAAGACCGCCGGCATCCGCGTGCCCGACCACCCCATACCGGTGGCCATCATCCAGCAACTGGGCCGGCCGCTCCTTTCCACCAGCGCCACCGACCGCGACGGCCGCATCCTGGCCGGGGCCTGGGAGATCGAACAGGCCCTGGGCCACCAGCTCGACCTGATCGTGGACGGCGGCCCGGTGCCCGGACTGGTCAGCAGCGTCATCAGCCTGGTGGGCGACGAGCCCGAGATCATCCGCGAGGGCGCCGGCCCGGTGGACGAGTTTCGGAGCTAGAAGATCGCGCGGGGGAACCCTTTTTGATGCTCAAAAAGGGTTCCCCCGCACCCCCTCCTAAAAAACCGGGTTGTAGGCACCGACAAGGCAGTTCTCGTCAACGCACCAAATATTTCCCCCACCCCACCCGTTCGAACAATGCATCCGGCGTCAGGCTGCACCGACACGCGCCCTTGCAGGTGTGATTGACGCAATGATCGGAAGGTAAAATCCACTGCGCGTCGGCTTGCAGGCCAGGTATCATGGACACTACGGCGTCAATCACTTTCTTGGTAATGGTTTTGCCCTGATAACGCTCCATGGCCTGACGCAGCCCGTCATGAAACTTGCTTGTCTGGTCTGTAAAGCCCATTCTTTCCCTCCTTCCTGCCATTGCCGCCGTGGGATTACCGAAAACAGCCTTCACCTCATATAAGTTATTCTATCTGGGGTGGCCCGGACAGCTCCGCTGTCCGGGCCGCGTCAGCGACAAGAGGTTATGGCCCGACGCCACGCAATCCAGCCAAGGTCGCAGTCAACCCGCGCGCTGTCCCGAAACCTCTTGCGCCTTCGGCGCCCAGACGGCTCACGCCGTCTTGGCCACCCGGAAAAAGACCAGGCCGGGCCGGGCCGCCGGTTCTTTCCTTCATGCTCCTTTTTCCTTGCCCCCCTCACCCTCCCCTCTCCCCTAAGGGGGCGAGGGTGAATCAGGGAGGGGCCGCGCCCGGTGGACTTGCCTTTTCTTGGCTGGCCCGGACAGGCAAGCAGTCCGGCCCACCCCAGAAACAGCCAGCCCTGCCCCTCCCAGGCCAATTCTTCCTGGCCTCCCGTCTCAGGCGAGCTTCAGCGGGAGCTGCTCTCCGAGCTAATCGCCTTTTCATCGGTCAGGGGCGCGTCCAGGTAGAGCAGCGTCCCGCCCACCGCGGCCAGGGGCAACAGGGCCAGGTTGACGATGGGCACCAGGCCCAGGACGAAGACCGCCGCGCCAAAGGCCAGGCCGCGCAGTCCCAGGCGGCGCACGTAGCCCAGCTTGCCCCCCAGATTGAGCCCGCGCCGGTCCAGGGGGTAGTCCAGGAACTCCAGGGCCAGGAAATAGCAGGTGGCCACAAAGGCCAGGCCGGCGTAGAGGACCGCGCCCAGGCCGGGCAGCAGGTTGAGCAGCAAGAGCAGGCCCATGACCAGGGCGTAGAGGATGAGCTTCCGGAGCGCCTGGCCGGCCACCCGCAGGATTTCGCTGAAAATGCCGCGAGTCTCCCAGTCCGCGGCCCGGCCCGGCCCGGCCAGCTCCTCCACCCGCTGGGTGAGCGTCTCCAGAAACGGCGCGGCCACCACCGAGCCCACCACGGCGAAGAGATAGACCTGCACCACCAACAGCAGCAGCACCGCCAGCACGGCCAGGAAGTAGTAGAGCACCAGCCACCACCAGCCCTCGCCGGTGGGCAAGAGCGCCTCCAGCCACCGGCTGAAGCGGCTGTAGCCGAACCAGAAGAACAGCACGAACAGGGCCAGGTTGATGAGAAAAGGCGCGATGGCCAGGGGCCAGAGGCGGGTGTGGCGGGCGATGAAGCCCAGTCCCTTCAGCGGCGCGCTCAGGCCGCCGACGGGGCCGCTGGCCAGCCAGGGAGGCATCGGCCGGCGCTAGGGCCGCCGCCCCGGCAGGGTCAGCAGGTATTGGGGCATCAGGCCGGCCTGAAAATCGCCTACCAGCTCGCTCACCAGGGCGCGGCCCTCGTCGCGCAGCCAGCGCCGCCAGAGCTGGCTGGCCTTGACGTCCGGCTCCACCAGCTTGGGCCGGCCCTTGATCCCGGCCAGCTTGGCGGCAAGCCGCAGGGCGTCGGTGAAGTTGCCCAGCTCGTCCACCAGTCCGGCCTCGCGGGCCTGGCGGCCGGAGAGCACCCGGCTGTCGGCGATGGCCTTGATCTGCTCGTTGGTCAGCTTGCGGGCCGAGATCACGTCGCCCAGGAACTGGTTGTACAGGTCCTTGGTCATGGCCTCCAGCATGGCCCGCTCTTCGTCGTTCAGGGCCCGGTCCGGGGTGCCGGCGGCCTTCATGGGCCCGGTCTTGATGATCTGGAGCTTGATGCCCAGCTTGTCCAGCAGGCCCTCCAGGTCCGGGATGCTGGAGATGACGCCCACCGAGGCGGTGATGGTGCCGGGGCTGGCCACGATCTTGGTGCAGGGCGCGGCCACGTAGTAGCCGCCGCTGGCCGCCACGGTGCCCAGGCTGGCCACCACCGGCTTGACCTTTACGGTGCGCTGGATCTCGCGGTAGATCTCCTGGCTGGGCCCCACCGCGCCGCCGGGCGAATCCACCCTGAGCAGGATGGCGGCCACGTCCTCGTCGTTGCGCAGATCCTCCAGCGCGGCCAGGGTCGGCCGGGCCTCGCTGATGGCGCCCTTGATCTCCACCAGGCCGATCTGGCCACCGAAGAGCACGCGGCCGGCCTGGCGGGGGGCCAGGGCCACCACGCCCAAGGCAAAGGCCGCCACGATCAGGAGGCTGATCCCGATCGCGGCGGCCAGTGGGTGCTTACGCATGGGTCTTTGCGTCCTGCAAGCGAAGTCCTTGACGTTGGCGGCGCGGCCACTGCGGCCGCTCCTTGCCTCCCATTGTACCTGGGCGCCTCGGCCGCGGGCGTGGTTTTTGGGGCCGCGCCCGCCTTCGCGTCACCGGACCCCGGCCCCGGAGACTAGTCCTCTTCGGGGTCGGTCTTGCCCTCTTCGGGGTCGGTCATGGCCTCTTCGGCGTCGGCCATGCCCTCTTCGAGGTCGGGCCTCACCTCGGCCTCTTTCTGGGCCAGGCCTTCCTTGAGCAGCTCGCCCAGGTTGCTGGTGGCGGCCTGGGTGCTGTTCAAGTACTCGCTGTAGGAGGAGCGCTCGTCCTCCTCGTCGGCCCGGCGCATGGAAAGGCCGATCTTGCGCTCGCGGCGGCTGACGCTGACGACCTTGGCGCCGATGCTGTCGCCGACGTTGTACATGCCCACCGGGGTCTTGATCTTGTCCTGGCTGATCTCGCTGACGTGCACCAGGCCCTCGACGCCCTCCTCCAGCTCCACAAACAGGCCGAAGTCGGTGACGTTGGTGATGATGCCGGTGACCTTGGTGCCCACCCGGTAGCGGTTGGGGATGTCATCCCAGGGATCGGCCTCAAGCTGCTTGATGCCCAGGCTGAAGCGCTCGTTCTCGCGGTCGATGTTGAGCACCACCGCCTTGACCTCATCGCCCTTCTTGAAGATCTCGCCGGGGTGCTTCAGGCGCTTGGTCCAGGAGATGTCGCTGATGTGCACCAGGCCGTCGATGCCCTCGTCGATGCCGATGAACAGACCGAAGTCGGTGATGTTCTTGATGCGGCCGGCGATGATGGTGCCCACCGGGTATTTTTCGGCGATGAGATCCCAGGGGTTGGGCTCCACCTGCTTCATGCCCAGGCTGATGCGCTTGGCCTCGGGGTTGATGGACAGCACCACCGCCTCGACGGTGTCGCCCACGTTGACGATCTTGGAGGGATGGCGGACCTTGCGGGTCCAGGACATCTCGCTGACGTGGATGAGGCCCTCCACGCCCTCCTCGACCTCCACGAAGGCGCCGTAGTCGGCCAGGCTGACCACCTTGCCGGAGACGCGGGTGCCCACCGGGTAGCGGTCGGAGGCGTTGTTCCAGGGATCGTCCTTGAGCTGCTTGAGGCCCAGGCTGACGCGCTCGCGGTCGCGGTCAAAGTGCAGGACCTTGACCTCGATCTCGTCGCCGATCTTGAACATCTCGGAGGGATGGCCCACCCGGCCCCAGCTCATGTCGGTGATGTGCAGCAGGCCGTCGATGCCGCCCAGGTCCACGAACACGCCGTAGTCGGTGAGGTTCTTGACCACGCCCTTCATCTGGCGGCCGTCCTCGAGCACCTTCAGGGTGTCGCGCTTCTTGTACTCGCGCTCCTTCTCCAAAAGCACCCGGCGGCTGAGCACGATGTTGGCGCGCTTCTTGTTGAACTTGAGGATCTTGAAGTCGAAGGTCTGGCCGATCAGCGCGTCCAGGTTGCGCACCGGGCGCAGGTCCACCTGGGAGCCGGGCAGGAAGGCCGGCACCCCGATGTCCACGCTCATGCCGCCCTTGACCCGGCCCACGATGGCGCCGGTGATGACGCCGTCCTCGTTGTACACGCGGCTGATCTCGTCCCAGACCTTGATCTTGGCGGCCTTCTCCTTGCTCAGGATGATGGTGCCGTCCTCGTCCTCGGCCCGCTCCAGCAGCACGTCCACCTGCTGGCCCACCTCGGCCACGATGTTGCCGTCGGGGTCCTTGAACTCGTTGATGTCGATCTGACCCTCGGACTTGTAGCCGATGTCCACCACCACATAGTCGTTCTCCACGGCCACGATGGTGCCCTTGGCCACCTCGCCTTCCTGGATGGTGCGGAAGGATTGCTCGTAGAGTTTGGCCAACTCCTCCTGGTCCATGTCATCGTCATCGGACATGGACGAGGTCGGCGCCATGGGTTCGGGGTCAGTGGGGGTGGTGGGCTCGGCCGGGGTTGCGGTGACGGTCTCGGCCGCCGCCTGGTCCTTGTTCAGATCGTTTTCTGCCATTTTAATCAGTGCCTTGTTGAAGTTAAGTTGTCAATTGAACAAGCCGCCCCACCTCGCCCCATCGGCGGGGCGGGCCGGCAACCCTACAAACTATGATTACGTACCAGAATCCCAGGGGGATTACAAGGATTCATTCGAAGATTGGCCCGCTTGCAATGCGCGCACCCGCCGGGCCAACCGCGCGATCACCGCATCCTCGCTGAGCGGCGTGGTGTCCACCATCACCGCGTCGGCCGCGGGCTTC
Organism: Pseudomonadota bacterium; assembly: GCA_043805555.1. Classification (GTDB taxonomy): domain Bacteria; phylum Desulfobacterota; class Desulfarculia; order Desulfarculales; family Desulfarculaceae; genus JACRDC01. Next base: position 11,425 of record JAZDHW010000337.1, read on the forward strand.
AGGGGGCTCAGGCTGCGCCGGGCGTCGCGTTCGTCGCGCTCGGCCAGGTCGGCCAGCACCGCCGCCAGGGTCAGATCGGGCCGGCTGCCGGCCAGTTGGGCCAGGCGGCGGCGGGCGCGCTCCTCGGCGGATGCGGTCAGGAAAAACTTGGCCTGGGCCGCTGGGAAGACCACGCTGCCCATGTCGCGCCCCTCGGCCACCAGGTCGCCCTGCTCCCCGGCCGCGCGTTGCAGGCCCAGGAGCCGCGCCCGCACCGGGGCCAGGGCCGAGAGCCGGCTGGCCGCGCCGGCCACGGACTCGTCGCGGATCAGGGGCTCCACGTCGCGGCCATCCAGCAACACCAGGAAGCGGCCGCCCTCCAGCCGCACCGTGATATCCACCCCCGGCAGCCACCCTGCCAGGGCGGCCTCGTCGTCCCCGGCCCGGCCGGCGTTCAGCGCGGCCAGGGCCAGGGCGCGGTAGAGCGCGCCGGTGTCCAGGAAGGCGAAGCCCAGCGCGGCGGCCAGGCGTCGGCTCACGGCGGACTTGCCCGCCCCGGCCGGGCCGTCGATGGTGACGATCACGCCGCGCCCCCGGCCAGGATGGCCTTGAGTGCGGCGCTGAAGCGGGCGTTCTCCGCGTCCAGGCCCACGCTGATGCGCAAAAACTCGGGCAGGCCATAGGAGGTCATGGCCCGCACGATCACCCCGCGCCGCAAGAGCGCGTCGGCCACGGCCGGGGCGTCCGCCCCGATGCGCACCAGCACGAAGTTGGTCTGGCTGGGCACGTAAAACAGGCCCAGCTCCGCGAAGCAGCGGTAGAAGTCCTCCAGCCCCCGCCAGACCTGGGCCCGGGTTTCCTCGTAAAACTCGTCGTCGCCCAGGGCGGCCAGCCCGCCCACCTGGGCCAGGATGCTGGTGTTGAAGGGCTGGCGCACCCGGTCGAAGGCGCTGATCACCTCGGCCGGGGCCAGGGCATAGCCGATGCGCAGCCCGGCCAGGCCGGCGATCTTGCTGAAGGTGCGCATCACCACCAGGGGCGTGGGGTGATCCAGGAAGTCCACCCCCTGGCCCACTTCCGGGTCGCTGGCAAAGTCGATGTAGGCCTCGTCCAGCACCACCAGCACCCCTTCGGGCACCCGGTCCAGGAAATCCCGGAGCTGGGCGCGGCTCACCGCCGTGCCGGCGGGGTTGTCGGGGTTGTTCAGGAACACCAGGCGGGTGGCCGGGGTGATGGCCGCCAGCATGGCTTCCAGGTCCACCCGATAATCGGCGTCCAGGGGGGTCTCGGTCAGCCGGCCGCCGGCCACCTGCACCAGCTTGGAATACATCAAAAAACTGGGCGCGGCGGCCAGGGCCTCCTGGCCGGGGCGGATGTAGGCCCGGGCCAGGAACTCGATGATCTCGTCGGAGCCGTTGCCGATGCAGGTCTGGGCGAAGTCCACCCCGAACTTCCTGGCCAGGGCCTGGCGCAGCTCGAAGCCGGCCCCGTCGGGATAGCGGTGCAGGCCGGCGATGGCGGCCGCCATGGCGGCCATGGCCTTGGGCGAAGGCCCCAGGGGGTTCTCGTTGCTGGCCAGCTTGATGGCCCCGCTGATGCCCAACTCCCGCTCCAGCTCCTCGATGGGCTTGCCGGGCTGGTAGGGCACCAGGGCCGCGATCTCCGGGGGCACCGGGGGTGTCTTGCGCTGCACGCTCGTGTCTCTCGGGTTGGGGGGCCGCGAGGGCCGTTGGCGAAAAACCACGCCGGGGCACGGACTTGGCCATGACGGCGCAGGCAAAAATCTACGCCGGGGGGCCCATTGTGTCAAGCCGGGGCCGGCTCCAGACGGGCATGGTGGGCCTGGCCCGGCCCTTCCAGCAACTGCAACTGGGCCGGCGTCACCTCCAGCACCTGGGCGTCGGCCTGGGTCGCGATGGCCATCAGGTCGGGGTGGCGGGCCAGCAGCGCGGCCAGGGCCTCCGCGCGCTCCGGCCCCGGCGGCAAGGCGCGGGCCGCGCCGGCGATGGTGAGCGCCGCCACCGGGCCGCCGGCCGCGGGAGCGTCGCGGGTGTCGATCAGCAGGCTCACCGCCGGGTTCACGCCCAGATTGGCGAACTTGCGGGTGCCCGCGCTGGTGACGAGCCAGATGACCCGCCGGCCCTCGTGCCAGGCGTAGGACATCAGCGAGCAGTGGGGCGCGCCATCCGCGCCGGCCGTGGCCAGCACGCTCAGCCGCTGGCCCCGGATCAGTTCCAGCATCTTTGCCAGCATGTCGGCTCCTTTCCCATGGGCTTGACCTGCCGCCATGATAGACCATGCCCCCGGCCAAGCCAAGCCGGGGCCGGGCCGGCCTAACTCTTTGGCATTCCCGGCGGGGTGTTTTATAATGGCCGCCTGTAAGGCCTGCCCGTCCCGTTTAAGAGGAGATAAAGCATTGCCTTTGCTCTCACGCATCCTGGCCGCGGCCCTCATGGCCCTGGCCCTGGCCGCGCCGGCGGCCCCGGCCGCGGCCGGCACCATCAAGCTCACCACCACCGCCCAGGCCAAGCTGGAGGGCGGCCGCCTGAGCGTGGAGGTGCAGATAGTGAACCAGGGCGACGAGGCGGCCCAGAACCTGAGCCTGAAGCTCATCAGCGCCGGCCAGCAGGTCGAGGCGCCCGGCCCGGCGACCCTGCCCCCCAACCAGCCCAGCAAGACCAGCCTCACCATGGCGGTGGACGTGCCCAGCCCCGGCACCTATCCGGCGGTGATCCTGGTGCGCTTCCACGACCTCAACGGCTATCCCTTCACCAGCCTGGCCAACGCCCTGTATTACCGGGATAGCCCCACCTTCGCCCAGGTCTCCGGCCGGGGCCTGCCCAGCGCGGTGGCCGGCGAGGGCGAGGTGGCCTACGAGATCACCGCCATGGGCCAGGACCCGCTCAAGGTCGCCATGCATCTGTACGCCCCCCAGGAGCTGACCCTGGGCCGCGACCGGCTGGAGCTGGACCTGCCCGGCCGCAGCAAGCAGAACGTCAGCCTGCCGGTGAAGAACTTCTCGGCCCTGATCGGGGCCAGCTACCCGGTGCTGGCCATCCTGGAATACGAGCAGGCCGGCCAGCACTTCGCGGCGGTGGCGGTGGCGATGGTCACCCTGGCCCAGCCGCCCAGCGCGGTGGCCAGGCTCACGCCCTATCTCTATGTGGCCGCCGGTCTGTTGGTGCTCCTGGTGGCCTGGCTGCAATGGCGGCGGCGCAAGGCCTCCTGAGGGCGGGGGGCTGGGCATGAGCGCGACCACGACCAAGGGGGATTTCGCCTGGCTGCAACCGGCGGTGGACCTGGCCGTGCTGCTGGGCTCGTTCCTGCTGCTCTTGCACTACTTCCCGCCGGACCTGCTCTTCCTGGACACCATCACCACCGGCGGCGACACAGGCAGCCACTACATCACCGCCGACTACCTGGCCCGCCACCTGCTGCCCCAGGGCCGGGTGGTGGGCTGGTTCCCGGCCAACCTGGCCGGCTACCCCTTGTTCCAGTTCTATTTCCCCCTGCCCTTCCTGGCCATGGCCGGGCTCAGCTACCTGGGGATGAAGCTCACCATCGCCTTCAAGCTGGTCTCGGCCTGCGGGGCCTTCATCATGCCCCTCGCGGCCTACCTGGGCCTGCGCCTGGCCAAGCGGCCCTTCCCGGCCCCGGCCCTGGCCGCGGCCTTCACGCTGCTGTTTTTGTGCAACGAGACCAACTCCATGTGGGGCGGCAACATCCTGAGCCTCCTGGCCGGGGAGATCGGCTACTCCATCGGCCTGGGCCTGGTGCTGGTCTACCTGGGGGCCATGCAGGGCGACATCAACGGGCATCGCCACGTGGTGCGCAACGCCATCCTGCTCACCCTGGTGGGCCTGACCCACGGCTGCGACCTGATGTTCGGGGTGCTGGCCGGGGCGGTCTGGCTCTTTAACCGCGACGTCATCGGCCGCGGCATCTATCTCCTGAAGGTCTACGCCCTGGCGTTTTGCCTGATGGGCTTCTGGATCGTGCCCCTGATCCTGTTCGCGCCCTACAACTCCACCCACAACATGGTCTGGATCATCGTCAAGTGGCAGGAGGTGGTGCCGCCCATCCTGATGCCGCTGATGGCCCTGGGTCTGATCCACCTGGGCTGGGGCCTGTGGCGCTGGCGGCGGGGCCTGCCGGGCCTGGGCGGGGCGGGGCTGTTGCTGGGCTGGATCGCCCTGGCCCTGGTGCTGTTCCTGGTGGCCTATCACGTCAACGTCATCGACATCCGCTTCTTCCCCTTCGCCTGGCTGGCGCTGGCGGTCTGGGGGGCGGTGGCCGTGGCGGATCTGGCCAAGAACCTGGCCGGCCGGGTCTTCATCCCAATCCTGGCCCTGGTGCTGTGCGTGCTGTGGGTGGATGGCTGGGTGACCAACATCCCCGGCTGGGTGCGCTGGAACTACCGCGGCTATGAGCTGGCCCCGGGCTGGCCGGACTTCAAGCGCCTCAACGACTACCTGCGCGGCACCGCGGCCGACCCGCGAGTCTTGCACGAGCACGCCGACGTGCACCAGCGCCTGGGCACCAGCCGGGCGTTTGAGAACCTCTATCTCTTCGCCGGCCGCACCACCATGGAGGGGCTCTACATCCAGTCCTCGCTGAACTCGCCCTACGTCTTCTACATCCAGTCCGAGACCAGCCAGACCCCCACCACGCCGCTGCCGGGCATCAACTATTCGCGCTTCGACCTGGCCGCGGCCCACGACCGCCTGGTGCTCTACAACATCAGCCAGTTCGTGACCGTCTCCGAAAAGACCCGCGCCGCGGCCGACGCCCTGGCCGGCTACAAGCTGGAGAAGCAGATCGGGCCCTACTACGTCTATCGCGTGAAAGGCAACCCGGACCGCTACGTGGTGCCGCTGAACTTCAAGCCGGTGAAGGTGCTGGGCGGCCAGTGGAAGGAGCAGGCCTTCCAGTGGTTCCGGCGCGGGGACTTCACGGTGCCGCTGGTTTTCGCCCCCCGCGAGGAACCCGGCGACCGCCAGCGCTTCGCGGCCGTGGTGCGCCAGGCCCCGGCCGATCTGCCCCACGAATCCCTGCCCGCGCCCCTGCCGGTGACCGAGAAGGTCGGCCTGGACCGCGTCGAGATCGACACCCAGGGCCGCAACCCGCTTTTGGTCAAGATGAGCTACCACCCCAACTGGCTGGTGGAGGGCGGCCGGGTCTACCTGGCCTCGCCGGCCTTCATGGTGGTCTATCCCGAGGCCGACCGCGTGGTGATGCGCTTCGGCCTCACCTGGCCCAACTACCTGGGCCAGGCGCTGACCGCGCTGGCCTGCCTGTGCCTGCTGTTCGCCCTGCCCTGGGTGCGCGGCCTGGCCCCGGCGCGGGCGGCCAGGGCCCTGGTCGATGCGCCGCTTGGCTTCATCCAGCGCCGGCTGCAAGCCTGGACCGCGCGGCCCCTCGCCTTCCTGGGCGGCCACGCGCTGAGCTTCGGCTTGGCCGGGGCCCTGCTCCTGGCCGGGCTCCTGGCGGCGTACCTCTACGCCGGCGGCAAGGTGGACTCGGCCATCGCCTTCCACCGCGGCCTGGATTATTACCGGGCCAAAGACTACACCCAGGCCGAGCCCTGGTTCCGCTACTCGGCCACCCGCTGGCCATACTCGCCGGTGATCGGCCAGGTGATGCACCACTGGGCGCTGAGCTTTTACCTGCGCCAGCAATACCCCGAGGCCATCACCATCTACCGCCGCCTGGTGCTGGAATATCCCGAGGACGCGGTGATCCCCGAGGCCATCTACCACATCGGCCAGAGCTACCGCTACCTGCGCAACTGGGAGCCGGCCCTGTCGGCCTACCGCGAGGTCATCGCGCGCTTCCCCCAGACCTCCTGGGCGGGCTACGCCAAGGACCGCGTCAACGACATCGCAAAAGAGATGGCCAAGGAAGAGAAGAAGCCTTAGCAGGATGTTGAAAAAGTCCATCCCTGGCCTTTTTCAACCCACTCGGCCGAGGTGAATTCGGCCGAGTGGACGAAAAGCTTGCCCTTGAAACATGGCCGGCGCTTTTCGGCGGGCCATCCTGGCCCGTTCGGAATGGCGCCATATTAATTTTTGGCGCCATTCCGAGAACTTGTCAAAATTCACTTTTGGCAAGTTCCAAGATGAGAAAGCCATGGATGGCTTTCTCCGACACACACCTAGCCCCCCGCGTCCAGGCCGCCGTCCACCGGCCGCCCCAGCAGGCGGCAGCGCCAGAAAAGCCGCCCCAACCAGGCGAAGCGGTAGAGGCCCTCGTGACCCAGGCGAAAGCGCGAGGCGCGGGTGTCGTGGCAGGTCACCGGTATCTCGATCACCGGCAGGCCGGCGCAATGGGCGCAGTAGATCAGGTTGCCCACGTAGGCGGTGTTCCAGTCCACGGCCGCGGCGTAGCGACGCAGCAGGCCCGCCTGGAAGCCCTTGCTGCCGATGGAGTAGTCCTCGTAGGGCATGCCCAGAAGCAGGCGGGCGCAGAAGATGTAGGAGCCGCTGCCCAGGATGCGGGTCAGGCTGCGCTCCTGGCGGCCCTGGCGCTTGCTGCCCACCACCACCGCGTGGGTGTCCAGAAGCTTCAGCGCGCGGGGCACGAAGTCCAGGCTGGTGGACAGGTCCATGTCCAGGGTCACCAGGCGGTCGCTGGTGACGAGGCCCAGGGCGTGGGCAAAGGCGCGGCCGGGGCCTTTCTGGTCGATGTGGAAAAAGCGCAACTCGGGATGGCGCTGGGCCAGCTCCGCGCCCAGGGCCGGGGTGGCGTCGTCAGAGCCGTTGCTGCCCACGATCAACTCGAAGCCGCGGCCCAGCCCGCGCAGGAACTCCAGCAACTGTTCTATGTTCTCCGCGAGGATGGCCTCCTCGTTGAGCACGGGTATGAAGACGCTGTAGTCCGGCACCGGCATGCCCCCAGGCTTGATCCGCGGTCACGGCCACCGAGTGTAGCAGCCGGGGCCGGCCCCTGCCAAGCGGTTCATGGCCGGGCCGCCGTCGGCCAGGCCCAGGCCCGCACGCCGAAGGGCTCGATGGTCTCGCGCAGCTCGCCGGCGATGGCCGCCTTCTCGCCGCCGGACCAGAGTTCGGCCAGGCGCAGGGGGGCCGGCCCCAGGCCCTGGAGGCGCAGCGTGGCCGGGTAGGGGGTCTGGTTGACGGCCAGCAGCAGACGCCGGCCCTGGTGCAGGCCGTGGCCCACCCGCACCGCGTCCCCGCCGCTGGGGGTGCGCAACGCCCGGCCGGTCAGGCCCGCGCCCAGGCCCGTGCCCGGTCCGGGCGCGAGCGGCAGCCAGGGCTCCAGCGCCTTGATCCGCGCCAGCAGGGCGCTGACGTGTGCATGGTGCGCGGGGTCGGTCGCGATCTGGGGCCAGGTGTAGAACAGCAACCCTTGCGCGCCGGCGGCCAGGGCCGATCCGGCCAGGGCCTGCATCTCCTCAGCCGTGGGCAAGCGCGGCCAGCCGAGCTTGGGCAGGGCAAAGGCCTGCACCACGGCCCAGACCTGACAGCCGGCCGGCAGGGCGGCGCGGGCCTCGCCCACCGAATCGGCCAGCCAGTTCAGAGGCTGGCCGGGCACCGGGTACTGGTCCATGAAGATGGCGTCATATGCCGCGGCGTAGTCGGCGGTCAGGCCGGGGCGCACCATGGCCGTGGCCAGACGGGCCCAGGGCAGGCCGGCGCGCAACTCGGCGCGCAGCCGGCCCAGCAGCGCGGGATCGAAGGAGCGCAGCTCGGGCTCGTCGACCAGGTAGAAGAACGGCGGCCGCAAGCCGGGGTCCAGCCCGGCCAGGGCCTGGGGCCAAGCGCGCAGCTTGCCGGGCTCGGCGGGCAAAACCGGGATCACGCGCAGGCCCAGGCCGGCGGCCTCGGCCAGGGCGGCGGCCAGCCCATCCAGGGGCAAGCCGGCGGTGACCAGATTGAAGCCGCAGGCCTGGACCCGGGGCCAGTCGGCGTGCTCGGTTTCGTATACCCCGAGCGGGAACGGCCGCAACAGCGGCGCGGGCGGCGCGTCCCTGCCGTCCGGCGGCGCGGCGGCGGCCACGGCCCGCAGCTCGGGATTGCGGAGCATGAAGCGCGAGGGCGTGTCGTTGCGGAAAACCGCCAGGGGCGGCGCGCCGGCCGCATAGGCCGCCCGCATCCGGAAGCTCTGCCAGCCGCCGGCGATGCAGTGCTGATCCAACAGGAACTCGCGCCCCGCCAGGGCCACGCTCAGGTAGTGGCCGTTGACGAACTGGGGGCGCAGCAGCTCGAAGCTCAGCTCATAGATCGAGCCGGGCTTCAGCGGCAGGGGCCGGCTGACCAGGATGCCCGGCTCCTGGTCGCTGCCGGGAAAGATCGCCACCGGCCGGGCCGGAGCGCCGGCATAGGCCAGGACCACCCGGCCCGGCCGGGGCGCACCAGAGCCCGGCGGCGTCCACCAAGCCGCGTCCCAGTCGGCCAGGGACCAGGCCTGGGGCGCGGTGGCGGCCGCCAGGGCCGGCCAAGCCAGCGCCAGGGCCCACGCCAAGGTCCAGGCCCAGGCCAGGGCCGTCAGGCCGACCGGCTTGCTCGGTCCGCCAGACCGGCTCGGTCCGCCAGACCGGCTCGGCCAGGCCGCGCGGACAGCGGCCCGCCTGGTCCTCATTACGCCGCGCACGTCCGTGATTTAGGGCCAGGTGAGGTCGTGGGCCTGGCCGGGGGCCAGGTTCAGGCGCAGTTCGCGCCGCCACTCCTGGACCGGAACCACCGAGCTGCGCTGCCGCCAGTCGGGCTGGTCATAGGAGGTGGCCTGGCCCTGGCGGTTGAGCACCGGGAGATCCGGGCCTGACTGCTCCTGCCAGAAATGGGTGACCTCGGCCTGCAGGACCAGGCGCACGCTCTGCTGGCCCGGCGGCAGCAGGAAGCTCACCCGTTGGTCCAGGGCGTTACCGGCCACTGGCGAGAAACCGGCGTCCGGGGCCTGGGGCAGACGCTGCTCCTGACCCTGGGCGTCCACCAGATAGGCGTCCAGGTGCCAGTTGGGGCCCAGAACCCCGCCCCGGGTGGCGCGGCCCACCGGCTGCAAAGGGTTCTGGCGCACGGCCTGGCGCACCTGGTCGCCACTGACCTCGGCCTTGAGGTGCAGGTTCAGGCGGCCGGGGTTGGTGCCGGGGTCGGCCATGGGCGCCAGGCAACCGGCCAGGCCCAGCAGGCCGGCCAGGCCCAGCAGGGCGGTCAGCACGGACCGGCGCAGGATCATTCGCGCGGGCATGGTTCACCTCCGGAAGGGGGGGCGGGGGACGGCTCTGTCACCATGATCCCACAGCCCGAGCGGCGATAGCGGTTAAAGCGTCCCGCGCGGCCCCCGGCCTCAGCGGCAGGGAAAGAACCCGTAGCCGCGCATGCACTTGGCGTGCTCGCGGTGCACGTTGGTGGGCTCGTCGGCCCGGGTGAGCTTGCGCACCTTGATCATGGCCTCTTCCAGGCACATCTCGCTGTATTTCTGGGCCTCCTGGGGCGAGGCCACCTGGTGGCACCACTGCTGCTCGGTGGCGCATCCGGCCGCCGCCAGGCCCAAGGCCAGCGCCGCCAGCGCCGGGGCCATTCTTTTTGCCAGGCTCATGTTCACCTCCGTGGCCGGGCCAGGGGCCATGATTTTTGACCCTGCCCTCCTTTGGCCGGCCCATGATAGCACCGCCATCCGCCGGCCAATAGCGGGAACTTTTGACATCGCGCCACCCAGACTCCTACAATTTGACTATTGGCTTTCAACCCGTGCGGAGGTGAAACATGCATCACAATGCAGCGGAGCTGGCCGGCAAGCTCAAAGAGATGTATCCGGAGATCGAGCAGCACGGACTGGAAATGGACTTGGAATTCAAGCCGGACCAGTCCTACTGGATCATCAAGCTGAGCAAAGGCGATCACCGCCTGCACACCCTGCTGGACAAAAAGGACGCCGACGCCTGCCTAAACGGCGTGCAGTGCGTCTACCTGGGCGTGCAGATCGGTCAGTTCGTTAAGAACTTCGCGTGGTATAAGTAGGCGCGCCCCGGCCGGAGGGCCCCGCCCTCCGGCCGCTAGGAGCCTGTCGGAGTAATCCTCCGACAGGCTTCCGAGCGGGCCATGGACGGCCTGCCCGGAATGGCGCCAAATTAATTTTTGGCGCCATTCCGAGAACTTGCCAAAATTCACTTTTGGCAAGTTCCAAGAGGAGAAAGCCATGGATGGCTTTCTCCGACACACACCTAGAGCCCCGAACCAGGCCTGCCGTCCTTGCGGATGCGCCAGAAGTGCAGCATGGTCAGCACCAGGGCCAGGGCCGGCAGGCCCAGGCAGTGCAGCACGTAAAAGCGCAGCAGGCTGGCCTCTCCCAACAGGTCGCCACCCAAGAGCAGGCGTTTCAACAGCCCCCCCACCACCGGCGCCTCGCCCAGCACGCCGCCCACCACCGCGGCCGCGGCCTGGGTGGGCCCGTCCCAACGCAGCACGTAGCCGCTGAGATCCAGGGCCAGGGTGAGGAGCAACAAACCCAGGCCGATTAGCCAGTTGGCCGCGCGCGGCGGCAGATAGGCCCCGCTGGCCAACACCCGCGCCATGTGCAAGAGCACCGCGATCACCATGACCTGGCCGGCCAGGTAGTGCAGGCGGCGGAAGAACCAGGCAAAGGGCAGCGCCCCGGCCTCGGCCGCGAAAAAGGCCGCCGCGCCCTCGGGCGTGGGGCTGTACTGGAACATCAGGGCCACCCCGGAGCCGGCCAGCACCAGGAAGCAGAGCACGGCCAGGCCGCCCAGGCAGATGGTGTGGCGCACCTCGGCCCGGCGCGGGGGCAACAGCGGCGGGTGCAGGTGCTCCAGGAACCCGTGGCGGGCCATGGCCTCAGCCCAGGCCCAGGCGGCGGGAGGCCTCGGCCGGCCGGTTGGGATCCACCAGGGCGTGGCCATGGTTATCCAGCGAGACCCAGAGGTGATTGAGGCCGCGGGGCGCGGGGCCGAAGAGGCGCTGGCCGTCGGCGGCAAAGGCCGAGCCGTGGCAGGGGCAGAGGAAGCGGGCCTGGTTGGGCTCCCAGGCCGGCCGGCAGCCCAGGTGGGGGCAGACCAGG
>JAZDHW010000338.1:0-41126 GCA_043805555.1 Pseudomonadota bacterium
CGCCGGCGGGCCGTCTTCGCGGCGGGGCCGGGCCGGCCGGCGGCGCTCGCGGGGGCCGGAGTCCCGGCGCTCTTCACGGAAAGGCGTGGGCGGCCGGCGGCGCACCGGGCGGTAGGGGCCGGCCTGGTCGGGCAAAAACCAATCGTCCTCGGCCCAGGCCACCGGGATCTTGTCGCCCAGGTACTGCTCCACAAAGGGCAGGTGGGTGGCGTACTCGTCGCAGCAGATGGTGATGGCCTTGCCCACCGCACCGCCGCGGGCGGTGCGCCCCACCCGGTGCACGTAGTCTTCGGGGTCGGCCGGCACGTCGAAATTGATGACGTGGCTGACCTCCTCGATGTGCAGGCCCCGGGCGGCCACGTTGGTGGCCACCAGGATCTTGAGCTCGTCGTTCTTGAAGCGCTCCATGAGTTGCAGGCGCTTGCGCTGGTCCAGGTTGCCGGAGATGCCCTCGGCCGGGTAGTCGTTGCCTTGCAGCTTGTGGGTCAGCCAGTCCACCGCCCAGCGGGTGTTGACGAAGATCATCACCCGGACCCAGTCCTCGCGCTTCAAGAGGCCCAGCAGCAGGCTGAGCTTCTCGGTCTTGGAGCAGTGGTACAGCGCCTGGGTCACCTGCTCCACGGTGCGCCGCTCCGGCTCCACCGCGATTTTGTGGGGCAGGTTCATGTACTCGTAGGTGAGCTCCAGCACCCGGTAGTTCAGCGTGGCCGAAAACAGCATGGACTGGCGCTGGTGGTAGGGCGGCAGCCGCTTCATGATCCAGCGCAGGTCGGCCACGAAGCCCATGTCGAACAGGCGGTCGGCCTCGTCGATGACCAGGAACTTGATGTCCCGGGTGCTGAAGACCCGCTGCTTCATGTAGTCGATGAGCCGGCCCGGCGTGCCCACCACGATGTCCACGCCATCGCGCAGGGTGCGGGCCTGCTTGCCATAGTCCACCCCGCCGAAGATGGCGGTCATGGTCAGGCCGCAGTGGCGGCCGATGGACTCGGCGTCCTGATAGATCTGCACCGCCAGCTCGCGGGTGGGGCTGATGATCAGGCAGGCCGGCTGGCCTGGCTTGCGCTCGGTGTCGCGCATCAGGTGGGCCAGGATGGGCACCAGGAAGGCGGCCGTCTTGCCGGTGCCGGTCTGGGCCTGGCCGGCCACGTCCCGCCCGGCCAGGCCCAGCGGGATAGCCTGCTCCTGGATGGGGGTGCAGTTGAAGTAGCCCGCCTCGTGGAGGCCCTGGAGCAGCGGTTCCGGGAGGTCGAACTCGGCGAAGGCCGTGCCTGAGGCCAGAGGCGCGCTGGCCTCTGCTCCGGTGGCCGGGGGGGTTTCCTTAGATGTTATGTCAGCCATATCCGAGCAATATACCTTCTGCCTCCCGATCCGGCAAGCGCCCTAGGGTCTAAGCTGGCTCTGCTTGCCCACCCGGCTCCGCCGCACGGAGCAGAACTCGCCGCCCAGGCAGTCGAAAGCCGGCGAGGTGTAGACCAGCTCCTCGTCCAGGAAGTACACCCAGTGCGCGGTGGCCTGGGCGTGGGTCCAGGCGATCTCGGCCAGGCCCAGGGTGGCCACGTCGCTCACGAAGCGCGGGATGGCCTCGCTGGGGCACAGCGGGGTGTCCGGCACCATTTTGTACTGCCAGACCTCGTAGTAATCGTCATGCCCCTTGAACTTGACCTGCTTCACCTCCTCGGGCAGGCCCAGCACGGCCTGCACCTGGGTGGCGCGCATGCCCACCGTGAGCTTTTGCATCTGGTCTTTGGCGTTGGCGGCGCAGCCAGAGGCCAGGGCCACGAAAATTACCAGCATCCAAAGGCTTAGCCTGCGGGACATGTTTTTGTCTCCATTATGGAAACCTGGTGGGTGAGATGCCGTTCGGATCCGGAGAGCCGGGCGCGCACGGCAATCAACTCGGCCACGATGCTCACCGCGATCTCGGCCGGGGTTTCGGCGCCGATGCTCAGGCCGATGGGCGCGTGCACCCGCTCCAGTTCGGCCTGCGTGTAGCCTTCCGCCAAAAGCGCCTGGTATATCAGCGCTTTCTTGCGCCGCGATCCGATCATGCCCAGGTAGGCGGCCGGCGCGCGCAGCACCTGGGCCAGCACGTCCTTGTCATGCAGGTGCCCCCGGGTGATGATCACCACGTAGGAGCGCTCGTCCAGGCTGAGCCCCTCCAGCGCGGCGGCAAAGGGGCGCACCAATAGCCCGTCGGCCTGGGGGAACCGGTCGCGGCCGGCAAACTCGGGCCGGTCGTCCACCACCACCACGCCAAAGCCGACCAGGCTGAGCATGGGGGCCAGATACAAGGAGATGTGCCCCCCTCCAAATAAATATACCACCGGTTGGCCCAGCAGGGGCTGTAAAAAAAAGCCGCCCGCCCCGGCCGGACCGGGCGCCCAGGCCGGCTGCCGCGGGCCGCCCCCGGCCCGGGCCTGGCCGATCAAGGCCGCGGGAAGGCTGGCCAAATCTTCGCCCGGCCGCCAGACGCCCTTGCGCCCGGCCAGTTCGGCCATGGCCCCGGGCTGCACCAGGGTCCAGACAAAGCCGTGGCCGTCCTTGGCCGCGGCGGCCGCGGCCCTGGCCAGGGCCAGGGCCTGGGGGTCGCCGACCTGGAGCGGCTCCAGGTAGACCCGGACCTCGCCCCCGCAGATCATCTCCAACTGGGCCGCCTCGCGGCCGGTCAGGCTGAAATCCATGAGCACGGCCTGGCCCGCGGCCAGGGTCTGGGGCGCGGCGTCCATCACCTCGGCCTCCAGGCGGCCGCCGCCGATGCTGCCGATGATGCCGCCGCCCGGGTCCACCGCGAAGACGGTGCCCAGGGGGCGCGGGGCCGAACCGCTTTGGGCGATGATGGTGGCCAGGCACAGGGAGCGGCCTCCGGCCAGAACCGCGGCCACTTGCTTAAAAAATTCAGGCAGTAACAAGGCAGGGGCATCCCGCTTGCAGGTTGGCGTCACATGGACCGCGGCGGGCGGCTAGGCCTCCGGGGGGCGGACCACCATCACGGAGCAGGGGGCCCGGCGCACGGCCTTGGCCGCCACCGAGCCGAAAAAGGCCTCGGCCAGCCCCGACAGGCCGGTGGAGCCCACCACCAACAGGTCTGCGCTGGATTCTTTCACCAAGTTTATCACCTCGCGCACGGGATCGCCCTCGCGCACCAGGGTCTCCACCGCCACGCCGGCGGCCCGGCCCTGATAGCGGCGCTGGAGCTCCTCCAGGGAGGTGTCGTTCAGGTTCTCCCGCAGGCGCAGGTTCACCTCGGTGACCATCATGTCGTCCAACAGCGGCGAAGGGGCCACCAGGGGCGGGATGACGTGGACCACGCTGAGGCGGGCGCGGCCCAGCCGGGTCAGCTCCAGGGCGGTGGTGAAGGCCAGGTCCGCGCCCTCGGAGAAATCGCTGGCCACCACGATGTGCTTGAAGGCCATGGCCGTCTCCCGCCGGCTAGGGCACCGGCGCGCTGGTGAGCAGGAACTTCAGGTCGTCGTCGAAGAAGGTGACGCCGCCGCCCAGGAAGAAAGTGGCCTGGTCGTCCTGGCTGATGAAGTCGTCCATGCCGGTGGTGACGTAGAAGTACTTCCAGAAGCTGTAGTCCGCCGCGACCTTCAGGTGGGGGTTGGCGTCGGTGCGGAAATCATAGGCCTCGAAGGTCAGCTTGAGGCGGTCGTTGAGCATGTGGTAGTCCAGACCGAAGCCGCCGCGGCTGGCCAAGAGGCCGGCCCGGGCGGTGACGTCGTAGAAGCGCTTGCCGATCTGGGCGTTCCACTTCAGCTCGTCGCGGTCGACGGTGGTCTGCTTCACGGTGCGCTGGTAGCTGGTGCCGTTCTCGTGCACCGTGGTGGTGGTGGTCTTCTCGGAGCGCTTGCCCACCGGGTCGTCCACGATGCCGATCAGGTAGAACTTGTCGGCCTTGGGCTGCAGGCGCAGGTTCAGGGTGCTGCGCAGGGAGGATTCGCCGAACAGGTACTCGCCGCGGTAATCCACGTAGACCCGCCAGGCGTCGCCCCGGGTCAGGTAGTCGTTGATGCCGGTCAGCGCCTCGTCGATCTTGGTCACGGTGGTGTCGTCGTTGACCAGCTTGCCGATGCTGCCCTTGCCCTGGTCGATCTTCTGGCTGATCTGCTTCAGGCTGGCCAGGGTGGAGTTCAGGTCCTCGACGGTCTTGCGCTCGTTGACCAGCGCGCCGATGCTGCCCTGGCCCTTGTCGATCTTCTCCACCACCGAGGTGAGCCCGACGATGGTGCGGCTGAGCTGGGCGCTGACCACCTGGAAGTTCTGGATGGTCTCGTTGAGCGCCTGCTTGTTCTGGCCGGTGATCTGGCTCATGTCGCCGGTGAAGCGGTCCAGGTTCTCCACCACCCGGCTCAGGCGCTCCTGGTTGTCGGCCACCACCACCTTGAGGGTGGCGGTCAGATCCTTCAGGTTGTGCAGGCTTTCGCTGATGTTCTGCTGGCTCTGGGGCGAGGCGATGCTCACCTTGAGCGAGCTGGTGATGTCCTTGAGGTCGTCGGCGATGTTGCCCACCCGGGCCATGACCTGGTCCAGGTCGGTGGGCACCCGGGCCTTGGTGATCTGCTCGCCGTTCTGCAAGGGCGGCGCGGCCGGGCTGCCGGCCTCGACGGCCACGTACTTGTCGCCCAAGACGCCGCGGGTGCGGATGTAGGCCGCGCTGTCGGCGGCCAGCTTGACGTCGGGGTGGATGCGCAACGTGATGCGGGCCTGGCCCTGGTCCAGCTCGATGCGGTCCACCGTGCCGATCTGGATGCCGGCCATCTCCACCGGGGCGTTCTTCTTCAGCCCGGTGGCGGTGTCGAAAACGCCCCAGACCCGATAGCCCTCGGGCTCGCCGAACTGGAACTTGCCCAGGCGCAGCGTCATGTAGGTGAGCAGCGCCAGCGCCACCAGCACAAACACACCCACCTTGGCTTCCGTGGAAAATCCCGCCATGCTCGCTCCGTATGCCCGTCCGCCCCTGGTTACCCAGGCGGGTCCGGGCCCCGTCTGCCGTCCAGTATAAACCAAAAACCGCCGCGGCCGCCTTACAAGACCTCGATGGGTCCCTCGGCCCGGCCGTGGATGAACTGTTGCACCACCGCGTCGTCGCTGTCCCTGATCTCATCCGGCGGCCCCACCGCGATGATCTTGCCCAGGTAGAGCATGGCCATCTGGTGGGCCACCTGGTAGGCGCCCTGGATGTCGTGGCTGATCACCACCGCCGTCACCCCCAGGTGCTCCTGGGTGGTCTTGATCAGGCGGTTGATGGCGTCGGTCATCAGGGGGTCCAGGCCGGTGGTGGGCTCGTCAAACAGGATGATCTCCGGCTCCAGGGCGATGGCCCGGGCCAGGCCGGCGCGTTTGCGCATGCCGCCGCTGAGCTGGGCCGGCATCTTGGCCTCGTGGCCGCTCAGGCCCACCAGGGCCAGCTTCTCCTCCACCACTTCCCGGATCTGCTTCTCGTGCAGCCGGGTGTGCTCGCGCAGGGGGAAGGCCACGTTCTCGAAAACGCTCATGGAGTCAAAGAGCGCCGCGTCCTGGAAGAGCATGCCGAAGCGCTTGCGCACCTGGTTCAGCTCGCGGTCGTCCAGCGGCCCCAGGTCCTGGCCGTCCACCAGCACCTGGCCCTGGTCGGGCTTGATCAGGCCGATCATGTGCTTGAGGATGACGCTCTTGCCGCCGCCGGAGCGGCCGATGATGACCGTGGTCTGGCCGCGCGGCACCGCCAGGTTCAGCCCGTCCAGGACCCTCTGGGCCCCGAACCGCTTGGTCACCGCCTTGAGCTCTATGATGGCGTCGGTTGCGGCCATGGCTAGAACATCAGCGCCGTGAGGACGTAGTCGGCGGCCAGGATGGAGACCGAGGCCAGCACCACCGCCTCGGTGGTGGCCCGGCCCACGCCCTCGGCGCCGCCGGTGGTGTAGAAGCCCTTGTAGCAGCCCACCAGGGAGAGGATCAGGCCGAAGAAGCCGGCCTTGACCAGGCCCATGGAGATGTCGGAGAGTTCGGTGTACTCGATGATCTTGGCTACGAAGATGCCGGAGTTGATGCCCAGCATGTGCACGCCCACGATGTAGCCGCCCACGATGCCCACGTAGTCGGCCACGATGGTCAGCACCGGCAGCATGATCACCGAGGCCACCACCCGGGGCAGCACCAGGTATTGGACGGGGTTGACCGCCATCACGTACAGGGCGTCGATCTGCTCGGTGACCCGCATGGTGCCCAGCTCGGCGGCCATGGCGCTGCCGGCCCGGCCGGTGACCATCAGGCAGGTCAGCACCGGGCCCAGCTCGCGGGTGAGCGCCAGGGCCACGGTGGAGCCCACCAGGCTCTCGGCCCCGAAGAGGCTGAAGCCATGATAGCTTTGCAGGGCGAAGACCGCGCCGGTGAAGGCGCCGGTGAGCACGGTCACGTTGATGGACTTGATGCCCACGAACTCCATCTGGCGGAAGATCAGGTGCAGCCGCCAGGGCGGACGCAGGAGCCAGAGACAGGTCTGGATGAACAGCAGGAGCAGTTCGCCTGCCTCCTCCATCCCGCGCATCACCGCGTGTCCCACTGCTTCAAAGGGCCGGCCCAGCACCATGACCTCTCCCTGCCAGGGGCGCCCGGCCGTTATCGTGTGGCAGGCCGGGCGCTTGCTCCACTATAGAGGCAGGGCCGGTGGGCGTCAAGAAACGAAGCTCGCGGGCTTTGTTGCCTTTTATTGACTATCGGGCCACTGGTTGCTAGGTTTATTGACGCCGGGGGGTGTCCGCAGGCGGCTGAGAGCCCCGCCCAGAGTGGCCGGGGCAACCCCTTGAACCTGATCCGGGTAATACCGGCGAAGGGAACGGCTGGACCCCGCGCCCAGGACGGCGGCCTTTGGGGCCGCGCCAGGCAGGCTGCCCAGCCGGGCGGCCTGTACTTTTTTGCGCGCCTGGCCTGGGGGCCTGGCCCGGACCGGGCCGGCGCGAGCGGGAGGAAGCCGATGTCTTTGCCACGGGTGCTGATCATGGCCGGCTCCGACTCCGGCGGCGGGGCGGGCATCCAGGCCGACCTCAAGGCCGTGGCCGCCCTGGGCGGGCACGCCACCACCGTGGTCACCGCGCTCACCGCCCAGAACACGGTGGGGGTGCACGGGGTGATGCCGGTGCCGCCGGAGTTCGTGACCAGCCAGTTCAGGGCCGTGGTCGAGGACATCGGCCTGGACGCGCTCAAGATCGGCATGCTGCACTCGGCCGAACTGGTGGGCCTGGTGGCAGAGCTGATCAGGGATGTCACCCAGCCGGTGGTGGTGGACCCGGTCATGGCCGCCAAGGGCGGCGACCGCCTGCTGCTGGAGGAGGCCGTGGAGGTCATGAAGACCCGCCTCATCCCCCGCGCCACCCTGCTGACCCCCAACCTGGACGAGGCCGAGGTCCTCTTGGGCCGGCGGGTGCGCGATCCCGAGGCCATGGCCGCGGCGGCCCGCGACCTGGCCGGCCTGGGCGCGGACGCGGTGCTGGTCAAGGGCGGCCATTTGGAGGGCATGGTGGTGGACGTGCTCTTTGACGGCGGCCAGATCCACGAATTCAGCGGCCCGCGCCTGGACACCCCCCACACCCATGGCACCGGCTGCACCCTGGCCTCGGCCACGGCCACGCTCTTGGCCAAGGGCTGGGGCGTGGTGGCGGCGGTGGAGCGGGCGCGCATCCTGGTGCGCCGGGCCATCGCCGGCGGCCTGACCCTGGGCCGGGGCCACGGCCCGGTGCACGCCCTGGCCGACCTGGAGCCCAAGCTCAAGCTGGGCCCCTGCATCGCCGAGTTCCAGGCCGCCCTGGAACAACTGGAGTGCGCGCCGGGCCTGGGCGCGCTGGTGCCCGAGGTGCGCAGCCAGATGGGCTACGCCACCCCCGGCGCGGCCATGCCGGCCCAGGTGCTGGCCGTGGCCGGGCGCATCACGGCCATCGGCGGGCGCATGCGGGCGGCCGGGCCCATCCTGCCCGGCGGCAGCAACCACGTGGCCAAGATCATCCTGACCGCCATGGCCCACGACCCCGAAAAGCGCGCGGCCATGGCCCTGCGCTTTTCCGAGGATCTGCTGGCCCGGGCCCGCACCCTGGGCTGGCTGGTGGGCGAGTTCGACCGCGCCGACGAGCCGCCCGCGGTCAAGGAGATGGAGGGCTCCACCCTGGAGTGGGGCACGGCCTGGGTCATCGGCCGCCTGGGGCGGGTGCCGGAGGCGATCTTCGACCGCGGCGAGACCGGCAAGGAGCCCATCCTGCGCATCCTGGCCAACGATCCCGAACACATTGTGCGCATGGTCAAGGAATTGGCCGGCAGCGAGGAATAGCATCATGGCAACCCAGATGGAAGCGGCCCGCCAAGGCCGCATCACCCCGGCCATGCAGGTGGTGGCCGCCAGCGAGGGCGTGGACCCCGAGGGCCTGCGCGAAATGGTGGCGGCCGGCGTGGTGGCCATCCCGGCCAACCCGGCCCACACCTGCCTGGTGCCCTGCGGGGTGGGCCAGGGGCTCCGGGTCAAGGTCAACGCCAACCTCGGCTCCAGCCCGGACCGCTGCGACCCGGCCGAGGAGCTGGCCAAGCTCCAGGCCGCCCTGGAGGCCGGGGCCGACGCGGTGATGGATCTCTCCACCGGCGGCGACCTCACGGCCATGCGCCGCCAGGTGCTGGAGCACAGCCCGGTCTGCGTGGGCACGGTGCCCATCTACCAGGCCGCGGTCAAGATCACCGGCGAGGACAAGGGCATCATCGACCTGACCCCGGACGAGCTGTTCGGCGTCATCGAGGAGCAGGCGGCCGAGGGCGTGGACTTCATGACCGTGCACTGCGGCGTGACCCGCCACGCCCTGGAGCGCCTGAAGGCCGAGGGGCGCGTCACCGACATCGTCAGCCGGGGCGGCGCGTTCCTGGCCTGCTGGATGATCGCCAACAACAAGGAGAACCCCTTCTACGAGCAGTACGACCGCCTGCTGGAGATCGCCCGCGCCCACGACGTGACCCTGAGCCTGGGCGACGGGCTCCGGCCCGGCTGCCTGGCCGACGCCACCGACCGCGCCCAGATCACCGAGCTGGTCACCCTGGGCGAGCTGACCCAGCGGGCCTGGGCCGCCGGCGTGCAGGTGATGATCGAGGGGCCGGGCCACGTGCCCCTGGACCAGGTGCAGGCCAACATCCAGATCCAGAAGCGGCTGTGCCACAACGCGCCCTTCTACGTGCTGGGCCCCCTGGTCACCGACGTGGCCGCCGGCCGCGACCACGTGGCCTGCGCCATCGGCGGGGCCCTGGCCGGCTGGGCCGGGGCCGATTTCCTGTGCTACGTCACCCCCAGCGAGCACCTGGCCCTGCCCGGCCCGGAGCAGGTCTACGAGGGCGTGGCCGTCACCCGCATCGCCGCCCACGCCGCCGACCTGGCCCGCGGCCGCCAGCTCTCCTGGGACCGCGACCTGGCCATGGCCGAGGCGCGCCGGCGCATGGACTGGGAGACCATGCTGGGCCTGTGCCTGGACCCCAAGACCGCCCGCGCCATCCGCGAATCCAGCCCGCCGGCCGAGGAGGAGGTCTGCACCATGTGCGGCCGCTTCTGCGCGGTGCGGCTGATCCGCGACTACTTCTACCCCGAAGGCCGCGACTAGCATGGGCCTGGTGGTCTTCAGCGACCTGGACGGCACCCTGCTGGACCACCACACCTATTCCCACGCCCCGGCCGGGCCGGCCCTGGCGGCGCTCAAGGCCGCCGGGGTGGCGCTGGTGCTCTGCTCCAGCAAGACCCGGGCCGAGATGGTGCCGTTGTGGTGGGAGCTGGGCCTCAATGCGCCCATCATCAGCGAGAACGGCGGCGGCGTCTTCATACCGGTGGGCCACGGCCTGACCATGCTGGCCGGCTGGCGCGACGCCGGCTCGGACTGGCTGGGCCTGGCCCTGGGCCTGGACATCAAGGAGGTCCGCCGCCGCCTGGCCAGCTTCGCCGGCCGCTTCGGCGCGCGGGGCTTTGGCGAGATGACCGACGCCGAGGTGGCCGGGCTGACCGGCCTGACGCCGGAGGCCGCGGCCCTGGCCCGGCAGCGGGAGTTCAACGAGCCGGTGCTCTTGCCCGACGCCGAGGGCCGAAACCCGGAGTTTGCCGCACAGTTCGCCGCCGCTGCCGCGGCCGCCGGACTCACCGCCACCCAGGGCGGGCGCTTCTGGCACGTGCTCTCCGGCGCGGACAAGGGCCGGGCCGTGGACCTGGTGGCGGCGCTCTATCGCAAGCTCGACCCCAATCTCATCACCGCCGGCCTGGGCGATGCCGCCAACGACCTGCCCCTGCTCAAGGCCGTGGACCGGCCCTTCCTGGTGGCCAGGCCCGACGGCAGCCACGCGCCCCTGGACCTGCCCGGCCTGACCCGCACCACCCAGCCCGGCCCGGCCGGCTTCAACCAGGCCGTGCTGGGCCTGCTGGACGACCTGCGCCGATGAGCGAATTTTCCCTGCCGGGGCGGGTTTTGGGCCTGTTGCTGACCGGCCCCGGCCCGGTCTCGGGCCAGGACATGGGCAACCAACTTGGCGTGAGCCGGGCCGCGGTGGGCAAGGTGGTGGAGGCCCTGCGCGGCCAGGGTTTTGTCATCGACGCCCGCAGCCGGGCCGGCTACAGCCTGGCGGCCGAACCGGACCGGGTGCTGCCCGCGCGCATCGAGGCCCGCCTGGCCGCGCCCGGCCTGGGCCTGCCGCTCTGTCACTTTGAGGAGATCGACAGCACCAACCTGGAGGCCCGCCGCCGGGCCGAGGCCGGCGCGCCCCACGGGGCCTGCCTGGTGGCCGAGGCGCAAAGCGCCGGCCGCGGCCGCCTGGACCGGCGCTGGAGCGCCCCGGCCGGCGCGGCGCTGCTCTTCTCGCTGCTCCTGCGCCCGCGCCTGGGCCTGGACGAGGTCTTCGGCTTGACCAACCTCATGGCCCTGGCCGTGTGCCGGGCCCTGGAGGGCCTCTGCGATCTGGCCCCGGCCATCAAGTGGCCCAACGACGTGTACCTGGACGGCCGCAAGCTGGCCGGCATCCTGACCGAGCTCACCGCCCGGGCCGAGCTCCTGGACTACGTGGTGGTGGGGGTGGGGCTCAACGTGAACCTGACGCCCGTTGACCTGGCCGCCCTGCCCGCCCCGGCCAACTCGCTCTTGGCCGCCACTGGCCGGGCCTGGGACCGGGCCGAGGTGCTTACCGCCATCCTGCGTGAATGCCGCGCGCTCTACGCCGAGCTGATGGCCGGGGCGCGGGCCGAGCTGACCGCCCAATGCAACCAGCGCTCCTGGCTCAGCGGCCGGCGGGTGCAGGTGCGCGATGGCGAGATCATCCGCGTTGGCGTGGCCCGGGGCGTGGCCGCCGACGGCGCGCTCCTCTTGGAAGAATCGCCGGGCGCGGTGAGCCGCATCCGCCACGGCGACGTCAGCGTCCTCTCGGTGGATTAATCCGGCAGACGCAGGGCCAGGCTGAAGCCGTCGTGCTCGGGCGAGTGGCCGGGCAGCAAGGCCAGCAAATGCACCGCCCGCCAGGCCGGGTCGGCGTCCACGTCCGCGATGAAATCCGCCGCCGCGCTGAAACTGGTGTTGTCCGCCGCCAGCAGACCGCCCGGCCGCAGCAGACGGCGGCAGTGGGCCAGCGCCGGGGCGTAGCCGGCCTTGTCGATGTCCAAAAAGGCCAGGTCGAAGGGCCCGTCCAGGCCGGGCAGCAGGTCCGCGGCCCCGCCCTCCAGCACCGACCAGGAGACGGCCAGTCCGGCCCGCTTGAGGTTGGCCCGCGCCCGAGCCGCCATGGCCGGGTTCTCCTCGATGGTCACCAGCCGGCCGCCGGGGCGCAGGCCGCGGGCCAGGTGGATGGCCGAATAGCCGCTGGCCGCGCCCAGCTCCAGCACCGCGCCGCCGCCGGTCAGGCCGGCCAGGATGGCCAGCAGCCGGCCCACCACCGGGCCCACGATGGGGATGCCCTCGGCCGCGGCCTCGGCCTCCAGCTCCAGCAATAATCCGTCGCGCGCGGGCGTGAGCCCCCGGAAATAGCCCTCCAGCTCGTCCATCTGCTTCGCCATATGCCGGCCTCCGCGCTTGATTGCCGCTGACGCGCGCCAGCGTGGACGCGCCGCCCCCCAGGGGTTATGATGTGCCCCATGACCGCGACCATGCAAAACAATTCAGCGTCCGCCCCCGCGCCCCTGGACCAGAGCCAGGTGGCCCTGATCAAGATCTGGCACGGCACCCTGGAGCCGCCCCGCCCGCCCATGGGCCTGCTCTTCGTGGGCGATGCGCTCAAAAAGGCCGGCTTTGGCGTGCAGGTATATCACTGGACCAAGGACGAGGCCCTGGCCGGCCTGCCCGCGGTCATGGCCCAGCGGCCGTTTTTGGTGGGGCTTTCCATCATCACCGGCGACCCGCTCAGCCTGGTGCTGGAGTGCGCGGGCAGGCTCAAGTCCGCCCTGCCCGGCGTGGCGGTGGTCCTGGGCGGGGTGCACGCCACGGTGGAGCCGGCCCAGTGCCTGGCCGAGGACGTGGTGGACTACGTGGTGCTGGGCGAGGGCGAGGTGACCGCGGTGAGCCTGGCCCAGGCCCTGGCCGCCGGAGCGCCGGTGGCCGCCATCCCCGGCCTGGGCTACAAGCAAGACGGCCAGACAGTCGTCAACGAGCGGCCACCCCTGATCAAGGACCTGGACCAGTACGACATGGACTGGTCGCTGATCCCGGTGGAAAAATACATCGCCGCCAACTACGAGGGCGTGCGGCGGGTGCTCTTCGGCTACGTGGCCAGCCGCGGCTGCCCGCACGCCTGCGGGTTCTGCTACAACCACTTCTTCAACCAGCGCACCTGGCGCAGGCAGTCGCCCACCAAAGTCATCGCGGACATCACCGCCCTCAGGCAGCAGTACGACCTGGGTGGGGTGTTCTTCTATGACGACAACTTCACGGCCAACAAGAAATGGGCTCTGGGCGTGCTGGAGGGCCTTCACACCAACGGCATGCACGTGGAGACCCGGGTCGATTACCTGAGCCCCGAGTTCCTGGCCGACCTGGCCAGCCGGGGGGTGGGCAGCCTGTTCATCGGCATGGAGTCGGGCTCCGACCGGGTGCTGGATCTCTTACAAAAGGGCTTCCACGTGGCCGAGACCCGGCGGGTGGTGGAGATGCTGAAAGCCTTCCCCGGCTACCTCATGCTCTCCTTCATCGTGGGCGCGCCCAGCGAGACCCTGGCCGAGTTCCAGGCCACCCTGCGCCTGGTGCTGCACTGCCTGGAAAGCCTGCCCCGCATCGGCTTCACCCTGGGCTTCTATTTACCCTACCCCGGCACGCCGTTGTTTGAGATGTGCGTGGCGCGCGGCTTCGCCCGGCCGGCCCGCCTGGCCGACTGGGAGGCCCTGGACCGCTGGGGCGGCACGGATCTCGCCATCCCCTGGACCCAGGGCTACTGCCTGACCACCGGCGAGGTGAAGGAGCTGCGCCGGGTGCTCTTGCGCATGAAAAAGACCCGCCTGCGCCGCGACCTTCCGGGCCGGCTCTGGCACCAGGTCCTGCGCCAGCGCTTCCTGCGCGCCGCCACGCCGGCCGGCCGCCTGCTGGCCGGCCTGGTGCGCAGGGTGGACGCCCTGGCCACGGGCAAAGGGCCGTTGGGCCGATTTATCGCCAAAATGACCGGGGCGGACCCGAGTTAGGGCCCGCCCCGTGTTTGGTTCGTTCTGCCGGCCGTCGGCTACTTCGGCTTGACCACGCAGAAGCTGAAGGTGTTGCCGATGCCGTCGACCATCTCCACCCAGCCGCTGAACTTGTCCAGCCGCACGCCCTCCACCAGGGCCGGGTTGTACAGCGGCAGGTAGGGCACGTCATCGCAGATCATCTTCTGCATGGCGAAGAAGGCCTCCCGCCGCTTGGCCGGGTCCATCTCGGTCTCCGAGCCGTCGGCCAGCTTGTCATAGGCCGGGTTCTGGTAACCGCTCATGTTCCAGCCGCCGGGCCTGTCCTGCTTGGAATGGAAGAAGCTGCGCATGTAGTCCGGGTCGAGATTCAGGCGGCCGTAACCCAGCACGAACAGGTCAAAATCATGCTTGGTCTTGACCTGCTTGAGCATGGCGCCAAAGGCCATGGGCCGGGCCGCCACCGGGATGCCCAGCTCCTTGAGCCATTCCTGCACCATCATGCCGGCCATGGCCCGGTTGGGGTCATAGTCGCTGGGCGGGGTGAGCACGGTCAGCTCGCGGATGGGGAACCCCTCGGGATCGCGCAGGCCCTCGCCCGGCCGGACCTGGCCCTGGGCGTCCACCGGCGGCGTGTCCCAGGTGTAGCCGGCCTTCTGCAGGATGGCGTAAGCCGCCTTGACCCGCTGGGCCTTGTCCAGGCCCTGGCCGGGATCCTTGAGGCCGGGGTTGTGGAAATAGACGTTGCCCTCGGGCACCACCGCGGTCATGGCCTCGCCGGCGCCTTGCAGGATGCGCTGGACGATGAAGCCCTTGTCCACCATGGTGGCCACGGCCTGGCGGAAGGCCAGGTCATGCATGGGCGGCCGGCGCAGGTTGAAGCCCAGGTAATACAGGGCGCTCTTCTTGCCGCGGAAGAGCTTGATCTGTGGGTTCTTCTCCAGGTCGGCCAGATAGCCGGGCAGGATGGCGTTCCAATAGAAGTCGATGTCGCCCTTGCGCAGGCCCAGC
This sequence comes from Pseudomonadota bacterium, assembly GCA_043805555.1. Classification (GTDB taxonomy): domain Bacteria; phylum Desulfobacterota; class Desulfarculia; order Desulfarculales; family Desulfarculaceae; genus JACRDC01. Next base: position 14,624 of record JAZDHW010000338.1, read on the forward strand.
ACGGCCGCGTCGGCGGTGCCGAAGACCTTGATCAACAGGCCGGAGATGTAGGGGCCCAGTTTGTAGCCGGCGATCTCCTGACCCCGGCCGAAGAAGTGCGGGTTGACCTGCAGGAACATCAGCACCCCGCTCTGCCACTGGGCCAGCTTGAAGGGCCCGGTGCCGATGGGCTTGTCCAGCTTGGCCTCGCGCAACTTGGCCAGCGGCTTGTCGGACTTCTGCGCCGCAGCGGCGATGGGCTCCCACTGGGCGCGCTGGATGATGGGAGTGGCCAGGGAGCGGCTGATGAAGGTGGCCAGGGGCCCGCTCAGGGTGAAACGGATGGTGGCCGGGTCCAGCACCTCGACCTTGGTCACCGTGTCCCAGAGGTCGTAGTAGAGCGGAATCTTGAAGGCCTGGATCAGCCAGACCGTGTAGGCCACGTCGTCGGCGGTTAACCTGCTGCCGTCGGACCACTGGGCCGGGCGCAGCTTGATGGTGTAGGTCAGCGCCGTGGCGTCATAGACCGGCATCTCGGCCGCCAGCCAGGGGATGAGGTCCAGGTTCTTGGGCTCGCGGATGTAAAGCGGCTCGTAGATCAGGCGCACCACCCGGCTGGACCAGGTGTCGGTGGCCAGCCAGGGGTTGAGGCTCTTGGGCTCCTCGGGAACGCCCACCTTGAGGATGGCGCCGGCGGCCGCCGCCGGGGCCGGGGCCGCGGCCAGGATCGTCAACAGAATCCCGAACAGGGCCAGACCACGCAAGGTCAGACTCAACAGCCCCTTATTGCGCATCGGTTGCACCTCCCAATATGACTGTGACTCGGCCAGACCGTCCGCTGCTTTAATGATAATGATTTTTAGTTGCTATTACCAGGACCACCGGCGGCCGCCATCCCGGAGCGGCGGCTGATCGTCGGCCGCCACCCGGAAGCCCACCTGGCTGTAGGCCTGCTCGGGCGGCAGGCCCCAGCGCCGGGCGCTGCGCACCCCCACGGCCGGGAAGTTGTAGGCCCCGCCGCGCACCACCCGCTCGGCGCCGTCGGGCGGGCCCTCGGGGTCCTTTTTCGGCGAGTAGGCGTAGTAGTCCAGGTCCAATCGGTCCTGGCACCACTCCCAGACGTTGCCGTGCATGTCGAAAAATCCCCAGGGGTTGGCCGCCAGGCTGCCCACCGGGGTGGTGGTGGCGCGATAGATGCCCGGCTGGCCGCCGGGATAGGGCTTTTTGGCAAAGTAGTTGGCCTGGTCGGCGGTGACGTTCTCGCCAAAGGCGAAAGGCGTGGTGCCGCCGGCCCGGCAGGCGTACTCCCACTCGGCCTCGGTGGGCAGGCGGTAGTAGCGGCCGTCCTTGGAGCCCAGCCAGCGGCAGTAGGCCTGGGCGTCGTTCCAGCTCACCTGCACCACGGGGTGACTGCCCCGGCCGTTTATATCGCTCTCCGGCCCCTGGGGGTGGCGCCAGTCGGCTCCGCGCTTCCGCACGAAGCCCTTGCTCCAGACATGGCCATAGCCCAGGCGCTCGGCGTCGGTTACGCGGCCGGTGGCGGCCACGAAGGCGGCGAACTCGTCGTTGCTCACCTCGCGGGCCATCAGGAAAAAGGATTGGGTTATCTCCACCTTATGCTGGGGGAACTCGCGCTGGTAGTGCTTGGCCTCGCCCCCGCCCTTTCTGATGATCTCCTCCACGCTGTCGCGGCTGCCCATCATGAACTCGCCGGCCGGCACCCGTATCATGCCCTCCGGCGGGGCCGACTGGGGCCCGCCCACGATTCCGGCGCAGGCCGCCAGCACCGGACTGCAAGCCATGACCGCCAGCCCGGTGAGGGCGGTCCAGGGCCTTTTCCCCGTACCTATCACGTCATTCTCTCCTGCCCAGGTGTTTTGAACAGTTTATTACAGTCCGGCGGCGACTTGGGGCAAATAAGCCCGGCCGCGGCTTGCCGGCGCGGCGCGCCTCTGTTAGATTGTCAACCGATTTTCAACCCTGGTTGACGTTTCAGGAGCCATCATGCCCAACCTCCCGCTGCCCCTGACCGACCTGGACCTGGCCGCCCGTCTGTTGCAGCCGGCCGACCTGGCCGAGTTGGGCGATCTGATCGCCCAGGCCAGCCGGGCCCGCCAGGCCGCCTCCGGTCACGGGGTGGAGTTCTGCGCCATCGTCAACGCCCGCTCGGGCCGCTGCTCCGAGGACTGCGCCTTCTGCGCCCAGAGCGCCCATCACCAGACCACGGCCGAGATCTACCCCCTGCTCCCGGCGGCCGAGATCGTGGCCCGGGCCCGGGCCGCGGCCGCGGCCGGGGCCATGCGCTTCGGCATCGTCACCAGCGGCCGGGGCTGTCCAAGTGGCCGGGCCTTTGGCGAAATATGCCGCGCAATAGAGCAGATTCGCGCCGAGGGGCTCATCAGCCCCTGCGCCTCGCTGGGGCTCCTCACTCCGGACCAGGCCCAAGGCCTGGCCGCGGCCGGGCTGACCCGCTATCACCACAACCTGGAGGCCGGGCCAAGCTATTTCCCGCGCATCTGCACCAGCCACGCCTTCGCCGACCGCGTGGACACCGTGCGCGCGGCCCAGGCCGCCGGCCTGGAGGTCTGCGTGGGCGGCATCGTGGGCCTGGGTGAGACCCCGCGCCAGCGCGCCGAGCTGGCCCTGGCCACGGCGGCGCTGAACCCCGAGAGCGTGCCGCTGAACTTCCTGAACCCCATCCCCGGCACCAGGCTGGGCCACCTGCGCCCGCTCACGCCCCTGGAGGCCCTGGCCGCGGTGGCGGTCTTCCGGCTCATGCTGCCCAGCGCCCGCATCCGCACCTGCGGCGGCCGCCAGCAGGTGCTGGGCAACCTGGCCCCGCTGATGTACCTGGCCGGGGCCGACGCCACCATGATCGGCAACTACCTGACCACCGAGGGCCGCCAGCCGGCCGACGACATCAACGACCTGGCCGCCCTGGGGCTCAGCGCCCTGGGCCGGGAGGGCTGAACCACCATGGACCGCGACGCACTCATCACCGCCGACCTTACCAACCTGTGGCACCCCTTCACCCAGATGCGCCTGTGGCCCGGCGAGCCGCCGGTGATCATCGCACGCGCCGAGGGCAACTGGCTCATCGACGTGGAGGGCCGGCGCTACTTCGATGGCGTCAGCTCGCTGTGGGTCACCGTGCACGGCCACAACGTGCCGGCCATCAACGCGGCCATCAAGGCCCAGCTCGACGACCTTGACCATTCCACCCTGCTGGGCCTCAGCCACCCCAAGGCCATCGCCCTGGCCGCCGAGCTGGCCCGCATCACCCCGGCCGGGCTGGACAAGGTCTTCTACAGCGAGGCCGGCTCCACCGCGGTGGAGATCGCGCTCAAAATGGCCTTCCAGTTCTGGCGGCAGTCCGGCAAGCCGCAGAAAAAAACCTTCGTCAGCCTGGAGGGGGCCTACCACGGCGACACCCTGGGCAGCGTGAGCGTGGGCGGCATCGACCTCTTCCACCAGGTCTACGGCCCGCTGCTTTTTCCGGCGCACCGCCTGCCCCAGCCCCACTGCCGCCGCTGCCGCCTGGGGCTCAAGCACCCGGCCTGCGGCCTGGCCTGCGCCGACAAGCTGGACGAGCTGCTCAGTGACCGCGGCGAGGAGATTTGCGCGCTGATCGTGGAGCCCCGGGTGCAGGGGGCCGACGGCATCATCGTGCAGCCCGAGGGCTATCTGCGCCGGCTGTGGGAGATCTGCCGCAGCCATGACGTGTTGTTGATCGCCGACGAGGTGGCAACCGGCTTTGGCCGCACCGGCGCGCTCTTTGCTTGCGAGCTGGAGGGCGTGACGCCCGACCTGATGGCCCTGGGCAAGGGCCTCACCGGCGGGGTGCTGCCCCTGGCCGCCACCCTGGCCAGCGAGCGGGTCTATGGCGCGTTCCTGGGCGAGTTCACCGAGTTCAAGACCTTTTTCCACGGCCACACCTACACCGGCAACCCCATCACCTGCGCCGCGGCCCTGGCCAACCTGGGGCTCATGGCCGAGACCGGCCTGGTGGCCAACCTGGCCCCGCGCATCGCCCAGATGGCCGCGGGCCTCCAGCGCATCGCCGCCCTGGATCACGTGGTGGAGGTGCGCCAGCAGGGGCTCATGATCGGCATCGAGCTGGCCGCGGACAAGGCCAGCGACACGCCCTATGACCCGGGTTTACGCATGGGCCACCGGGTCATCATGGCCTGCCGGCCGCACGGGGTCATCATCCGGCCCCTGGGCGACACCGTGGTGCTGATGCCGCCCCTGGCCAGCACGGAGGCGGAACTGAACCACCTGCTAGCCGCGGTGGAGGCGGCCATCGGCGAGGTCACGGAGGCCGCCGCGTGAGCCAAGCTCCCGCCCAAAGTCTAGCCTTGGACATCCTGGCCCAGCGCCTGGACGACCAGCGCCGCCGGGGCCTGGCCCGCGCCCTGCGCGGGGTGGGGCCGGCCACCGGCCCCTGGGTGCGGGTGGAGGGCCGGCCGGTGCTGCTCATGGCCAGCAACGACTACCTGGGCCTGGCGCGCCATCCCCGCCTGGCCGCGGCCGCGGCCGAGGCCGCCGGCCGGCTTGGCAGCGGCAGCGCGGCCAGCCGCCTGGTCTCCGGCACCCTGGACCTGCACCAGGAGTTGGAAAAGCGCATCGCGGCCTTCAAGGAGACCGAGGCGGCGCTCTTTTTCGCCACCGGCTACATGGCCAACCTGGGCGCGGTGGCCGGCCTGGGCCGCAAGGGCGACTACGTGGTCAGCGACGCCCTTAACCACGCCAGCCTCATCGACGCCTGCCGGCTTTCGCGGGCTGAACTCAAGGTCTACCCCCATGCCGACGCGGCCCAGGCCGAGGCGCTCCTGGCCCAGGCCCCGGCCGGCGCGCTCAAGCTGTTGGTGACCGACGGGGTGTTCTCCATGGACGGCGACCTGGCCCCCCTGCCGGCGCTCATGGACGCCGCCCGCCGCCAGGGCGCGCTCTTGGTGGTGGACGACGCCCACGCCACCGGGGTCTGGGGCCCGCGCGGCCGGGGCAGCCTGGATCATTTCGGCCTGGCCCCCGGTCCGGAGCTGGTCATGGTGGGCACCTTCAGCAAGGCCCTGGGCGGCCTGGGCGGCTTCGTGGCCGGCGCGCAGACCGTCATTGACAGCCTCATCCACCAGGCCCGCAGCTTCCTCTACACCACCGCCCCGCCCCCGGTCCAGGCGGCCGTGGCCATGGAAGCCCTGGCCCTGGTGGATGACGAGGCTTGGCGTCGCCAGCGCCTGGTTGAGCTGGGCGAGGTGTTCCGCCGCCGCCTGCATGGCCTGGGCTTCAGCCTGCTGAGCACCGCCGGGCCCATCGTGCCGCTGATGGTTGGCGCGGCCCAGCCGGCCCTCATTCTCGCTGCCGGCCTGCTGCGCCACGGGGTGCTGGCCCCGGCCATGCGCCCGCCCACGGTGCCCGAGGGCGCCAGCCGCATCCGGTTCACCATCACCGCGGCCCACACCGAAACCGACCTCGAAACCGCGGCCCAGGCCCTTTTGGCCGCGTCCCAGGAGACGAGCGCATGAAAAAGGCTCCCGGCATCTTCGTCACCGGCACCGACACCGAGGTGGGCAAGACCATGCTCAGCGCGGCCTTGCTGCTGGTCCTGCGCAGCCGGGGCGTGGACGCCGGCTACCTGAAGCCGGTGGGCACCGGCGGCGTGGAGCAGGACGGACTCCTGGTCAGCCCGGATCTCTTGTTCATGAAGCAGGTGGCCGGCCTGGTCGACCCGCCCGAGCGCGTGAACCCCATCTGCCTGCGCCACCCCCTGGCCCCCCTGGTGGCCGCCCGCCTGGAGGGCGTGCACATCTCCGTCTCCGAGGTGCGCCGGCTGTTGCGCGAGACCCTGGCCCGCCACCAGTTCACCATCGTGGAGGGCGTGGGCGGCATCATGGTGCCGCTGACCACCCGCCTGATCCTGCTGGATTTGATGGTGGACCTGGATCTGCCGGTGCTGGTGGCGGCCCGGCCCGGCCTGGGCACCATCAACCACACCCTGCTCACCATCGGCGCGGTGCGCGACCGCGGCCTGAAGGTGATCGGCTTCATCTTCTCCGGCCACGACCCCAAGCTGCCCGAGGATCCGGCCATCCCCTACAACGCCGAGATGATCACCGACTTTTCCGGGGTGCCGTTTTTGGGCATGCTGCCCTGGCTGGCCAAGGACGCCAAAGACTGCCCGGCCCCGGCCGACCTGGAGGCCGCCACCAGGGCGAACCTGGACCTGGCCCCGCTCATGGCCCTGGTGCCGCATAAGTAACGAGAAACTCCGGCGAAAAACTACGGGCGGGGATAAAACCCGCCCGCGTTTTATCTTGCCGCCAAGCTTAGGTTGGCTGGCGCGGCAAGGCCGGGCTGATAAAACCCGCCCGCGCTGGCTTGGATCGAGGTTCTCCCGACTGCCGGCGCTCAGCGCCGCCAGAACTCCGGCACCAGCAGGATGAGCACGGTGTAGATCTCCAGCCGGCCCACGATCATGGCCAGCGACAGCACCCATTTGCCCATGAGCGGTATCTCGGCGTAGTTGCCGGCCGGACCCACCTGGCCCAGACCGGGGCCGATGTTGCCCAGGCAGGCGATGGAGGCGAAGAAGCTGGTGGTCACGTCCACGCCCAGGGCCGCCAGCACCACCCCGGTGACCACGAAGCAGGTGAGGTACAGACCCATGAACGACCAGATGGAGGCCACCACCTGGCGGTCCACCGCCCGGCCGTTGAGGCGCAGCGGCGTGACCATGCGCGGATGCACCAGGCGCAGGAACTCGTAGTAGGACTGCTTGAGCACCACCATCACCCGCATGATCTTGGGCCCGCCGCCGGTGGATCCGGCCGAGCCGCCCACGAACATCAGCACGATGAGCAGCGCCAGGGGCAGGGCCGGCCACAGGGAGTAGTCGGCCGTGGCGAAGCCGGTGGTGGTGAGGATGGTGGCCACCTGGAAGGCGGCCAGGCGCAGGCTGGCCTCCGGGCCGCTGCCGGCCAGGAACAGCCCGGCCGCGATCACCAGGCTGGCGACGACGGTCAGGCCCAGGTAGAAGCGCCCCTCCTCGTCCTTGAGCCAGACCTTCGCCCGGCCCCTGAGCAGCCAGTAGTGCAGCGAGAAGTTCATGCCGGCCAGGACCATGAAGACCGTCACCACCCATTCGATGTAGGGGCTCTCGTAGGCGGCGATGCTGGCGTTCTTGGTGCTGAAGCCGCCGGTAGCCAGGGTGGCGAAGGCGTGGCAGAGGGCGTCGAACCAGTCCATGCCCCCGGCCATGAGCAACAGCGTCTCCAGGCCGGTCAGGAGCGCGTAGACCTTCCAGAGTACGCCGGCGGTGTCGGCGATGCGCGGTTGCAGGCGGTCCGGGGTGGGGCTGGGCACCTCGGCCTTGTAGAGCTGCATGCCGCCCACCCCCACCAGGGGCAGGATGGCCAGCGAGAGCACGATGAAGCCCATGCCGCCTAGCCAGTGGGTGAGCGCCCGCCAGAAGAGCACCGCGTGGCTGGCTTTCTCCACGTCGGTGAGCACGCTGGCCCCGGTGGTGGTGAAGCCGCTGGCCGCCTCGAAGACCGCGTCGGCAAAGCCGGCGAACTCGCCGGAGAGATGGAAGGGCAGCCCGCCCAACAGCGCGGCCATGAGCCAGCCCAGGCCCACCACGGCCATGCCCTGGCGGTGGTTCATCTCCTTGGACTGGGTGTCGCGCAGCGCGTAGTAGAGCCCCGCGCCGGGAACGCAACTGGCCACGGCCCCGATGAGGAAGGCGGTCCAGACCGCCTCGCCATAGATGAGGGCCACGGCCAGGGGCAGCAGCATGCAAAGCCCCAGGCCCATGGCTAAAAGCCCCAGCAAGGCGATGACGTAGGGGAAGCCCACGGCCGGACCTAGAAGTATTCGAGGCTGACGGTGAGCAATTTCTCCACCTTGGCCAGCACCGAGCGCAGCAGGAAGATCACCAGGCGGTCGCCGGGCTGCACCACGGTGGAGCCGCTGGGGATGTCCACCACGCCGCCGCGGTCCAGGGCCGCCACCAGGGCCCCGGCCGGCAGCTTGACCTGGGCCAAAGGACGGCCCACCACCCCGGAGGTGGCCTGGGCCTCCACCTCGATCACCTCGGCGCCCTCGTCGCGCAAGGCCGCCACGTTGAGCACCTTGCCCCGGCGCAGATAGCGCAGGATGGCCCCCACCGCGGCGAAACGGGGGCTGACCACCAGGTCCAGGCCCAATGTGCTGACCAGGGGCACGTAGCCCAGGTGGGCCACCCGGCTGATGGTGCGCTTGGCGCCCATTTTCTTGCCCAAGAGCGCGATGAGGACGTTGTCCTCCTCGTCGTCGGTCACCGCGCAGAAGACGTCGGCCCCGCCGACGTTCTCCTCCTCCAAGAGGCTCAGGTCGGTGCCGTCGCCGTGCAGCACCAGCACGCCTTCGAGGCTGTCCACCAGGCGCTGGCAGCGCTCCTCCTCGCGCTCGATGATGCGCACCTTCACCCCGCGGGCGATGGCGTCCTCGGCCACCAGGCGGCCGATGGCCCCGCCGCCCACCACCACCAGGTTGCGCACCGGGTCGGCGGCCAGGCCGAAGCCGCGCACCACCGCGTCGATCTGCTCCTTGCGCACCACCACGTAGGCCAGGTCGTCATAGTGGATGGCGTCGGGCCCGCGCGGGATGACCACGTGCCCGGAGCGCTCGATGGCGGCCACCAGGAAATCCGGCCCGCCCGGGGTGCGCAGGTCCATGAGCTTGCGCCCCACCATGGGGCTGGTGGCCGGCACCTTGAGCCCCAGCAGCTTGACCCGGCCCTCGGCAAAGTCGGCCACCGAGGAGGCGGCAGGCACGCTGATGAATTGCAGGATCTGGCGGGCCACCTCCCGCTCGGGGTTGATGACCGTGTCGATGTCCAGGGCCTTGCTGCCGTGCTCCTCGCAGAAATCCAGGTAGTCGGCGCTGCGGATGCGGGCCACCCGGGTGGCCGAGCGGCTGAGCAGCTTGGCGAAGCGGCAGGCCTGCAGGTTCACCTCGTCACTGTCGGTGACCGCCACCACCATGTCGGCGTCGTGGATGCCGGCCTCCCTGAGCATGCTGGGGCTGGAGCCCGGACCCAACAGGGTGTTGACGTCCATGCGCTCGTTGACCTTGCGCAGTTGCTCGGGGTCGTTATCCAGCACCACCACCCGGTGGCCTTCGCGCGACAGGCGCAGGGCGGTGTGGAAGCCGACCTCGCCGGCGCCGATGATGAGAACCTGCATGCTGTCCCCAGGGCAGTGTATTCAGGCGAAAAGATTGCGGACAACCCCTGGCTGGGAAGCTACCACGCCCTCCGGACGTGGGTCAATCGCCCTGGCCGGGGGCCAGGGTGCGGGCCAGGAAGTCGGCCATGCGCGCTTCGAAACGCGCGCGGCCGAAGCCCGCGGCATGGGCGGCCAGGTTTTGGGGCGCGAAGCCGGCGAAATCGGCTTCCAGGGCGTCCATGGCCGCGGTGAGCGCGTCCGCCTCTTGCTCGGCGAAGAAAAGCCCGGTGGCCGGCCGTCCGGCCGGGTCGTCCGGGGCCACCACCGTCTCCAGGGCCCCGCCCCGGCCATAGGCCAGCACCGGCCGGCCGGAGGCCATGGACTCCAGGGGCGTGATGCCAAAATCCTCCTCGCCGGGAAAAAGCAACGCCCGGGCCTTGGCGTAGAGCCCCGGCAGGGCCGCGTCCGGCTGCCAGCCCAGGAACTCGATGCGCGCGTTGCCCCCGGCCAGGGCCTGGAGCCGGGCCGCCTCCGGGCCGGTTCCCACCACCTTGAGCCGGCGGCCGCTCTTGGCGCAGGCGGCCACGGCCAGGTCCACGCGCTTGTAGGGCACCAGGGCGCTGACCACCAGGTAGTAGTCCTCCACCTCCCCGGCTGGCGCGGGCGCGAAACGCCCGGCCTCCACCGGCGGGTGGATCACGGTGGAGCGGCGGCGGTAGTGGCGGGCGATGCGCCGGGCCACGTGCTCGGAGTTGGCGATGAAATGATGGACCCGGCCGCTGGTGGCCACGTCCCAGCGTTGCAGGGGCTTGCGCAGGATGGGCATGACCAGGCTGGCCAGGCCGCCGCGGCCGGGGCCGAAGTACTGGTCGTAGAGGTCCCAGACGTAGCGCATGGGGGTGTGCAGGTAGGAGACGTGCACCGCGCCCCGGGGCGGATGCACCGACTTGGCCGCGCAATGGCTGCTCGTTAGCACCAGGTCGCAGGGCGGCAGCTTCATGGCGCCCACCGCCCAGGGGAACAGGGGCAGGTAGTGGCGGTAATAGCGCTCCTTGGCCGGCAGGCGTTGGATGAAGCTGGTATGGATGGTCCGGCCGCTGATGAGCGGGCTGACCGAGCCGGGCACGTGCAGCAGGGTGTAGAGCGGCGCGGCCGGGAACAGGCGGCAGAAGGACTCCAGCACCTTCTCGCCGCCGCGCATGCCGGTGAGCCAATCGTGCACCAGCACCACCCGCAACCCGCGCAGGGCCTCTGGCAAGGCGGCCGCGCTCATGTGCGCGGGGCCTCCAGCACGTGGTGGTAGACCCCCAGCGCCGAGCGGGCCGCCTCGGCCCAGGTGAAGCGCCTGGCCTGGTCCGGCCCGGCGGCGGCCAGCCTGGCGCGCAGATCGACGTCGGCCAGCAGCCGGCCCAGGACTTGGGCCAGGGCCGCGGGCTCGGGGTCGGTCAGCAGCGCGGCCTTGCCCACCACCTCCGGCAGCGAGGCGCGGTTGCTGGCGATCAAGGGCGCGCCGCAGGCCAGGGCCTCCAGGGCCGGCAGGCCGAAGCCTTCGTAGAGCGATGGGATCACCACCGCCGTGGCCGCGCCATAGGCCGCGGCCAGGCCGGCGTCGTCCAGGTGGGGCACCAGGTGCAGGCGCTCGGAGGGCTGTGCGCCGCCGAGTTGGCCCGGCTTCACGCCCACCAGCACCAGGGGCGGGACGTCGGTTTGGCTGGCGCTGAGCGAGGCATGGGCCGCGACCAGGGCGGCCAGGTTCTTGTGGGGCTTGGGGTTGCCCACGCCCAGCACATAGGCCGGCGGCAGGCCCAGCCCGGCCGCCGCGGCGGCGCGCTGGTCGGGCGGCAGGGGCGCGAAAACTTCGCCCGCCGCGTTGGGTGTGACGACCACCCGGCGCGGGTCCACCTTGAGCAGGTCCACGATGTCGCGCTTGCTGTGCTGGCTGACGGTGAAGACGGCCTGGCTCTTGCGCGCGGCCCGCTCCACCACCCAGCGGTAGAAGAGGCGGTGCTTGAGGCCGTGGTCGGCCGGGAAGCGCAGGTGGATCAGGTCGTGCACGGTCATCAGCATGGGCTGGTCGAAACGCACCGGCGGCGCGTAGAAGGTGCAGTGGTAGAGGTTGGCGTTCAGGGTGAGCAGCACCTTGGGCAGCAGCAGTTGCGACATCAGGCTGTAGGGGCCGTAGCGGAAGACCAGGGCCAGCAGCCGGGGGTCGTTGGGCAGCAGGGCGGTGGAGGCCCGGTCGCGCACCAGCACCCCGAAAGCCACCTCGTCGCCGGCCTCGGCCAGCATGGCTTTGAGTAGCTCCAGGCCGTAGCGGGCCATGCCGTGCATGCGCGGCTCCAGGGTGCGCAGGTCGTAGATGATTCTCAAACCGTCTCGCTTTCCTTGCCGGCCGCCCGGTAGACGGCCAGGGTTTGGCGGGCGCAGGCGTCCCAACTGAAGGCGGCCGCGCGCTTCAGGCCCCGCGCGCCCAGGCGGGCGTGCAGGTCGTCGTCGTTGAACAGCCGCCACATGGCCTGGGCGATGCCGCCCACGTCGGTGGGTTCCACCAACAAGGCCGCGTCGCCCACGATTTCGGGCAATGAGCTGATATTACTGGTCACCAGTGGGGTGCCGCAACTCATGGCTTCCAGGGCCGGCAGGCCGAAGCCTTCGTAGAGCGAGGGGAAGACAAAGGCGCGGGCCGCGCTCATCAGAAGCGGCAGGTCGGCCTGGGGCGCGAAGCCGGTGAAGATCACGTCGTCGGCCAGGTTGAGCCCTGCCAGTTCTTTGAATAACGGCCCGGTGAGCCAGCCCTTCTGGCCGCTGATGACCAGCTGGGCCCGGCCGCTCAGACGCGGGCGCAGCTCCAGGTAGGCCTTGACCAGGCGCACCAGGTTCTTGCGCGGCTCCACGTTGCCCACGTGGTAGAAAAACGGCTTGTGGATGCCGTAGCGCCGGCGCACCGACTCCAGGGCCGCCTGATCCTGCACCGGCCGGAAGGTGGGCGAGGCGGCCAGGTGGGCGACCGTCACCCGCGCCGGATCCACCCCCAGCACCCGCACCAGGTCGTCCTTGGTGCTCTGGCTCACGCTGATCAGCCGCGCGGCGCGCTTTACCACCCGGCGCAGCAGCCAGCGCATGTAGAGCGCGTATTTCTGGGGGATGGTCTCGGGGTAGAGGAAGGCCACCAGGTCGTGGATGGTGGCCACCCTGGCAAAGCCGCGGCCGGCCAGGGGCATGAGCACCGCCGGGCCGTGCATCACCTGCACCCCGCGCCGCCGCAGGGCCCCCGGCAGCCAAAAGTGCTCCCACAGGTCGCCCAGGGGGTGACTCTCGTGGGAGATTTTGGTGGGGATGCCCTGGCCGGGGCGCGCGGTCCCGGCCAAAAGCGCCAGGTTGGCCGGCCGGCCCAGCAGCAGGAACTCGTCCCGCGGGGCCACCCGCCCGAGCCCGCGCAGCAGGTTGAGCACGTAGTTGCCGATGCCCGAGCGCATGGGCGTCACCGTGCGCACGTCGATGGCGACCCTCACCACACCTCCAACGGCGGCCCCGGCTCGCGGCCGGCGACCAGGGTTTCCAATAAATTCGTGGTGGCCAGGGCCCAGGCGGCCCAGGAGAAGCGCTCCCGCGCCCGCACAAGCCCGGCCGCGGCCAGCTCGGCGCGCGGGCCGGGCGCGGCCAGGCGGTCCAGGGCCGCGGCCAGGGCCTCGCTATCGCCGGCCGGGAAGACCAGGCCGGCCCGGCCGATCACCTCCGGGATGGCCCCGGCGTCGCTGCCCGCCACCGCCACCCCGCAGGCCATGGCCTCCACCAAGACCCGGCCAAACTGCTCCAAATCGAAGCCCGCCGGCCGGGCCGGCAGCACCAGCGCGTCCAGGCGCCGGTAGAGAGCCGGCATGGCGGCGTGGTCCACCAGGGGCAGGATCTCCACCCGGCCCGGCCCGGAACGCGCGGCCATGGCGCGCACTGCGCCGGCCAGGGGGCCCTCGCCCAACAGCACCAGGCGATGGGGCGCGGCCATGCACGCGCTGGCGGCCAGCAGGGTGTCCAGGCCCTTTTCCGGGCTGAAGCGGCCCACGAAACCCACCGTGTAGGGGCGCGGGGCCGGCGGGGCGGCGGCCGGGCGGAAATGGCCGGTGTCCACGCCCCAGGGAATATACACCACCCGGCCCCGGAAGCCCCGCCTGCGCAGCACCGTGGCCGCGGCCCGGTTGCGGGCGATGATGGCCGCGGCGCGGGCGAAAATCCGGCGCTCCAGCCAGGTGTCGGCCGCGTACAGGGCCGGGCTGGGCTGGGGGTGCCAGCGGCGGTCGAAGCACAGGTTGCGCCAGGAATGGCAGACGAAGCGCGCCCGCGGGGCCAAGAGGCGCTGCATGAGAAGCGCCTGGCCGGTGAGCCAGAAGTTCTCGTCCGATAGCGCCAGCACCACCTCCGGGGCCGGGCGCAGGGCCTCGGCCAGGCCGGCCAGGAACACGGCCCGGTTGGGCGGCTTGCCCAGGGCCGGGGCGCGCACCAGGCGGTAGTTGCCGGCCCAGGCGGCCGGCGCCACCTGGCGGCGGTAGTTCTCGCGCCAGGCCCGCGGGGCCAGCACCGTGACCGCCGGGCCGCAGGCGGCCAGGGCCGCGGCCTTGCTCAGCTCGCCGGTGCGCACCGCGTTGGGGTCGATGACCAGCACCCGCATCAGGAGCCCGCCCCGCCGGCCCCGGTCACGCCGCCCCGCCCCCGCCAGCCGGCGGCCAGTTGGCGCAGCTCGGCCGGCCTGAGCGCCCCCAGGGCCAGGGCCGCGCCCAGATAGACCGCCGCCGCCAGGGGAATGACCAGGCCCAGGCACCAGCCAGGCTCCAGCCAGAGGAAGAGGCCCATCATTGCCGTGGCCGCCGCCGGCCGGCCGGCCAGGGACCAGGGGCCGGGCAGGCCGGCCGCCCGGCCCAGGCACCAGGCGTTGACCAGCACCAGGACCAGCTCGCCGGCCAGGGTGGCGGCCGCGGCGGCCAGATAGCCGTGAATGGGGATGAGCAGCCAGTTCAGCAGGACATTCACCAGCAGGGCCAGGCCGGCGGACCAGGCGGTCAGGCGCTGGCGGCCCAGGGCGTAGAGGGTGTTGAGCTGGAGGTAGTTGATAAAAATCAGGCCCAGGCAGGGGGCCAGCCACAGGAAGGCCGACGCGCTGGGGGCGTACCCGGGGCCGTAGAGCAGGTCGCAGACCGCCTGGCGCTGGGCCCAAAGCCCCACCGCCAGAGGCAGGCCCAAGAGCAGCACCAGGGACATGCCCTGGCGGTAGAGGGCCTTGAACTCCGCGGCGCGGCGGCCGGCCAGGTCCGAAAGCACCGGCAAGAGCGCCGCGGCCACCAGGGCGGCCAGGATGGCCAGGGCGTCGGTCACCCGCACCGCGGCGGTGTACCAGCCCACCTCGGGCCAGGGCCGGCCCAGGGCCGGGAGCATGACCACGTCCACCCGGGAGTAGATCAGGGTGAAGACGCCGGTCAGGGCCAGGGGCAGGCCGTTTTTAATGAGGCTGCCCAAAAAGGCGCGGTCCAGGCCCACCCGCCAGGGCATGAGCCGGCGCACCAGACCCAGGCAGCCCAGGGCCGCCACCAGGTTGCCCCCGGCCAGGCCGATGACCAGGCCCCACAGCCCGGCCCCGGCCCAGAGCAGCGCCCCGGCCAGGACCAGGGCCGTGAGCCGGGCCAGGTTCTTGGCCAGGGCCTCCTGGTCCATGCGCTGGCTGGCGCTCAGGCCGGCCGCGCCCAGCTCGGCCAGACCCCACAGGGCCTGCATGGCCGCCACCGCCAGCACCAGGCGCACCTGGTCCTCGCCCAGGCCCGTGAGCGCCAGGCCCAGGCCGGCGATGATCAGCCCGGCCAGGCCCAGCTTGATCACCAGCAGGCTGCCCAGCCAGCGGCCCAGTTCGGCCGGCCGGCGGGCCACCTCGCGTATCAAGAGCAGGTTGAGGCCCAGGTCCATGCCCACCAGGGCCAGGCCGGCCAGGTTGAGGGCGTAGTTGAAGCGGCCGAAATCGGCCGAGCCCAGGTTGCGGGCGGCGATGATGAACAGCGCCATCAGGCTCAGGCGGGGCAGGATCTCGCCCATGGTTTTCAGGACGATGTTGCGTCCGGCCCGGGCCAGGTGGTGCATGCCGGGCCCCGGCCTCAGGCGCGGGGTGGCCGGGGCTCGCGGCCCAGCACCTCGCGCACCAGGTAGGTGGGCTTGGCCTGGGTCTCGAAGTAGGTGCGCACCTGCATCTCGCCCAAAAGGCCGATGCTGATGAGCTGCACCCCGATGAACATGAGCAGCACGGCCAGGAGCAGCCCCGGCTTGTTGCCCAGGGGCACGCCCATGAACAGTCGCTGGAAGGCGTAGAAAAAGGCCAGCAGGAAACCCAGGCCGCCGGCCATGAGGCCCCAGAGGCCGAAGATCTGGATGGGCCGGGTGGAGTAGGTGAGCAGGAACTTGACCGTGATCAGATCCAGCACCACCCGCACCGTGCGCCCCAGGCCATACTTGCTCTTGCCCGCCCGGCGGGGGCGGTGGTTCACCGGCAGCTCGGCGATGCGCACCCCCACCCCGGAGGCGATGGCCGGGATGAAGCGGTGCATCTCGCCGTAGAGGCGGATGTTTTCCAGCACCTCGCGCCGGAAGGCCTTGAGGGTGCAGCCGTAGTCGTGCAGGTGCACCTTGGTGATGCGGCTGATGAGGCGGTTGGCCAGGTGGGAGGGCAGCTTGCGGGTCAGGTAGGCGTCCTGGCGGTCCAGGCGCCAACCGGCGGCGATGTCGTAGCCCTCGTTCAGCTTGGCCAGCAGCTTGGGGATGTCGCGGGGGTCGTTCTGCAGGTCGCCGTCCATGGTCACGATGATCTGGCCCCGGGCGTGGTCGAAGCCGGCGCTCATGGCCGCGGTCTGGCCGAAGTTGCGCCGGAAGCTGACCACCACCGCGCGGGGATCGCTCGCCGCGATATCCCGGAGCAGGGGGAAGCTTTCGTCGGCCGAACCGTCGTCCACGTAGACGATCTCATAGTCCAGCCCCAGGTCCTGGATGGCCGAGGTCACCTCGGCGTGCAGGTTGGGGATGTTCTCGGCCTCGTTGTAGATGGGGATGACCACCGAAAGGTCCACGGCCCTACCTCGCCGGCGCCGCCTGGCGGCGCGTCCGGAGCCACAAGACCAGGGCCGCCGGCGGTCCCAGCACCGCCAGCTCCAGACCCATGGCCTTCAGATTATGCCACATTACGCTTAAATCCAGGGGGACGCGCCGCACGTCCAGGAAAAAGGCCCAATCCGGCGTGACATAGCGCCCGTCCAGGGGCCAGGCCAGGGGCACGCCAAAAGGCGGGCGGTAATCGCGGCCCAGGGCGTCCAGGAGGGCGTGGGCGAGCACCAGGACCAGGGCCAAGAGCCCCCAGCGCCAGGCCTCGCCCCGCCGGCGGCCATAGAGCCAGGCCAAGCCTCCGGCCAAGAACGCCGCCCCCAGGGAGTGGCTGGGGCCGTGATGGAAGGCGTCCGGCCGGCCCATGAGCAGGCCGGGCAGGAAATCCAGGTCGGGCAGTTGGCTCAGGCCCACGAACAGCCACAAGTCCCAGCCGGGGCTGATGAAGGGCCGCCGCCAGGCCAATAGCGGCCCCAGGGCCAGCCCGGCCAGGGCGTGCCCCAGCGGGGTGGGCACGGCCCCGCCCTAACCCCGCCCCACTTGGGCCAAGGCCCGCTGGAAGACCTCCTCGTATTGGCGTCCGCCGGCCTCCCAGGAGAACTCCTCCTCCACCCGCCGCCGGGCGGCCTCGCCCTTGGCCCGGCGGGCCGCGGGGTCGGCCAAGAGGCTCAGGATGGCCGCCGCCAGGCCGGCCGGGTCGGGCGTGGGGGCGAAGGCCCCGGTGTCGCCCAGGAAACGGCGGTTGTTGGCGTTGTCAAAGCACGCCACCGGCAGGCCGCCGCCCATGTAGTTGATGATCTTGCCGCTGGCCTCGCCGGCCGCCTCGACCTTGGGGTCCACGGCCACCTCGCCGATGCGTAAGTAATCGGGCAGCTCGAAGTAGTCCACCTGGCCCATGAAGAGCACGTGGTCGGCCACGCCGAGTTCGCGCACCAGCTTCTGCGAATCCTCCACCGGATAGCCCACCACCAGGAACAGGGCGTCTGGCTCTTTGGCCAGCACGGGCGGGATGGCGCGGAAGTAGTTGTCCACGCCCTTGCTGGCCAAGAGCGCGCCGGTGTAAAGCACCACCGGCCGCTTCGGGTCGATGCCCAGTTCGGCCTTGAGGTCGCGGTCCCGGCTGCCCTCGAAGAAGTTCATGTGCACGCCGTCGATGATGGTGCAGACCCGGTCCGCGGGCAGGCCCATCTCCTCCACCAGGAACTCGCTCACCGCGATGTTGCTGCCCACCAACTGGTGGGAGTAGCGGTTGATGATCCTCTCGGCCAGGCGGAACATGGGCCGCACCAGCGGCAGCCGGTCCAGCCAGCCGTAGGAGTCCAGCTCGCCGGTCAGGCTGCCCTGCACGTCAAAGACCACCGGGACCTTGGACCCGGCCAGGACCCGGGCCGCGATGCCGATGGCCGCGCCCTCGTGCAGGTGGCCGTGGATCACGTCGGGCTTAAAGCTCTTGATGGCGGCGACGGTTTTACTTAGCAGGAGCAGGTCCAGGTAGAACTTGCCCAGGGCCGGGCCGGCCTCGAGCTTGTCGTACCACGCCACTTTTTTGGTGCGGATGGTTTTGACGCCCTCGATGTCGCGGCCCAGGTGGTAGGTGACCACGAGCAGCTCGTGGCCGCGGCGCTGAAGGGCCTGCACCTCGCCCAGGATGCGCATGGGGCAGCCGCGGTCGGCGAAGAACGGGGTGGGGGCGATGCCTAATATCTTCATAAAAAACCTTGGCGCGGGTGCTGGCGTTGGCTTCACCGGCCGGGGCGGCCCCGGCTCGGCGTGCTAACTATAGACTCCACCAACAGGTTTTTCAAATGCTCCCGGGGCAGGCCCAGCAGGGTGGGCCGGCGGGGGCGGTCGCAGGCGGCGCAGACCGGGTAGCGCTCCAGGCTTTTGGCGGCGTGGGCCCGGCGCAGCCAGCGGGCGGCCTGGTCGCGCCAGATAGCCAGGAGGCCCGCCTCGTCGGCCCGGCCCAGGGTCATGTCGCCGAAAAAGTCCTGGGGGCAAGGCGTTACCCTGCCGTCGCTGAGCACGGCCAGGCCGTACCAGGGGAAGGTGCAGGCGTGCAGGCGGCCCTCATGCGCGCGGTGGGGCGCGGCCCCGCGCGGGGCCACCGCCCCGCCCCAGTTGTGGGGGTTGCGGTGCACCACCCGGTCCAGGCCGGCGGCCTGCAATGAGGCCAGGCGGTCCTTCTCGGCCTGGCCCCAGTGCTGCGCGCCCATGAGCAGCAACGTGATGCGCGGGGCCGGGGCCCCCACCGCCCGGCGCGCGGCCAAGAGGCGCTGCACCCCGGCCAGGGTGTGCTCCAGAAGCGCGCCGCGGCGGTTGGCGGTGTAGGCCACCGGGTCCAGGGTGTCGATGGACAGCGTCAGCAGGTCCGGCGGGTCGGCGATAAGCTCGCTCACCCGCTCGGCGCTGAGCAGGGTGGCGTTGGTGTGCAGGCGGATCAGGCGCGCGCCGGATTCGCGGAAGCGGGCCAGCCAGCGGGCGAAATCCGGGTGCATCAGGGGCTCGCCGCGGTGGAAGAGGTTCACCTCGCAGCCCAGGGCCCCCACCTGGCCGGCGAGGCTCTCCAGCAGGGCGTCGGACATGTGCCGGCGCTGGTGGTCGGGCAGCATGCGCTGGGCGCAGGCCGCGCAGGCCAGGTTGCAGCGGCTGGTGAGATCCACCCAGAGCCGGAAAGGCGGGCTGGCCGGGCGCTCGCGGCGGCGCAGGAAGTCGACAAGCTGGCGGGTGAGGCGGGCCGCGTCGGTCATGCCCCGCGTTCCAAGGCCCGGACCACCTTGGCCGGGGCCCCCGCGGCCAGATGCCCGGGCGGCACCTCGCCCATGAGCACGCTGCCCGCGCCCAGCACGGCGTTGTCGCCCATGATTGCGCCGTCGGCCACCACGCAGTGGGCCGCGATCCAGACGTTGCCGCCGATGCGGGTGGGGCCGCGGCTTTCTGTGCCGCTCTGCTCGGCCAGGGGCGTATTCGTGTCCAGCTCGTACTCGCCGCCGCTGAGCAGATAGCTGTAGGCCGCGATAAAGGTTCCCCGGCCTATCGTCAGGAGGTTGCTGCTGAAAAGCTCGCAGTTGTGGGAGACGTTGACCCCCGGGGCCAGCAGGATGTCCCCGCCCTTGGTGTAGACGATGGAGTTGCGGCCGATGAAGACCCCGTCGCTCAACTCCAGGCCCTGGTTGGCCTCGCCCTTGGCGTCCAGGAGCGCGTGGTCGTCCACCACCACGCCTTGGCCCAGGCGGATCTTGCGCGGGTGGCGCAGGCTCACCCCCCGGCCGAAGAGGCAGCCGTTGCCGCACTGGCCCAGAAGGAAGGGATAGAGCAGCTTGCGCAGGAAGATGCCCAGCGCGCCGGGCACCCACTGGCTGAAGAGCATGACCAGCTCGTAGAGGAGCAGGAAGCCGATGGAGCGGCTTCCCAAAACCAGGTCCTGGTAGGCCCGCAGTCCGCCACCGGTCTTGAGCGCCTTGCCCACCTTGTATCCCGCACCCTGGGCCATGCCGCATCCTTGCGTGGAAATTAGCCGCGCCGTCCGGTGGTCGGTCGTCTCCGGCGGCCGGGATTACTATACTACATCGCTGCCGAAACCGGCCACGCCTCGGGCGATAGGGGAAAAAGGACTAGAAGGTGAAGACACCCGGCGTGATCCGGGCGCTCAGGCGGCTGGGCCGCCCGCGTCCGCCCGGACAGCCTGCCTCATAACGTCATTGCGAGGAGCGACCCGCCAGGGTTGCGACGCGGCAATCTCTCGGTTTGGTTTTAGGACCAAGAGATTGCTTCGCTGCGCTGGCGATGACAATCCAAATGAATCCTGTCATTGCGAGGAGCGACCCGCCAGGGTTGCGACGTGGCAATCTCTCGGTTTGGTCATTGGACCCAGAGATGGCCGCCGCGGCGCGCGACCTAATTTTCCAAAAAGCGGCGGTGCCAGAGGGCGGCGTTCATCAGGGCCCAGAGCACGTGGTTGTGGTTGTGGCTGCCGGCCAGGTGCTGGTCCATCATCAGGCGCACCTGCCTGGGCTCCAGGTAGTCGCGCACCAGGGGGCTCTTGCTCAGCAGCTCCTCCATCAGGGGCCGGAGCTGGCCGCGCAGCAGGTTCTTGACCGGCAGGGAATAGCCCTGCTTGCCGCGGTCCACCACCCGATCCGGCACCAGGCCCCGGATGGCCATGCGCAGGATGTGTTTGGTGGTGAAGCCCTTTAGCTTGAACCAGCCCGGCAGGCGGCCGGTGAACTCCACCAGCTCGTGGTCCAGGAAGGGCACCCGCACCTCCAGGGCCGTGGACATGCTCATCTTGTCCACCTTCATCAGCACGCTGTCGGCCATGACCAGCTTGAGGTCGGCATAGATCTCCTGGTCAATGCGTTTCTGGCTGTTGCAATTGGCCAGGATGTCGCGCATGGGCGCGAAGGGGTCAAAGTCCACCGCGGCGCGCACCGCCGGGTTGAACAGGGCCTCGGCCTGGCCGGGGGCCAGGAAATACTGCCAGCGCAGGTGGCGGCCCTCGGCCGGCAGGCACAGGCCGTCCACGTAGCGCTTGAAGATGTTGATGGCGCCCTTTTTCTGGGGCTGGTCCGGCAGGCGGCCGGCGACGGCCCGCAGCACCGGCTTCAGCCCGGGCACGTTCTCCAGCCAGCCGGCGGCCTTGGCGGCCAGGAAGCGGTCGTACCCGCAAAAGACCTCGTCGCCGCCCTCGCCGGAGAGCACCACGATGACCTTCTCCCGCGCCTTGCGGCAGATTAGCATCAGGGGGATGGCCGACAGGTCGGTCATGGGCTCGTCCAGGTGGTAGACGGCCGTCTCCAGGTCCTCGATAGTCAGGCCCTCGATCATCAGCACCGTCTGGTCGGTGTGATAGTGGGCCGCCATGTCGTTGGCGTATTCCAGCTCGCTGAAGCTCTTGTCGGGATAGGCGATGGAGAAGGTGTGCAGCGGGTCCACGCCCAGCTCGCGCATCTGGGCGGTGACCGTGGTGCTGTCCAGGCCGCCGGAGAGGAACACGCCCAGGGGCACGTCGCTCATGAGCCGGCGCTGCACCGCGGTGCGGATGAGGCTCCGCAGCTCCTCCACCGCCTCCCCGGGCCGGGTGAAGGCCGGCGCGAACTTCAGGTCCCAGTAGCGCTGTTCGCGCCAGTCGCCGCTGGTCAGGTCAAAGAGCGCGTAGTGGCCCTGGCGCAGCTTTTTCACGCCCTCGAAGAGCGTGCGCGGCGCGGGGGTGAACTCCCAGCCCAGGTATTGATACAGCGCGGCCAGGTCCACCCGGCGCTCCAGGCCGGGCCATTCCAAGAGCGCCTTGATCTCGTTGGCAAAAATCAGCTTGGTGCCGTTGCGCCAGTAGTAGAGCGGCTTGATGCCCAAACGGTCGCGGCCCAGCATGATGCGGCGCTGGTTCTCGTCGTAGACCGCGAAGCAGAACATGCCGGAGAGGCGCTCGATGACCGCCGGGCCCCATTCCTCGTAGCCGTGCAGCACCGCCTCGGAGTCGGAGTTGGAGTGGAAGACGTGGCCGGCGGCGATGAGCTGCTTGCGCAAATCCTGGTGGTTGTAGATCTCGCCGTTGACCACGATGTGGACCGTGCGGTCCTCGTTGTGCATGGGCTGGCGGCCGCGCTCGGAAAGATCGATGATGGAGAGCCGGGTGTGGCCCAGGGTGGCCTCGGGCCCGGCGAAATGCCCGTGGGCGTCGGGCCCGCGATGGCGCAGGCTCGCGCACATGGCCTGCACCAGGCCCTCGTCTTGCCAGCTATATCCGCAGATGCCGCACACGCGCGCCGATCCCTTCTTTTTGCTTTAACGCCCCACCCAGGGACCGGGCTAGATGTAGCCGTTCTCCCGGTACCACTGGCCGGTGAGCCTGAGGCCTTCGTCCAGGCCCACCCGGGGATCATAGCCCAGCTCGCGCCGCGCGCGGTCGATCTTGAAGGCGCGGTTCTGGCGGAACCAGTCGGCCCGGCGGCGGAAAAGCGGCGGCTCCCAGGGCAGGGGCTTGAAGATCACCTCGGTGATGGCGCTGGCGATGTAGACCGGCCAGAAGGGCACGTGCACGATCTTGCACGTCACGCCCAGGGCCTTGGCCACCCGCTCAACCAGGTCCTTGATGGTCACGTACTCGGCGTCGCCGATGAGGTAGGCCCGGCCGATGGCCTCCGGCGCGGTCTCGGCCAGCTCGAAGGCGTCGATGAGGTTGTCGATGTACAGGGGGTGATAGAAGGCGTCGCCCGGCCCGGCCATGACAAAACGGCCCTGGGCCACCCGGCGGTAGATCATCAGGAAGCGGGCCGGATCGCCGGGGCCGAAGATGGCCATGGGGCGCAGGGTGGTGGCCATGAGGCCCTGCTGTACGAACTCGTTGACCACCACCTCGCCCTGGTACTTGGTGTACTGGTAGTAGTCCTCGGGCTCGATGGGGGTGTCCTCGTCGCCGGGCGGGTGGTCCACGTTGCCGTGCACGCCCTGGGTGGAGCAGTAGACCAGGCGGCGCACCCCGGCGGCCAGGCAGGCCTGGCACAGGCGGCGGGTGCCCTCCACGTTCACCTCCCAGTAGACCTTCTGGGGGCGGTTGACCTCGCGGAAGGCGGCGGCCAGGTGGTGGACGATCTCGCAGCCGTCCACCAGCCGGCGCAAGAGCGCCGCATCGGTGATGGAGCCCAGGGTCAGCTCCGCGCCCAGGGCCTGGAGTTCATCGGCAAACAGGCCGGGCTGGTTGTCCAGCACCCGCACGCTGTCCCCGCGCGCCAGCAGGCGGCGCACCAGGTGGGAGCCGGTGAAGCCGGTGCCTCCGGTGACCAATACGCGCATGTTCCACCGCTCCCCTCACCGGGCGCCAGGCCCCCGGTGGCCATAAACAGGCGGGCCGGCCGCCGCCCGGACGGCCGACCGCCGTGGATAAGCTTTCCAGTTATACCAATAAGCGATCAAAGATACCTTTGGTCGCCTATTGAAATGCGGGCCATGAACCACCCGGGCAAGCAGGCTTGCCTGGGGCCCTTCGACGGCCCGCCGGGCGCGCCAGCGCCCGCCCGGCCGGGCGAAACCACGCTTTTGCCCGGCCGGTAGGGATCAAAGCCATGGCTGGCCTTGATCGCCAAGGATTTAGAAGTACCAGCGCAAACCCAGCGAGTAGGACACCGTGTCCAGGTCGTAGCCGAAGTCGCGGGTGGTCAGGGTCTCGCGGTCGCCGCTATCGGCGGCGATGGTGTAGCGCACGTCGGTGCGGGCGTGGTTGAAGCGCACCTCGGCATTGACGGCCAGATCCTTCCAGACGAAATAGTCCAGGCCCACGCCGGCGGCCACGCCCCAGGCCTTGTCCGTCTCCATGTTGCGCACCCGCCCGCTGCGCTGCCATTCCTCCACGCTCACCCCGGCCGGCCTGGCCGCCATGTGCCGGTCATAGTCGCCCACGCTGGCGAAGCCATAGCGCCACCAGTCGTTTTCGTCGAAGCTGGGCGAGTTGTAGGTCACGCCCACCACCCCGTAGGGGGCCACATGGTACTTCTTGAACTCGTGGCGCAGGTTCAGGCCCAGGGTGAAGGTGTCCCAGAACAGGCGGCCGTCGCGCTCCATGTTGGCCCCGAAGCGGTCATATTCCAGCGAGATGCCGCCATAGGGGCAGAGCACGAAGAGCATGTTGAAGTTGGTGGGGTGCCACTCGGCGCGCTCTTCCACCGTGTCGGCGGTGATGATGCCGGTGAAGCTCTTGTCGCCGGTGAGCTCGAAGTGCTTCCAGCGCACGCCCAGGGCGAACTGCTTGACCAGCGCGGCGGGGGCTGCACCAGCCGACAGCGCCAGGCATGCCGCCGCCAGAACCAAGACAACGAATTTCTTCATGATGCCTGTCTCCCTGCTCGGAGGCGCAATGGTTTGGGGGCAAGGACCAGCCGCGACAGGCCAGGGTTACGGCCGGACCGGTCCAAAGGTTAATGAACCCGGCCCACAATTGCAAGCGCCTTCGCCCCTTTGCCCCGCGGGGTGCATTGACCGGCCGCCGGGGGCGTGATACCTTGCCCTGGCCACAAGCCCGTTGGAGAAAGGCCTTTGATTTTGCGGCCAAAAACCAGCCACAACCCCAGCCGCGGCCAGGCAAGGCCATGAGCGGGCCGGTCGCCCCTCCCGCGCCCGAGGCCGCGCCGGACGCCGCGCCGCCACCGGCCCAGGCCGCCGCCCCCGCGCCGAGCCCGGAGCCCGCCCCAGGCCCGGAGCCGGGCCTGCCCGAGCGCAATCCCTGGCCCGGCCGCCTGGCGCTCTTGGTGCTGCTCCTGGCCGCCGGACTGCGGGCGCTCTATTGGCTGTTGCCCGAGCTGGACGGCGACATGGCCATGTGGGGGGTGCAGGCCCTGGACATCCTGTCCGGCCGCTTCTCCTTCCTGTTCTCGGGCGAGCTTTTCGGCGGCAACATCGAGGCCTGGCTGGCCGCGCCGCTATTTGCAGTCTTCGGGGCCGGGCCGCGCATCCTGTGCCTGGTCCCGGTGCTGCTCTCCCTGGGCCTGGTCTGGCTGATCTGGCGGGTGGGCCGGGCCGAGCTGGGGCCGGTGGGCGGGCTGATGGCCATGGCCTGGGCCGGGCTGGGGCCCTGGTTCCTGATGCAGCAGAGCTGGGAGCCCAAGGGGGCCTATGTCGAGGTCCCGCTCTTGTCCCTGGCCTGCTTCGCCCTCACCCTGCGGCTCTTGCGCGCATCCGCCCACCCGGCCGGCCGGCCGGGGCCCGCGGCCTGGTGGCTGGGCCTCTTGGCCGGCCTGGGCCTGTGGACCCATTTGCTCATGCTGCCGGCCGTGGCCGCCTGCGGCCTGATGGTGCTCATCGAGCGGCCGCGCCTGCTTTTGAGCCGCCACGCGGCCCTCGCCCTGGCCGGCCTGGTGCTGGGCTCGCTGCCCCTGTGGCTCATCAGCCTGCCCCAGGGCCTGTTGAGCGAAGAAGTCCTGGGCGGCCAGGGCCGCCGCCTGGAGCTGGCCGGCCCGCTCTACGATCTCTGGCAATCGGGCCTGCCCGTTTTCCTGGGCCTGCTGCCGCCAGGCCGCCTGCCCGACCCGGCCTGGTGGCCCGGCCTGCGCCTGGTGGTCCTGGCCGGCCTGGGCCTGGGCCTGGCCGCGCTGCTCCTGCGCCGGCGGGGCGAGGTCTTCGTGCGCCAGGGCGGGGCCCTGGCCCTGGTGCGCCTGGCGCTGATCTTCCTGCCCTGCTTCGTGGCCTTCTGGCTCTTCAGCGGCGCGGCGGCGGCCCGGGCCTGGCGGCATCTCACCCCGCTCTACGCCGTGGCCCCGCTTTTAATCGGCGCGGCCATCGCCCCAGCCTGGTCCTGGCGGCCCTGGCTGGGCGGGCTGCTCATCGGCCTGGCCCTGGCCCTCAACCTCTGGGGCAGCCTGGACCTGGCCCCGGCCCTGCGCACCCGCTCCTGGGAGGTGTATCAGTCCCGCCGCCAGATGGAGCAGGACCTCATCGCCTGGCTTGAACGCCACGGCCGCCGCCACGTCTACGCCCAATGGTTCTGGGACGCCCTGCCGCTGACCCTGGCCGCCTCGGGCCGGGTGACCTTCGCCGACCAGACCCAGAACCATTTCCCGCGCCACCTGCGCCTGGCCGACGCCGCCGACCAGCCCACCTACGTGCTCGGCACCCGCTCGGTGGACTTCGCCCGCAGCCTGGACCTGGCCGGCATCGAAGCCAAGGCCACCATCATGGGCCGCTACACGGTCTTCGACGGCTTCCGCCGCCCCGGCCCGGCGGTGACCGAGCTAAACCCCTGGGACTGGTCCAGCCCCCAGATGGGGGCGGCCGAGGCCTGGGACCGCGACGTCTCCACCCGCTGGACCACGGCCGCGCCCCAGCGCCCCGGTCAGCGCCTGATGATCGACCTGGGCCGGGTGCAGGCGGGCGTGTGCCGGCTGGAGATCATGCCCGGCCGCTACGAGGACTTCCCCGGCGGGCTCACGGTGCGCACCTCGGCCGACGGCATGACCTGGGCCACGGCCGCCCGCCACAACGCGCCTTTTGCGCCGCTGTTCTGGTCCCTGGACCGGCCCCTGATCCGGGTGCAGCCGGCCCGGCTGGAGGTGGCCTTCGCGCCCCGGCCGGTGCGTTACGTGGAGATCGTGCAGACCTCGGGCCGACTCAAGTCCTGGTGGTCGGTGGCCGAGGTCTTCCTGTACCAAACCGCTGACCCGGCCGCTGACCCGGCCGCTGACCCGGCCGCCGGCCCGGCCCAGGCCGAC
>JAZDHW010000339.1:0-5417 GCA_043805555.1 Pseudomonadota bacterium
GCCGCCGCCGCCCCCCCGGTTGCCCCGGAGGCCCATGCGGTTGTCGGTGCGGCTGCCGCGCATCTCGCTGCGGCGCTCGCTGCGGCGCTCGTCGCGGCGATAGCCGCCATCGGCCGCCCAGGCCAGGGGCAGCTCGCCCAGGGCCATCACCAGGACCAGCCAGCCGAAAAACGCCAGGCGCAACCAGGCAAGCTTCAAGGCGTCAGCCTCCATGGGATCTGGGAGCCGGACGGGCTAGCCCAGGCGCTCCAGGTTCACCCCGCCGCCGAATTCTTGGGCCAACTCAGCGCCCAGCGCGGCGAATTCGGCCTCGCCCTCGCACTCCACCACCAGCTCGCGCTCGTCCAGAAGCTTGAGCCGGCCGTGGCGGCCCAGGACCTCGGCGGCCCGGCCCACGTCGGCCGTGACCCAGCCCTTCATGCGGGCCAGAAGCTCGGCTCCCTTGAGCGGACGCTCGATCACGAGGTCCACCCGGCGGCGCCGGGCCTGCCAGCCGATGCGGCAAGGCTCTACCAGCACTGGCGAAACCGGGTCGTGCATCGCGGCGCAGACCAACCACACCCGGGCCCTGATCATGGCTGCCTCCCTCCGGGGCGGCGGGCGGCCGCCGCGGCGTGGCGTCCCGCCCGGCGCGGGGCATACTTTAATCCGCAGGTTCTGGGCCAGTATAGGTTGACCGGCAGGCAATGGCAACCGGGCGGCGGTGACTTTTTACCCTTGCCTGAAATGGTATAATGCCCTAGTCTAGTCATCAACAAACCTGCCAGGTTGTCATATGTTAAGGCATGAGGCGGCTGTCGTGGCGACTGTGAAAATCGATGTGAAAAAAGCCCTGCCGCTGCTCCTGCTGGTGCTGCTGGCCACCCCCGTGGGCCTCTGGGCCGCCGACACCATCCCCCCCGTGCCCTATCGCATCGGCCCCGGCGACACCCTGGAGGTGGTGGTCTGGCGCGAGGAGGCGGTGACCCGCAGCGACATCCTGGTGCGGCCGGACGGGCGCATCTCCATGCCCCTGGTGGATGACATCACCGCCGCCGGCATGACCCCGATGGAGCTCAAGGAGCTTTTGACCAAGACGCTGAGCAAGTTGATCGAAACGCCATATGTCTACGTGATCATTCGCGATCCCTACAGCTACTCCTTCAGCGTCATCGGCAACGTCAAACAACCCGGCCGCTTCACCTTGCTTACGCCCACCAACGTCCTGCAGGCCATCGCCGAGGCCGAGGGCTTTAATGAATGGGCCCACAAGGACGATATAGTTATCATGCGCGGCCGCGGCCCCAGCCAGACCCGCCTGCCGTTCTCCTACTCCGATGTGCTTTCGGGTAAGAACCTGAACCAGAACATAGAGATAAAGCCCGGCGACGTTGTGATCGTGCCTTGAATCAGCCTTTCGCAGACATAGCGCCGCCCTGCCCGCGCCCCGCCCGGGCAGGGTCATACACCCGCGCCCTGCCCGCCCTGGCCGGTTTGGGCCTGGCCCTGGCGCTGGGCCTGGCCGCGCCCGCCCCGGCCCCGGCCGGCACCATGTTCAAGCCCACCGTCTCGGTGGGCGTGGGTTATGACACCAACGTGCGCCTGACCCGGGAGCCGGTGGCCGACAACTTCGTCACTGCCAAGGTGGGCGCGGTGCTGGAGACCGGCCCCAGCACCAACCAGCTCCGCCTGCGCGGCAACCTCGAAGCCCGCCAATACGTGCGGCGCACCGACCTGAACCGCGACCTGGAGACGGCCAGCCTGGCCGGCGAGTGGAGCTATTCGCCCTCACCGCGCTGGCGCTACGTGGTCAGCGAGAACTTCACCTCCACCTACGACCCGGTGCAGTTATCCGAGACTGGTCAGCTTTTACGGGTTCGCCAGGACAGCGGCCGCCAGGACAGCAACAGCCTCAGCCTGCGGGTGACCCACCAGTACAGCGAGCGCAGCAGCTTCTACGCCGTAGCCTCCCACCAGATGAACCAGGGCAACACCGACGAGATCGAGAAATCGCAGTATTTCCGCGGCGAGTTCGGCCTCAGCCACGCCCTGGGAGTCAACTACCGGGTTGACGCCAGCACCAACTGGTCCCGCGACGATTTCGAGCGCACCCCGGACACCGACCGCCAGACCGTGGATCTGCGCCTGGTGCGCATGTTCAGCAAGAAGGAGGAGGTCTTCCTGCGCGGCAGCACCACCATCGTGCGCTCCCTGAGCGAGGACTCCCTGGTGCGCCAGGCCCGGGACTATGAAACCTACACCGGCCAGGTCGGCTATAAAAACGCCTTCAGCCCGGCGCTCACCCTGGAGGCGGCGGCCGGCTGGTCGATGGTGGAGGGCGACCCCACCTTCAACTCCGCCTCGGGCCAGGGCTATCCGGCCCTGGACGTCACCCTGCGCTATCTGCAGTCCGCCTGGAGCGCCAGTCTCTACGGCCGGATGACCCTAAACGAGTACAGCGCCGAAGGCCAGAACTCGGGCCTGACCGACAGCCGCCGCATCGGGGCCAACCTGGACTACAAGCTCAGCCAGTTGTTGACCTTCAACGCCTACGTGGACTTTGTGCACGACGACTTCAAGCAGGACTCCCAGGCCGCCCAGACCGCCACCACCGGCAACGTGGAGTCCTACCGGGCCGGCGCCTCGTTCACCTACCACTTCACGCGCGACGTCTTCATGATGCTGGACTATCGTTTCCTGGAGCGCAACGCCGAGGTCGACAGCGACGACCGTGACCAGAACCTGGTCACCCTGACCATCAACTCGGACTGGCCCAGGCGCTGGTAAACCATGGCAGCCATCTCAAACGCCATCGATATCCGCAAATACCTGTTCATCCTCAAGCGCAACTGGGTGCTGTCCTCGGCCACCTTTCTCACCGCGCTGACCATCGGCGTGCTCTACTGCCTGCTCTGGCCGCCCATGTACCAGGCCTCCTGCCTGGTGCTGGTCCAGTCGCAGAAGGTGCCCACCAACCTGGTCCAGGCCCTGGTCACCACCCAGATCCAGGAGCGGTTGCAGATCATCACCCAGCAGGTGCTCAGCCGCACCCGGCTCACCGAGGTCATCGAGAGGTTCAACCTCTACCCCAAGGTGCGCGACAAGATGACCCCGGACCAGCTGGCCCAGTATATGCGCAAGGACGTCAGCATCAGCATCTCGCGCCAGAACCACTTCACCATCAGCTTCCTCTACCCCGAGCCCCAGACCGTGGCCGCGGTGACCAACGCCCTGGCCGCCTTCTACGTGGACAGCAACCTGCGCCTGCGCGAGGAGGACGCGGTGGGCACCGCCCGCTTCCTCACCCGCGAGATGGAGCGCATCCGCAACCAGTTGCGCGAGTGGGAGGCCAAGATCACCGAGTTCAAGGAGAAGCACCTGCACGAGCTTCCCGAGGACAAGGACAAGAACATCCAGCTTTTGGACCAGTTACAGAAAAATGAAAGCTCGATCCAGTTCCTGATCCAGACCGAGCTGGGGCGCATGCAGTCGGCCGAGGCCGAGATGGGCAAGATCAACACCAGCATCCAGGGCCTGGCCATCCAGCGGGCCCAGGTGAAAAAGGGCGGGGCCAACGTCGGCCAGGGCGACGAGGACGAGGAGAAGAGCGTCAAGGGCCTGCGCAAGCGCATCGATGAGTTGCGCCTGCGCTACACCGACCGTCACCCGGACATCCAGCGCCGCGAGAAGATGCTGGAGTACCTGGAAAAGGTGGAAACGGCCAAGGAGCAGGAGCGCCAGGCCCTGATCGCCGCGGGCAAGGAGGTACCCAAGCCTGACGAGGACGCCTTCGATTTGCAGGTGAGCGGCCTCAAGGAGGCCATCACCCGCCAGGCCCAGATCATCGAGGTGGCCAAGAAGCGCGTGGATGAGTTCCACGAGCGCTTGCAGTCCGTGCGCGACGAGATGTCGCTCACCCAGCGGCGCATCGAGAACGGCCCGGAGGTGGGCGAGAAGCTCTCCGAACTGACCCGCGGCTATGAGACCCTGAAGGGCGCCTACGAAAAGCTGCAGGGCAAGTCCCTGGACGCCAACCTGGCCGCCAACCTGGAGCGCACCCAGCGCGGCGAGCAGTTCGAGGTGGTGGACCCGGCCGAGGTGCCCGAGGAGCCCTACCTGCCCAACGTGAAAAAGGCCGTGCCGGCCGCCTTCGGCCTGGGCCTGGTCCTGGCCCTGGGCCTGGCCTTCGCCCTGGATTTCATCGACAACTCCTTCACCTCGGTGGAGCAGACCGAGCGGCTGAGCAGGTTCCCGGTGCTGGTGGTCATCCCCCGCCTGGACACCGACTCCGAGCGGGCCTGGCGGCGGCGGCGGCTGACCCTGGCCGTGGCCATATTCGGCGGGTGGTTCCTCATCCAATTGGCGTTGGTGGCGCTTTTGGCCACGGGCAGGGCCCAGGCCATCAAGCAGCTGGTGATGAAGTACATACAGCAGCAGTAGGCGCCCAGCGCCCCGACCCGACACTGCCACCCCCGCCCAGGTTTGCGGGGGGGCGATTGGTGACCCGATGTACACCGACCACTTCGGCCTGAATGAAATGCCCTTCTCCGCGGAGCCCAATCCGCGCTTCCTGGTCATGATGGACGAGCACCGTGAGGCCCTGGCCACCATGGTCTACGCCATCGAGCAGCAGGAGGGCTGGGCCCTGATCGTGGGCGAGCCGGGCGTGGGCAAGACCACCCTGATCATGGCCCTGTTGCGCGAGCTGGGCGAAAAGGTGGTCTCGGCCGTCATCACTAATGTCAAGCTTTCGCCTCTGGACTTCATGAACCAGATCGCCCTGGAGCTGGGCCTGGAGGGCCCCTTCCCCAGCAAGGGCCCCTTCCTGGCCGCCCTGGGCCAGGTGCTCAACCAGTGCCGCGTGCAGGAGCTGAAGCTGCTGCTGGTGGTGGACGAGGCCCAGGACCTGGGGGCCGAGATGGTGGAGGAGCTGCGCCTTTTGGGCAACCTGGACACCGGCGTCCCGCGCACCCTCAACATCCTGCTGGTGGGCCAGCCCGAGCTGATCCGGGTGCTCAAGCGCTCGGCCTCCCGCGCGCTGTTGCAGCGCCTGCACCGCAACTACGCCCTGAAACCCCTGACCGTGACCGCCACCGCCGACTACATCAACCAGCGCCTGAAGCTGGCCGGCGCCAAGCGCGATATCTTCGATTCCGACGCCATGGAAGCGGTTTTCGAGGTCACCGGCGGGGTGCCGCGCCTGGTCAACGCGGTCTGCGACGACGCCATGCTCCAGGCCTACGCGGCCGACGCGGAAAAGGTGACCCGGGTCCACGTGTTGCAGGCGGCCCGGGAAAATCCGGCCCTGGACCTGGACGCAGGCGTTGACCAGGGCTACCCGGAGGCCCCGCCGGCCGTGGAAAGGCCGCGGCCGCCGGCCCCGCCCAGCCCCGCGCCGGCTCCCCGGCCCGAACCCGCGCCGGCCCCGCGGCCGCCGG
>JAZDHW010000340.1:0-16772 GCA_043805555.1 Pseudomonadota bacterium
GCATCCTGGTGGTGGACGACGAGGCGGTGGTGCGCCAACTGGCGCGGGAGATCCTGTTGCTGGCCGGCTACACGGTGGACACCGCCCCGGACGGCGAGGCGGCCCTGGTTGCCCTGGCCCAGGGCCCGGAGGCGGTGGACCTGGTGGTGCTGGACGTGGTGATGCCGGGCATGAACGGGGTGGAGGCGCTGGCCCGCATCAAGGCCGCCCACCCCCTGATCAAGGTGGTCATGGCCAGCGGCATGTTCGAATCCGGCCAGCCCGCGGCCTCCACCTGGCGCCTGGCCGACGGCCGCCTGCAAAAGCCCTACCGCGCCCCGGAGCTCTTGGAGGCGGTGCGCCTGGCCCTGGGCCGGGAGCAAAGGGCGGTGGGCTAATAGTGAAATACAGCACTATGTCTACAGCCTTATCGGCCATTAGCCCTTGACCCGGAGTGGACACATTTGTTAGCCTCTAACCGAGTTCAGATAGCTACCTCCCACAATTGCCCAACCGAAAACGAGTGCTGCCAGAGCACCTTGAGACCCACGGACGGCCCCTACCGCAATAATGGCCTTGTTGGCAGGAAACGGTGCGCAACCCCGGCGCGCCGGCGCTACGGCCAGGGGACCGGCGGGGGGAGCCCTGAGGGGAAGGGGATGCAAGGGGCGGCTGCCGGCGCCGCTGCCGGGACCAGCCCGCGCCTGGCGGCCCCCGCGCCCCGGCGCGCCAACCAAACCGCGTTAACGAGGCAGGACGGCCATGAAGAGTAAAATCCTCATCCCGGTGGACACCGCGCGCAACTCCCTGACCGCTGAGGAATACGCCATCAAGCTCAACTGGCGCATGCCCATGCGGGTCACCCTGCTCACGGTGCTCAACAACAAACGCCTGCAAAACCGCGGCATCAGCCTGGACGACCAGGAGCGCATCCTGGCCGGCATGCGCAAGCGCGCCCAGGACGTGCTGGAGGCGGCGGCCAAGCCCTTTGCCAAGGCCGATGTGGAGTACGAGACCCGCATCGAGGAGGGCAACCCGGCCGCGGCCATCTGCGCGGTGGCCCAGGAAGAGGGCTACGATATGGTCATCATCGCCCAGAGCGGGCTGAGCGAGTGGGAAGAGATCCTGGGCGGCAGCGTGGTCCACACGCTGCTCAACAAGTGTCAGGCCCCGGTCCTGCTGGTCAAGCACTCCGGCGAGCAGCTGGAGCAGCAGCGCCGGCTGCGGGCCGAGCAAGAGTTGTTGCCCCGCTAGGGCCGCTGGGCGGCGGGGCGTAACGGTTTGAACTTTTTTGCATGCGGCGGGCCTGAAAAAGGGGGTGAGGGAAGGACGCAGGCAGGCGCAAAGGCCGTCCGCGGGGCGGCAGACCAACCAAATCGCTGCAACATGTTGCAGGCAAGCCAGAGGGAGGGGTTATGCGTTTCGCCAAATGGATGGTAGTGCTCACCGCGATGCTGTTGATGGTCGGTCTGGCCGCGGGGTCGGCCCTGGCCGCCAAGCCGTCGCTGGACTCCTGGAAACCGGCCTTCGACTATTCCACGGCCAAATACAAAATCAAGGTGAGCAACGTCAGCCACCCTGCCATCAAGGGCGTCTTCGCGGGTTTCGCCATCCGCGACGAGCTCTGGAAGCAGACCAAGGGCCAGATCTACTTCGAGTACATCCCCTTCTCCATGCTGGGCGGCGAGGTTGAGGTGCTCAACCAGTTGCAGATGGGCGCCATCCAGGGCATGAGCGTCAGCTCGGTGGCCTCCACCAACCTGGGGCCCCGCATGGGCCTGGTCAACCTGCCCTTCCTGGTCAACAGCTATGAGAAGCTGGACAAGTTCACCAAGAACGAGAAGATGTTCCAGCACTTCCTGGACGGCATGAAGCACGTGGGCATCATGGGCGTGGACATCACCGCCTATGGCCGCTACGGCTGGGCCACCACCGAGCCGGTGAAGAACATCGCCGACGCCAAGAAGATCAAGTTCCGCATCGCCGAGGCCGCGGTGAACAAGCTCCTGTACCAGTCCTGGGGCTTCAACCCGGTGGTCATGCCCTGGCCCGACGTGCCGACGGCCTTGAAGCAGGGCGTCATCACCGGCCTGGACCACACCCTGATCGTGTGCTACCTGACCAAGAAGTTCGAGGTCGCCAAGAACTTCACCCCCATCAACTACGCCCAGGGCCTGTTCATCTGGATCTTCAACGAGGCCTGGTTCAAGTCGCTGCCCGCCGATCTGCAGAAGACCTTCGTGAAGGTCGTGCACGAGCAGGCGGCCAAGTACCGCGACGAGTGCAAGACCCAGGAGGCGGAGACCAAGAAGGCCGCCATGGAGAAGGAGGGCGTGAGCTTCTGGGAGCTGTCGGCCGCCGACCTGGAGACCCTGCGCCAGGAGGGCGACGCGGTGCACAAGGCCTATGCCAAGGAGATCGGTCCCGAGTACCTCAAGCAGGTGCAGGACTATCTGGGCTACGGCAAGTAGGCGCAATTAGCCAGTGGTGGGCCGGGGGTGGGGACCTCCGGCCCGCCCTTGAACCCCCAAGCGAGGCCGGCCATGGTGACCCGTGTCCTGAACGCCCTAGACAAAGCCCTGACCTGGTTCGAGGAGTGGACGCTCTACCTGTGCGTCATGGTTGGCATGATCTCTCTTTTCGTCAACGTGGTGCTCCGCTACACCGCCAACTACACCCTGGCCTGGTCCGAGGAGCTCATCCGGGAAATCATCATCTTCACCACCTTCATCGGCTTGTCGGCGGCGGTCAAGGCCCGCTCCATGATAACCATTGACGTGGTGGTGCAGTTGGTGCCGCGCCTCAGGGTGCCGCTGACCTACATCAGCAACCTGGCGGTGCTGATCTTCGCGGTGATGATCTTCTACCTGGGTTGGCAAATGGCCGTCCTGCAGGCCCAGACCCTCCAGAAAACCATCATCCTGGAAATACCCCTGGTCGTCCTCTACGCCATCCTGCCCCTGATGGGCGCCATGATGTTCGTGCGCACCATACAGAACATGTGGAAGGACTACCAAGAAGCCGTCGCCAAGCGGAAGGCCGATTAAGGGAGGGTCGCCAGCGTGGAATCGCACCTGACAGAAGTGACCTTGATCATCGTCGGCGTGATGCTGGGTTGCATGGCAGCCACCATCCCGGTCTTCCTGTGCCTGTTCTTCACCGCGGTCACGGGCTTCTTGGTCTTCACCGACCTGCCGCTGTTGGTGCTGGCCCAGAGCCTGTTCCGCGCCATGGACAACTTCGCCCTGGTGGTGGTGTTGTTCTTCATCCTCTGCGGCAACGTGATGACCGGCGGCTCCATCGTCGACAAGCTGATACGCTTCGCCAACGTGGTGGTGGGCTGGCTGCCCGGCGGCCTGGCCATGGCCGGCATCCTGGCCTGCGGCCTCTTTGGCGCCATCAGCGGCTCCACCGTGGCCACGGTGGTGGCCATCGGCGGCTTCATGATCCCGGCGCTGATGGAGAACAACTACAATTCCAAGTTCGCGGTGGGCGTGATGACCGCGGCCCCCAACCTGGGGGTCATCATACCGCCCTCCATCTCCATGATCCTCTACTCCATGATCAGCGCCGTCAGCCTGGAGGGCCTGTTCCTCACCGGCTTCGTGCCCGGCGTGCTGATCATGGCCGGCATGAGCGCCTACGCCTACGTCTGGGCCAAGCGCAACCCCGGCTTCCAGCAGGCCCCCAAGCCCACCTGGGCCGAGGCCTGGCGGGTGTTCAAGGAGGGCTTCTGGTCGCTGATGCTGCCGGTGATCATCTTCGGCGGCATTTTCACCGGCGTGTTCACCGCCAACGAAGCGGCGGTGGTGGCCTGCGTCTACGCCTTCATCGTGGAGCTGTTCATCCACCGTTCCATGAAGTGGACGCAGGTCAAAAAGGTGATGATCAACTCGGCGGTGACCAGCGCCACCCTGTTGATCATCGTGGCCGGCGCCACCTGCTTCGGCCGCTACCTGACCATGGAGGCCATCCCCTCCAAGATCAGCGAGGCGGTGGTCTCCTCCATCACCGAGCCCTGGGTCTTCCTGCTGGTGGTCAACGTGCTGCTTCTGATCATCGGCATGTTCATGGACATCATCAGCGCCACCCTGATCCTGGGCCCCATCTTCCTGCCCATGCTCTACCAGTACGGCATCAACCCGGTGCACTTCGGCCTGCTGATGACCGTCAACCTGGGCATCGGCTACTGCACCCCGCCCCTGGGGGTGAGCCTGTACATCACCGGGGCCATGGCCAACAAGGACCTGATCTTCGTCTCCCGGGCGGTGATGCCCTGGGTGCTGATCCAGATCGCGGTCCTGATGCTCATGACCTACATGCCCGATGCGGTGCTGTGGCTGCCGCGCCTGGTGGGCTGGAACGTGGACTAGGCTCCCCCGCCTCAACGCCGGTTGGCGCTTGGCGGCCCCTTGCCGCGGGGTGGTTTTGCGCGCGGAGGCCGCCATGCCCCCCACCCTGGCCCTGCACTTCGGCGCCCTGGGCGATTTCGTAATCTCCTGGCCGGCGCTGGGCCGCCTGGCCGCCGCGGCCGGGCCGGCCGGATTGCACCTGATCGGCCAGCCGGCCTGGGGCCGCCTGGTCCTGCCGGCCGGGCAGGTCCTTGACCGCGAGTCCGCCCGCTTCGCGCCCCTGTTCCGCCCCGACCCCCACCCCAGCCTGGACGCCTGGCTGGCCGGCTTCGGCCGGGCGGCGGTCTTTGCCCGGCGGCCGGACCCGGTGCTGCTGGCCCGCCTGGCCGCGCACATCCCCCAGGTCTGGGCCATCCCCACCCGCCCCGCGCCGGACCAGGCCCGGCCGGCCGGGCAGGTGCAGGCCGACGCCCTGGCCGCCCACGGCCTGCCTCCCGCCCCGCCATTGGGCCTGCGGCTGCCGCCGCCGATCACACTCGGGCCGCCGGTCATCGCGCCGGGCAGCGGGGGCCGGGCCAAGCGCCTGGCCCCGGAGTTGACCGCCGGCCTGGCCCGCCGCCTGGCCGGCCAGGGCCGGCCCCCGCTGATCGTGCTGGGCCCGGCCGAGGACCGGGCTTTTCGCGGCGACCTGGCCCGCGCCCTGGCCGCAGCCCCGGCCGGCCACAGCTCCCTGGCCGACCCGCCCCTCACGGACCTGGCCGCCGCGCTCAGGGCCGCGCCGCTCTACATCGGGGCTGACAGCGGGGTCAGCCACCTGGCCGCCGCGGCCGGGGCCCGGTGCCTGGTGGCCTTCGGACCCAGCGACCCGGCAATCTGGGCCCCGCCCGGGGCGCGGGTGCGGATCTGCGGATTCGCTGACCTGGCGGCCCTGGCGGCGGGCGGGGAATGGCCCCGGGGCTTCGGGTCGGCGTGAAGGCATGGTGAACCGGGAGAGGCTTAAGCGGGCTTGGCCCAGGGCTTGAGGCCGGGCGCCGCAACCTCTTGTCGCTACGCGACCCGGCCGGCGGGCTGTCCGGGCCACCCGGAAAAGAGCCCCCTCACCCCGCCCCTCTCCCCCAGGGGGGCGAGGGGGCGACAGCCGGAAGGCGAAGAGATTGCCGCGTCGCAACCCGGTGGGTTGCTCTTCGCAATGACAGGAGAGATCAACGTGCAGGCGGTTCGGCGCGATTGCTTCGTCGCCCTGGTGGGCTCCTCGCGATGACCAGAAGGGCAACGTGCAGGCGGTTCGGTGCGATTGCTTTGTCGCTGCGCTCCTCGCGATGACCCGTTGTTCAAAAATAAATCGACATGAATGAACTACCCCGCAGCAAGCTTCGGGGTATCAAACCCATAGGGAATAAAAAGAAGGGCCGACGTGCCGCCGGTCCCGCTTCTTCTCTTCCCGCCTTCTCTCCCCGTTCTCCTGGCCCCCGAGGGGCCGCCCCCCGCGCCATAGCCCGGCCGCTCTTAAGGGAGCCGGCAGAGCCCCATTGCCGCGCGCGGCGGGTGGGTCGAGGCTGGGGCAGGGGAATCGACTGGAAGGAAGGATGCGGCCGCGTCGCCAGGGGCCATCACCCGCGCCGTCTCAAACCTGCCGGGCCGAAGCGTGCGCGGCCGCCCGGCCGGCGGGACCCGCCCCCGCGCGAGGCTTATGCGGCCGGACGTGGGCGCGCGGGGGCAAGGAACAGCCCGCTCCAGGCGGGCGCGCATCACCAGGCCGACCGACGGCCGGAAGAGCGAGGCGCATTACCGATATCTCGACAACGTGCCTTGCTCCACCCGCGTTTCTTGTCGCTGCGCGACCCGGACAACCCGGTTGTCCGGGCCACCCGGAAAAGGCAAAATAACTAAGAGATTGCCACGTCGCCTGACGGCTCCTCGCAATGACAGGAGAGGGGATGACACCTGCGACGAGGCGTGCAGGCGGCTCGGCGCGATTGCTTCGTCGCCCTGGTGGGCTCCTCGCAATGACCAGAGGAGTGGCGGCTCCTCGCAATAACCAGGGGGGAGCGGGCTCCGCGCAGTGACCATGACGGCGGGCGGCGCGCGAAGGGGGCGGCGGTGGCGGGGTTGGCGGCGATGACGCCGGCGGGGTCAGGCCAGCGGCCAGAGCTCCAGGCCCAGGCGGGCGGCCTCCTGCTCGGCCTCCTTCTTGCTGTGGCCGCCGCCGGTGCAGATGACCTGGCCGTCGATCTCCAGCGCCACCGAGAAGAACTTCTGGTGGTCGGGGCCTTCTGCGCCCAGCACCCGGTAGCGGGGGGTGATGTGCAGCGCCTCCTGGACCTTCTCCTGCAGGCGGGTCTTGTAGTCCTTCTTGGGCGCGCGCAGGATGGACTGCTCGGCCACCAGCCCCAAGAGCCCCTGCACCACGAAGCGGGCCGCCTCCAGGCCGCCGTCCAGGTAGACCGCGGCCACCATGGCCTCCAGGGCGTCGGCCAGGATGCTGGGCTTTTCCTGGCCGTGCTGGGCTTCCTCGCCCCGGCCCAGGAGCAGGTAGCCGCCCAGGTCCAGGCTGCGGGCGGTGGCGGCCAGGCGGGATTCGTTGACTACCCCGGAGCGGGCCTTGCTGAGCTGGCCCTCGCTGGCGGCGGGGAAGCGCCGGAAGAGCAGATCGGTGACGATCAGCTCCAGCACGGCGTCGCCCAGGTATTCCAGGCGCTCGTTGGAGCCCTCTGCCTCCTCGACGTGCTCGTGGACATAGGAGGAATGGCACAGGGCGGCGTGCAGCAGGCCGGGGTCGGCAAACTCATGGCCCAGCCTGGCGGCCAGTTGTTGCAGTTGTTGGAGGCGTTCGGGTTCCATGGGGCCATGCATAGCTGATTGCGGATCGGGGCTTGGGCGGGAGCATAGTATGCGGCCGCCGGGCTGTCAAATCAGGGCCGGCCGGCCGGGGCGGGCAATGGCCTGGAGGACCCCCGCGGGCCATTGATTCACCCCCGGCCGCGCGCGCCCATCGGGGGGCCATCCTGGCCAGCCCTGGTCGCCAACCTGGACGAATCCACCTCGGCCGAGTCGGGTTGCCAAGGCCGGGGACGGCCTTTGCAATATCCCGCCTAAGGCACCTTGCTCTCCAGCCAGGAGTAGCAGGTCAGGCCGGGCAGTTGCTCCAGTTGGACCAGCATATCGTGCCATTGGCTGCCGGAGGGGATGACCAGGGAGTAGGTGTAGCGCACCCCGCCGCCGATGACGCAGCGCTCGCGGCCGGCGAAGAGGATCTGCACCTTGTATTCGCCCAGGAGCCGGCGCACTTCCGTGCGGATATCCTTTTCCTCGCTCTCCACGGTCAGGTTGACGTACTGCTCGTGGGGCACCAGGCGGGCCAGGGGGCGCAGCAGGTTGAGGGCGATGAGGATCAGGCCCACGGCGACCAGGGACGGCAGGTAGAGCCCGGCCCCCACGGCCAGGCCCACGCCGGTGCAGCACCACATGGCCGCGGCGGTGGTGACCCCCCGGGCGCTGAGCGCGCCCTGGATGATGGCCCCGGCGCCCAAAAAGCCCATGCCGGCCATGGCGTAGGATGGCAGGCGGCCGGGGTCCA
This sequence comes from Pseudomonadota bacterium, assembly GCA_043805555.1. Lineage (GTDB taxonomy): Bacteria > Desulfobacterota > Desulfarculia > Desulfarculales > Desulfarculaceae > JACRDC01. The sequence goes on from JAZDHW010000340.1 coordinate 7,909, forward strand.
GGCGGAAGCTGGAGCCGGCGCCCAGGGGTTCGAACATCTGGGCCAGGTGCAGCGAAAGGCTCATGATCAGCGCGCCGGCCATGCAGACCAGCAGGCAGGTGCGCAGGCCGGCGGCGCGGCCGTGGCGCTCGCGCTCCAGGCCTACCAAAAGGCCCAGGAACGCGGCCAAAAGCAGGCGCAGGACCATGGTGGGCTGGTCAACGAACATGGCGATCACTCCCGCGCGGGGCCGGTGCTGGAGCTAATGGGTGATTGTAACCAAAACGTCATAATCCGGTCCAGTCCATTCGCGGGGTGCGGCGGGCTCAGACGTCCTCTTCGGCCTCGTTTTCGGCCTCCAGGTCGGCGGCCTCGCCGCCCTCCAGGCCCAGGATGCCGGCCGCCTCGGCCTCGGGCAGGGTCTGCACGGTCTTGAGCCGGCGCTCGATGGCCCTTTTCCGCACCGCCACCTTGTCGATGAGGTTCTCGCCCTCCACCAGCTTCTTGCGCACCCGGTCCATGATCTCGCCGTACTTGCCGAACTCGGTCTTGACCGCGCCCAGCACCTGCCAGACCTCGCTGGAGCGCTTCTGGATGGCCAGGGTGCGGAAGCCCAGCTTGAGGCTGTTCAATATCGAGGCCAGGGTAGTGGGCCCGGCCACCTGCACCCGCCAGTCGCGCCACAGGGTCTCGGCCAGGCCCGGCCGGCGCAGCACCTCGGCGTAGAGGCCCTCGGTGGGCAGGTACATGATGGCGAAATCGGTGCTCATGGGCGGGCAGACGTACTTTTCGCAGATGTCCTTGGCAAAGCCCTTGATGCGCACTTCCAGGGCCCGGATGGCCGCCTCCTCGGCGACAGGGTCGGCCTTTTCGGCCGCGTCGATGAGCCGTTCGTAGTCCTCCTGGGGGAACTTGGCGTCGATGGGCAGCAGGAGGTCGTGGTCGGACTCCGGGCCGGGCAGGCGCAGGGCGAACTCCACCCGGAGCCCGCTGCCGGGCCTGATCTCGGCGTTCTTCACCACCTGCTCGGGGATGAAGACCTCGTCCAGCAGGCTGCCGAGCTGGATCTCGCCCCAGACGCCGCGGGCCTTGACGTTGGTCAGCACCCGCTTCAGATCGCCCACCCCGGCGGCCAGGGACTGCATCTCGCCCACGCTCTTGTGCACCAGCTCCAACTGGCGGCTGACCAGGCCGAAGCTCTCGCCCAGGCGCTTTTCCAGGGTGCCCTGGAGCTTCTCGTCCACGGTCTGGCGCATCTGCTCCAGCTTGGCCTCGTTCTCCTGGCGCATGCGCTCCAGACCGCTGGCCAGGGCCTGGCCAGCGCCGGTCAACTCGGCCTTGACCTCGGTGAGGCGCTGGCCCACCAGGTCGGCCACGGCCTTCAAGCCGGCGGCCTGCTCCTCGCGCCCGGTCCTGAGCCCCTGCTCCAGGCCGGCCACCAGGCGCTCGGTCTGGGCCGCCACCCCGGCCAGGCGCTCCTGCTGGGCGGCGGAGAGCTCCTTGAGGCTGGCGGCCTGGGCCTGGCCCAGACCGGTCAGGCCCTGCACCACCTCCTCGCGCTGGGCCTTGGCCGCCTCGCCGGCCTCGCCGCGGAACTGCTGGAACTGGCTCTCCAAAATCTTGCGCAGCACCTCGAGCTGGCCGCCCATCCTGGTCAGTTGGGCCTCCTGGGCCGCGGCGCTGCGGTCGGCGGACTGGGTGAGGGCCTCGCTCAGGCGCTTCAGGCTCTCGGCCACCTCGTCGCGCAGCAGGCGGGCCTGCTCGGCCGACTCCTGGCGGCCGGCGGCCAGGCCCTCGCGCAGGGCGGTGTCCAGGGCGTTGGCGTTTTTCAGGCGGCTGAGCTGCACCAAGAGCACGATGAGCAGCAGCACGGCCAGGCCGGCCAGGCCGGCGACGATGTAGAGCAGTTGCTCGACCGGCAAGGTTTCTCCTTATTATCCCGCGCCAACCCCGCCCACCGCGGGGCCGGCGCGCGGCGGCGCGGGTCAGGGGATCAGGGCTGCGGCCGCCCCGCCCATGACCAGCGCCAGGTCGGCCTCGGTGAGGCCGGATTGGGCCAGCTCCTTGCGGTAACGGGGCAGGGCCAGCAGGGGGAAGTCGGAGCCGTAGACCAGCTTGCCCGGCCCCATCAGCTCCACGGCCAGGGCGTAGGCCCGGGGCTGGTAGAGGAACGGCGCGGCGGCCATGTCCAGCCAGGTGTTGGCCAGCACCCCGGCGGCCTCCTTCTTGAGCGTGGCGTAGAAGAACAGGCCGCCGGCCATGTGGGCCAGCACGAACCTGGTGGCCGGGTGGGCCTTGATGAGGTCGTAGAGGGCCTTCAGGGTCATGGGGGCCTTGCCGGGATAGATGTGGCCCACAGGCTCGTTGGTGTGCAACAAGAGCGGCTTGCCGGCCTCGGCGCAGAGCGCGCAGAGCGGGGCCAGGGAGGGCAGGTCCAGGTCGCTGTCATAGAAGGCCAGCTCGCCCAGACCGGAGAGGCCCAGGCCCAACGCGCGCGCGGCCTCGGCCGCGGCCCAGGCGGCCGGCGGGTGCACGCAGGCCAGGCCGCGCAGGCGGCTCGGGTGGGCGGCCACGGCCTGGGCTATGTAGTCGTTGTGCCGGCGCGAGTTCTCCGCCCGCACCCAGGGGAAGCCCAACGCCCAGGAGACGTCCACGCCGTCCCGGTCCATGGCTTCCACCAGGCCGTCGGCGGTGACCATGCGCGCCTGGGGGTCGGCGTAGATGGCACTGAAGGCGGGCTCGCCGTCCAGGAAGCGCTGGCGGTCGGCGATGACCTCGGGCGGGAAGACGTGGGTGTGGGCGTCGATGATCATGAGCGTCAATATAGCAACCCGCTCGGTCGCGGTAAAGGCCAGGAGGGACGGGGCAAAGGGCCGAAAATGGTCGGCGGAAGGCTGGGCTTCACCGTGGTCAGACGGCCTCGCACTGCAACCTCTTGTCGCTGCGCGACCCGGACAACGAGTTGTCCGGGCCACCCAAGAAAAAAGATTGCCGCGTCGCCTGGCGGCTCTTCGCAAAGACTCATCTAAGGAGACATATAAGAAATTGGCTTGAAGGAAAGAGGCTGGTCGCAGTCGCCTTTCCCTTATCCCCTTTCCCGTTTCCTCGCCTCCCGTGGGGCCGCCCCCCGCGCCTTAGCCGCCAGCTCGACGTGGTGGCGACGCGGCCTGTAGGTGCGAGGCCCGCAGCTAAGCTCATGACCGTTGCAGTCGGCGGCGCGGTTGAGGGCCGCAAGGCCACCCTGCCGCGAGTCCGACCGGCCATCCACGGGGCCGGTTGCTGGCGGCGTGGGCGCGCGGGGGCACGGTGCAGCCCGCTCCAGACGGGATCGCATCACCTGGTGGTCTGACGGCCGGCACGAGGCCTCGCGCTAAAACCTCTTGTCGCTGACGCGACCCGGACAGCGAGCTGTCCGGGCCACCCGGAAAACGCAACAGCCCCCTCACCCCTCCCTCTCCCCCAAGGGGGCGAGGGTGAGATAACCAAGAGATTGCCGCGTCGCAACCCAGCCGGGTTGCTCCTCGCAATGACAAGACAAAAAGAGCGCGCAGTCGGCTCGACGCGATTGCTTCGTCGCCTGACGGCTCTTCGCAATGACCCTTCGATTTTTTCTTGTTGCTGCGCGACCCGGACAACGAGTTGCCTGGGCATCCGGAAAAGACGGGGGAGTTGGTAACGAAGCTGCGGTTGGCTCAGAACAGGCGCTTCTGCGCTCCGCGGCTGGGGACGAGCCCCAGGTGCTCGTAGGCGCGGCTGGTGGCCACCCGACCCTGGGGAGTGCGCTTGAGGAAGCCCTGCTGGATGAGATAGGGCTCGTAGACCTCTTCCAGGGTCTGGGCCTCCTCGCCCACGGCCGCGGCCAGGTTGCCCAGGCCCACCGGCCCGCCGTCGAACTTCTCGATGATGGTGGAGAGCAGCTCGCGGTCCAGGCGGTCCAGGCCGGCCTGGTCCACCCCCAGGCGGCCCAGGGCGTAGTCGGCCAGCTCCCGGTCCACCCGGCCGTCGCCCTGCACCTGGGCGAAGTCGCGCACCCGCTTCAGGAGGCGGTTGGCCACCCGGGGCGTGGCCCGCGAGCGCTTGGCGATCTCCCGCGCGCCCTCGGGGGCGATCGTGAGGCCCAGGATGCGGGCCGAGCGGGTCACGATCACCGCCAGTTCGTCCGCGGTGTAGAAATCCACCCGCACCTGCACCCCGAAGCGGTCGCGCAGCGGCGGGGTGAGCAGCCCGGCGCGGGTGGTGGCCCCCACCAGGGTGAAGGGGTTCAGGTCCAGCTTGACCGTGCGGGCGCTGGGGCCCTGGCCGATGACCAGATCCAGGCGGAAGTCCTCCAGGGCCGGGTAGAGGGTCTCCTCCACCACGTGGTTGAGGCGGTGGATCTCGTCCACGAAGAGCACGTCGCGGGGTTCGAGATTTGTCAGGATGGCGGCCAGGTCGCCGGCCCGCTCCATCACCGGCCCGCTGGTGCTGACCAGGTTCACCTCCAGCTCGTTGGCCAGGATGTGGGCCAGGGTGGTCTTGCCCAGGCCGGGGTGGCCGTGCAGGAGCACGTGGTCCAGGGCCTCGCCGCGCTGGCGGGCGGCGGTGATGAAGACCGACAGGTTGGCCTTGGCCTCCTCCTGGCCGATGTAGTCGGCCAGGCGCTGGGGGCGCAGGGTGTCCAGGCCCTGGTCCTCGGCGCAGGGGCCGCCGTCCACCAGGCGGCAATGGGTATCGTCGGGGATGCCGGTCATGCGGGGCGTCTCTGCGGGTTGGGGTTGGCCCGGCCGCTCCGGGCTCGATCACTATACATATAATGTTTGCGCCCGCTTGCCAAGGGGCAAGCGCCCCGGCCGACGCTGACGCGCCCGGTGGGCCGTCCCTGGCCCACCAAAACAGCCCCTGCCGCGCCCAGGCCTTGCGCCGTCCGCGCCCAAAAACGACCGCCCCGGCCGTGGCGACCGGGGCGGGTTTGATCTGTTGCGGACAGGATCAGGCGGCGGCGGCGGTGCGGTGCTCCCAGGCGTCGGCGCGCCAGGAGTCGCCCCAATAATATTCGCGCTCGCCGTCGTCGTTGGTGCGCGAGGGCAGGTTGAAGATCTTCCAGGTGCCCAGCACCTCGTTGTAATACTCGTCCAGGCTGAAGGAGGCCACGTCCTCCTCGGTGGTCTCGCCCTCGGCCAGGTCGGTCTCGCCGGCCGCAGCCTCGGTGTCGGCGCTCTCGGCGCTCTGGGCGCCCTCGGAGACCTCCACCGCCATCTCCTCCTCGCCGTTGGTGTAGACCATGCGGTGGCGCACGGCCACGTCCAGGTACCACTCGCCCTCGTAGCAGTACTCCAGGTCGCCGTCCTCGTTGAAGCGGTGGGGGATGTCGTCGTCCACCCAGCGGTTGAAGGTGGTGTCGTAGAACTGCATGCCCTTGGGCGTCCACTCCTGGCCCACCTCGGCCGGATAGCCGGGCTTCTCGCCGGAGTCGGCCGTCTCCTCGGTGGCGGCGGCTTCCTCGCCGGAGGCGGTCTCGCCGCCGGCGGCGGTCTCCTCGCTCTCCAGGTTGTAGGCCGTCACCTGACCGGGGTTGTAGGCGTTCAGGGCCTCCTCGCCGGCGCTGGTGGCGCTGGTGCTGCCGGCGGCGGCTTCGTCGTCGGTCAGTTGGCTGCTGAGCAGGGCGGCGAAGTCGTCGCCGCTGTCACTGCTGGAACTCACGGCCGGGGTGTAGGTGTAGGCCGTGCTGGTGGAGCTTACGCTGCTGGTCTCCATGGGTCGTCTCCCATCCCTGGGGGTTCTGTCCAGGGACGAAGCAAAGGCCATGCCAGCCGGCCGCGCGGCCCGCCCCGGCGACGGCGGTCGCGGGCGCGATTGGCTATCGGCTCGATAAGCAATGCTTTTTAGGCAGGGGCTCCATCAGGCGTCGGGGCGGGCGCGGGCAGGGCCGGCGGCCGGATGGCAACCGGGCGGCCCCATGTTTGCCGGGCGGGGGCGGCAAGATTTGCTGGCGAGGGCTAGGGCAGCCGCTCCACCGCCGCGCCGGCCACCCGGAGCGAACCGCCGCAGCGATAGAGCACCCGAAGCCCCAGCTCGGCCCGGCGCTCCAGGTTGAAGTCCACCGCGATGTCGCGGTAGTCGGCGGTCAGGTCCGCCCCGCGCACCAGGGCGTGGCCCAGGGGCCGGCGGCCCTGGTCGCATGCCACCACCACCTCGGCCAGCTCGGCGCCGGGCGGGTCGACGCCCTCGGCGGCCAGGCGGAACCTGGCCCGGTAGCGCCCCGGCGGAAAGGTCTGCTGGGGGCCGTGCATCAGGTAGACCGGCGGGTGATAGCCGGCCCGGCCTCGGGCGGCGAGGCCGCCGGGCGCGCGCTCATCGGCCACCAGGTCGCCGGTCTCGCGCCAGAGCCGGGCGGCGGGGTAGAAGTCCGCCGGCCGCTCCTGGCCGGCGAAGTTCACCAGCACCACGTCGGCGGCCAGATCAGCCGCGCCGGAGAACCAGACCCTGGTCTCCAGGCGCTGATGTTCGGCGATGCTGAAGGGCAGGGCCACGTCGTGCCAGGCCCCGTCGGCCGGCAGCAGCTCTGGCGTCAATTCGGCGCTGGCCAGCAACAACCGGCCCTGGTCCGCGGCCACCTCGACGCGCCCCGGCGCGCAAACGCCCGCTCCCCGGCGCAGGCGGAAGCGCGCCAGGTAGTCGCCGGGCGGGAAGGCCTGGTAGGGGCCGAAGCAGAGGAAGCCGGGCTGGTCCTGGCCGGCAGTTGCCGTGGCCACGTTGCCGGTCTTGCGCGGATCGCGCGGGCCCAGCGGACCCAGGGGCGTGGCCGGCTCCTTGAACAGCAGCCCCCAGCCCGAGGCGGCCGGGTCGTCCATGAGGCGGCCGGTCTGGCGGCGCAGGCTTTCGGCCTCGAAGAGCACCGTCACCGGCGAGACCTGGGCCAGGGCGGCGGCAATGGCCGCGGCCCCGGCGGCGTCTGTGGCGGCGGCCGGGTCCAGGGCCAGCAGGAAGGCCTGGCCCTCCTGGGCCACGGGCTGGAGCAGGCCGGCGGCCACCAGGCGGCGGCGGGCCAGGTCGGGCGGGAAGGGGCTCACCTTGCGGGTGTAGACCTGCTGGTCCTCGTAAAAGGCCACCTGGCGAACCTGGAGCTTTTGCAGGGTGACGATGGCCTCGGGCGTCACCTGGCCGAAGTCCAGGGCGTAGAGGGGCGCGAAGATCTGCTCCACGTAGGCCCGGGGGGTCCAGGGCGAGTAGCCGTTGACCAGCTTGGCGCGGGTGCGCGAGATCAGGAGCTCATACACCGAGGACTGGTGGCTGTCGCCGGGCCAGATGGGCAGGCCCAAGAGCCGGGCCGGCGCGGCCGGGCCAATGGGCAGGGTCTCGCGGATGGCGGCCTCCACCCGGCCGTCGGGCGGGATCAGGCACAGGCCGGGCGGGGTGGCGGGCCAGGTGTCCCAGGCGATGACGGCCGCCAGGCCCAGGGCCACGGCCCAGCCCAGGGGCCGGCGGGCTCTCGGGCCGGCGCAGAGCCGGCGCAGGGCCCAGCCGGCGGTGAGCGCCAGGAACAGCGCCGCAAACAGCGCCAGGCGGCCGGTGACCCGGGGGTAGTTGAAGAAGGGCAGGTAGCGGTAGAGGAACTCGTAGACCGGCATCTGCGGCAGCGAGGGGCCCAGGCTGAGGAGCGCCGTCAACAGGCCCAGGAAGCCCCACAGCGCCGCGCGGCCGGCCTGAGCCAGGCTGGCGGCCTGAGCCAGGCTGGCGGCCCCGGCCAGGCGGCCGGGCCGGATGAAGACCAGCAGCAGCATGCCCAGCAGGGCCAGGCCCATCACCGGCAGGCCCAGGTAGATGAGCTGGTCGGCGTTGGCGTTGTCACTGCAAAACAGGTCGGGCAGGCTGGGGCAGTGCAGGCGCACCTCGGCCAGGCTGCGGCCCTTGCCCACCACGCTGCCGGCCTGGCTCATGAGCTTGAGATGCAGCATCCAGGCCACGGCCAGGCCCAGCCCGGCCATGAGCGGCAGCACCGGCCGCCAGACCCCGGCCGGGAGCCGGGGCAGCCGCCGCGCCCGCCACAGCGCCGGCAGCACCAGCCAGGCCGAAATGAGGGCCAGGGCGATGACCGCCCCCCGGCCCAGATAGGGCACCCCGCGCCACATGGGCAGGGCGTAGATGGCCAAGAGGCCCCAGGGCAGCAGGCCCCGGCCCAATAGCCGCCGGGCCGCGGCCAGGTCGAGGCTGGTCACGGCCGTGAGCAGCCGGGCCGCCAGCAGCCACAGGGCCAGGGCCAGCAGCACGTAGACCGCCAGCACGGCCGGGAGGCCGTCCGTGAAACCAACGCCATCCGGAGACAGCCCGGCCTGGGCGGCCAGGCCCAGGCCCAGGCCACCGGCCAGCGCCCCGGCCCAGTCCGGCCAGCTGCCGGGGGCGGCGGCGGCGGGCTCCGGCATGGTTGGGGCGGCTGGCTCGGCCCGCAGCAGCAGGCTCAGGGGCACATAGAGCCCCAAGAGCAGCGCGGTGTAGAAGATCAAATGCCCTTCGTCCTGCACGGCCATGGCCACCAGGCACAGACCGCCGGCCGCGCCCCAGGCCCAGGAGCGCCGCTGCCAGCCCCGCTCCAGGCACCACAGCACCAGGGGCAGCATGAAGGCCACGAAGCCGTAGAGGTGGCCCACCATGACCTGGGCCGCGCGATAGGGCAAGAGCGCGAAGCTGAGCCCCACCAAGAGCGCGGCCAGCTCGTCTTTCAGCACCGTGCGGGCCAGGGCCCAGGCGCACAGGCCCGCCAGGACGTAGGACAGGAAGATCAAGGCGTTGTAGGCGGTGACCATGCCCAGGGGCCAGAAGGCCAGGTAGGTCGCGCTGAAGGGGAAGTTGGGATAGCCCGGCAGGCCCTGGGGGGTGATGAAGGTGCTGAATTCGTAGGGGTTGCTGAA
>JAZDHW010000341.1:0-10190 GCA_043805555.1 Pseudomonadota bacterium
CGACAGGCTCCCGAGCGGGCCATGGACGGCCCGCCCGGAATGGCGCCAAATTAATTTTTGGCGCCATTCCGAGAACTTGCCAAAATTCACTTTTGGCAAGTTCCAAGAGGAGAAAGCCATGGATGGCTTTCTCCGACACACACCTAGGCATCCAGGCCCCGGCTCAGGCTGGTCAAGAGCTCCTGGGCCTCGCGGAATTCGGGTTTGAGCTTCAGCGCCCTTTCCAGGGACCTGGCGGCCTCGGGGTAGCGGCCGGCCTCGGCCAGGGCCACGGCCAGGTTGTAGTGCAGGTTGGGTTCGTCCGGAGCCGCCTGCAGGGCGCGCCTGTACTCCTTGACCGCCTCGTCATAGCGCTTCTCGCGCCTGAAGGCGATTCCCAGGCGGTTGTAGACGTGGATCTGGCTGGGGTCCAGGTCCACCGCCTGGCGGAAGGCCTGGGCGGCCTCCTGGTTGAGCCCGGCCTCCAGCAAGAGCTCGCCCAGCTCCTCGGAGAGGGCGGCGTTGTCGTGGGCGGCCTCGCGGGCCTGGTGCAGGGCCTTCTGGGCCTCGGCCACGTCGCCCGCCGCCAGCAGCACCCGGCCGGTCTCCAACTGGCGGCGGGCGTTGCGGGGGCTGATCTTCACCGCCGCCTTGAGGTGCTTGGCGGCCAGCTCGTCCTGGCCCATGCGGAAATAGACCGCGCCCAGGCGGTCGTGGGCCCGCACGAAGCGGGGGGCCACCTCGGCCGCGCGCAGGTATTGGTTCAGGGCCTCGCCGTCATGGCCCAGGGCCTCCAGGGCCTCGCCGGTGGCCAAGAGCACCCGGGGGCTGGTGCTGGCCAGCTTCAGCGCGTTGTTGAACTCGGCCAGCGCGCCCCGGGCCTCGCCCTGGCCCAGCAATTGGCGGCCCTGGCGCAGGTGCACCTCGATGGGGTCGGGGTTGCGCTTGCGCTCCAGGATGGTCTCCACCCGCTCCACCAGGGTCTTGGCCTGGAAGGGCTTGAGGATGTAGCCGTCCACGCCCTCCTCGATGGCCTCGGCCACGATGTCCTCGGCCACCTCGGCGGTGACCATCAGGAAAGGCAGGTCGATGTATTTTTCGCTGGCGCGGATGCGGCGCAAGAGGCCCAGGCCGCCCAGGTTGGGCATGTTCCAATCGCAGATGACAAAGCCGGGGTTGCTGGCCTGCAGCTTGTCCCAGGCCTTTTCGCCGTCCGGCGCGTCGACGATCCGGTTGTAGCCGAAGGTGCGCAGGAAGTTGGCGATCATGCGGCGGACGTTGAACTGGTCGTCCACCACCAGGAACATCAAACCTTTGTCATGGGCCTCGGCGTTCATGGTCGATACGCGTCCCCGTTGTCACCTGACGGTTGCATGGGCGGCAATCTACCGGCCCGCCGCCAGGGGCGGGGGGCCGGGGATCAGGACAGCAGCGAACGCACGGCCTCGGCCAGTTGGGCCGAGGTGACGGGTTTGACCAGGTACAGGTCGGCCCCCTGCTTCAGCCCCGCCCGGCGGTCATGCTTCTGGCTCTCGGTGGACAGCATGATGATGGGTGTGCGGCGAGAGCCCTCCCGGTTGCGCCATCGCGCGATGAAGGCCAGGCCGTCCAGGCGCGGCATGTTCAGGTCGGTGATGATCAGGCTCACCGGCTGCCGCTGGCCCTTTTCCAGGGCCTCCAGGCCGTCGCGCGCGGTGATCACTTCGTAGCCTTGCTGTTTTAGCGCCAGACTGAGCAGGTTCAGGATGGTGAGCGAGTCGTCCACCAAGAGGATGCGGGGCTTGTCGGGCATGCTGTCAGTCCGGTTCAGCGGGACAAAGTTTCACCTTCGGATTCACTCTGCCCAATAATGCTCGGAAACGTCCAGAATTGCAAGCTGCTGGCGGCCATGGCCGACCCCGGCTACTCCCAGCCGCCCGCGATGAGTTGCATTGATTTCATGGCCGCGGCACGCACCTGGGGATCGGCGTCGGCCAGCAGATCCAGCAGGGCCTCGTTGGCCTCATCGGCCCGCAGGCGGCCCAGGGCCCCGGCGGCGGTGACGCGCTGGCGGGGGTCGCCGTCGTCCAGCAGGCGGATCAGGCGCGGGATGCAGGTGGCGTCGTTGAGTTCGCCCAGGGCGGTGATGGCTGCCAGACGCACCCCCAGGTCGGCGTCGTCCAGGGCCCGGCGCAGCAGGTCGCGCACCAGGGCGTGCTCCCAGCGGCCCAGGCCCTGCACCAGGGCCAGGCGCACGGCCGGGTCCGGATCCTCCAGCACCACCCCCACCTCCAGCCAGGCCGTCTCGCGCCCCAGGCCGGTGACGGCCTCCACCGCGGCCAGGCGCACCCCGGCGTCGGCGTCCTGCATCAGGGCCAGCAGGCGACGCAGGTGGCGGGCCGGGGCCATATGGCCCAGGCCGCGCGCGCTGTGCAGGCGGCGGCGGGGCTCGGCGCTGGCCAGGCCCGCCAGCAGCAGGGGCTCCACCGCGGCCGGGTCCAGCTCCATGAGCACCGCCAGGGCCTGCTCGGCTAGCTCCGAATCGGGGTGGGCCAGCAGCTCGGCCACCGGCCCGGCCGCCGCCCCGCCGCCGCAGGCGGCCACCGATTCCAGGGCCTGGGCGCAGACGCTGGGTTCGGGATCGGCCAGCAGGCCGGTCAGCGCGGCCAGGGCCGCGGGCTGACGGGAGCGGCCCAGGCACTGGACCGCGCGGCAGCGCACCCTGGCCTCGGGGTGGGCCAGGCAGTGCAGAAGCTCGGGCAGTGCCCGCTCCGGGTCCACTCCGCCCAGGGCGGCCACCGCCAGCTCGGCCAGGTCCGGGTCGTCCTCCTGGCGGGCGGCGGCCAGCACGGCTTGGACCGCCTCCGGCTCGCCCAGCATGGCCAGGCCGCGCAGGGCGTCGGAACGGGCCGCCGCCCCGGGGTCCTGGAGGCCCCCCAGCAGCCCGCGCAGGAGTTTGGCCCGCACCGCGTCGCCCAGGCCGGCCATCTGCTCCGCGCCGACCAGGCGAGCCACCGCCCCGGCCAGGGTGGTCAGCAGCGAGCCCTCGGCCCCGGCCAGGGTGGCCAGGATGGCCGGCAGGGCGCGGGGGTCGGCCAGGCGGCCCAGGGCCTCGGCCAGGCAGGCCAGCATCACCTCGTCGGACTGGGCCATGGCCGCCAGCAAGGGCTCCACCGCGGCCGCGTCGCCGATGGCTGCCAGGGACTGGGCCGCGGCAAAGGCCACCCACTCCTCGTCCTCCAAGGCCCGCACCAGGGCCGGCACCGCCTGGAACTCGCCCTGGCGGCCCAGGCTGGTGGCGGCCATGGCCCGCACGTTGGGGTCCAGGTCGGTCAGCGCCCGCACCAGGGCCCGCACCACTCCCGGAGCCCCGCAGGAGGCCAGGATGTCGGCCGCGAAAAGGCGCATGTCGGAATTGTCTTCTTCCAGGAGGTCCAGGAGCAGATCCGGGGCGTGGCGGCCCACCTGGCGCAGCAGATCCATGGCCGCGTTGCGCAGGCCCACCTGCTCCACGCTGAGCAGGGGCACCAGCCGCGCGGCCACCTCGCGCCCGCCCATGGCGGCCAGACCGGCCGCGGCCGCCTCGCGCACCTCCAGGTCCGGGTCGGCCAAGAGGTCCACCAGGCCCGGCACGGCCTCAATGAGGCCCAGGCGGCCCAACTGCTGGGCCGCCTCCCGGCGCAGGTAGGGCAGCGGGCCGCCCAGTTGGGCCAGCAGACCTTTCAGGACGTCTCGGGACATGCCTTACGCCCCCGGCAGACCGCGCATGGGATCGGCCCCGCTCTGGGCCTAGGCCGGCGGCAGGGTGAGCAGGAAGCCCTTGGCCGGCAGGTCTTCGTAGACCACCCGGCCCTGCCAGGGGGCCAGGGCCGCGTTGGCCAAAAACAGGCCCAGGCCGTCATGGTCGCCGCCCTTGTCGCCGCTGAAGGCGGCGAACATGGCCGGGGCCATCTCCGGCGAGGGCGGCGGGGCGTCGTCGGCCACCAGCAGGGCCGGCATGCCCTCGCGCACCTCCAGGCTGATGCTCAAGCCGGTGCGCCCGGCCGCGGCCAGGGCCTCCACGGCGTTGGCCACCAGGACGTTGAAGGCCAGGGCCACGTCGGCATAGGCCGCCCGCGTCCGGGGGGCAAAGCCCTCCAGGCGGGTGGCCACCTGGGCTTGGTGCTTGAAATACATGTCGGCCCGCCAGAAGCCCAACTGCTCGCGGGCCACGGCGGCCAGGTCCAGGAGCACCGGCTGGGTCTGGCCGGCCTGGCCGGACTTGCCCGCCAGCAGCTCCAGCTCCTCGGCCACCCGGTTGTAGCCGTTGTGGATGGCGATCAGGCGCGGCGAAATGTCCTCGGTCAGGCCCTGGCCCATGCCCAGGCGCATCTCCAGGATGTCCAGGGGCAGGCGGATGAGCTGCAAGGCCCCGGAGAAGTTGTGCACCACCCCGCGCAGCAGGCGTCCGGCCAGGGCCTCCCGCTCGCGGCGCAGCAGGGCCTGGACGGTCTCCGGACCCAGCAGCGGCCCCGGGCCCGTCATACCTCGTCCTCCATGCGCTGGGCCAGCATGCGGCGCTGCTGGGTGAAGCCGAAGCGGATCACCCGCTCCCGGTCGCTCTCGGCCAGGTCCTTGAAGCGCAGCGCGGCCTTGGCGCCGGGCTGGTTGGCCTCCACCCGCACCACGTCGGCCCCGGCGTACACCGGCCGGGAGGGGTTGTCGGGCAGGTACAGGGCCACGAGCACCGAGCCGCCCACGGTGAGCGCCACGTTGTCCTCCAGCCCCACCCCGGAGCCGGAGATGTCGGTGGTCATGCCCTGGTGGGGGAAATGCAGGGCGTGCTCGCGCAGGCGCAGGTGGTGCAGCACCAGGTCGATCTTGAAATCCATCCAGCGCAGCACGCTGAGCAGGGGGCGTTCGCCCTCGGCCACGGAGGCATCCTCCAGGACCTGGCGGGCCGCGCTCTCCAGTTGGGACTGGTTGACCCACATCTCGGTGTCCATGGCCATGGCCTGGCGGCCGGCCATGGTGTCCGGGCCGAAGACGATGCGCAGTCTGGCCGGAGCCCTGAAATACTCGCGTTCGCTGCGGTCACTTTCGGTCATGTTGGCCTCCCGCAAGCCTTTCTGAGGGGGTGGACCCGCCGGGATCCGCCTGGGGCGGCCCCGGCCGGCCGGGCCGCTTAATCAAGTCTGCCCGCTTCGTCCAGGGCCGAGGGCTGGTAGCGGGCCAGCATCTCCACAAAGGCCCGCACCACCTGGCGGTCGAACTGGCTGCCCGCGCAGCGCATGAGCTCCTGCACGGCGTCGGCCTGGGACTTGGCCGTGCGGTAGGGCCGGTCGGTGGTCATGGCGTCGAAGGCGTCGGAGATGGCCACCAGCCGGGCCAGCAGGGGGATGCCGTCGCCGCTCAGGCCGTCGGGGTAGCCGGCGCCGTCCCAGCGCTCGTGGTGGTGGCGAATGATGGCCCGCTCCTGGTCCGATAAATCCATGGCCTGGATGATCGTTTCGCCGATGACCGGGTGCTGCTTGATCAGCTCGTACTCGGCCGGATCCAGGCGGCTGGCCTTGAGCAGCACGTTGTCCTTGACCCCGATCTTGCCGATGTCGTGCAGGTAGGCCGCGAAGCGCAGGGACTCGATGTCGGAGATCTCCAGGCCCATGGTCTGGGCGGTGAGCACGCTCAGGTTGGTCACCCGGCGGCTGTGCTGGCGGGTGTAGGGGTCCTTGGCCTCCATGGCGTTGACCAGCGCGCCCAGGGTGGAGTGCAGGTTGCTGACCATGGACTCGTAGAGGGCGATGTTCTCGATGGAAAGCCCGGCCTTGTCCAGCAGAAAGCGCAGCAGGAAAATGTCGTCGCCCCGGAAGCTGCCGCCGGATTTTTTGTCGGCCACCAGCATCACCCCGAAGGTCTCCTCGCGGATGCGGATGGGCAGGCACAGGTAGGCGCCCTCGGTGGGCAGGGCCTGCTCCAAGAGTACGTCGCTGCCCGGCCGGCCCAGCATGGGCTGGCCCTCGGCCGCCACCTTGCCCGGCACCCCGGAGCCCAGGCGGCCGGCGGCCCGGCCCACCGCCCGGCGGGCGGGGAAGCCGTGCTCGGCGATGACCAGGAGCTGGTTGGTGGCCCGGTCCAGCAAGAGCACCGCGCTGCGCTGGACCTCCAGGAAGCGGGCGGCCAGGTCGGCCATGCCCTGGTAGAGGTCCTCGCTGGTTTGCAGGCGGTCCACCGCGTCGGAGATCTGGTGGATGATGTTTTGCTCGTGCACCCGCCGGCCCAGCTCCTGGTTGAGCCGCTCGATCTTCTCCTGGTGGGCCAGGCGCTCGGCCAGGCGCAGGTTCTCGCGCAGCAGGCGGTGTTCGCGCACCACCCGCTCCAGGGTCATCTTGACCTGGCCCAGGTTGAAGGGCTTGATCAGGAAGTCGCTGGCCCCCTGGCGCATGGTGTCGATGGCCGCGTCCAGGGAGGGGAAGCCGGTCATGATGACCACCGGCAGCTTGGGGTCCACCCCGCGCAGGCGGGCCAGGGGCTCCACCCCGCTCATGCCGGGCATCTTCAGGTCCAGGAAGGCGCAATCGTAGGCATCCGGGGCGAAGACGGCCAGGGCCTCCTCGCCGCTGCCGGCGGTGACCACCTGGTGGCTGTTGATGGCCATGAGGTATTCGGCGAGAGCCTCGCGGATGTTGGGCTCGTCGTCCACCAACAGGATGCGCAAGTGCTCGCTTTGGGGGGCGGTTTCCGCGGATTGCGATTGGACGAGACCCTTGGCGGACACCAGCGCTCTCCGCAAGGCGTGGGCATAGAGGCGCGGCGCGGGTCTGGCCGCGCCGGTTTTGATCGCCAGCCTAACTGGAGAATTGTAACACAACGCCTAGCCCAGGGCCAGACGCCCGCCTGGGGCGGACCGGCCGGGACGGCCGGGGCGGACGCCGGCCGAGGTCAAACCGTCAGGCCCAGCAGACCCTGGTCGTCGCCGGCGCGCAGGCGGTCGAGCATCTTGAGCGTGGTCTCGGGGGGTATCTGCCTTAATAGCCGTTCGCCGTCATGACTGAAGATGCGCACCACGTTGCGCCCGGTGCGGCCGTCCTGGCCCAGCTCCACCTGCAGGTTGAGCCGGTCGGCCAATTCCGCCGCCGCAGCGGCCAGATCGGCGGTCTCCACCTGGGTCGCGGGCGGGGCCGCCTCGGCCAGGGAAGGGCCGGCCGGGGCCGGGTTCTGGGGCTGGGTCTCCGGACGCGCCGCCGTCGCCGGGGACTCCACCCGCCGGGTCAGGGTCATTGTGATTGCTTCCATGCTTCACCTCGGGGCTGCCGCGCCAGGGGCCTAGGCGGGCAGCTCGCCCTTTCACCCTCCCTATCGGCAGGCTTGAGGCAGAACTTTAATCCCGCCCGCCACATTTTTTGCGCCCTGGCCCCGGCCGGGCGGCCGGGCTATAATTCGCCCACGCCCAGCGGCCCAGCCCGGAGGGAGAAGCCATGTCCTTGCAACCGGATGCCCAGGAGATCCAGGCCCTGGAGGCGGTTTGGCGCAGCCAGGCCCCGGCCGGCGGCCCGGCGCTTGATCTCACCCGCCCCGAGTTCAGCGCCCCGCCCCGGCCGGCCACGGCCGATCAGGTGGCCGAGGCCCTGCGCCAGCGCCTGGAATGGCCGCAGTGGGTGCGGCTGTACACCAAGCCCAGCCTGGCCGTGGTGGCCGCCAGCCGCCTGGCCAAGGCCCGGATGGGGGCCGGCGCGGTGATCTGGAGCGCGCCCGGCACCGGCGCGCCCCTGGAGCCGGGCTGCGGCGCGCCGGGCCTGGTGATGCTGCGCGGCGACTGGGCCCCCGGCGCGCCGGCCATGCGCCTGGCCCAGACCCAGGCCCGGGACGCCGGCCTGGTGCTGGCCGTGGACGAGTCCATCACCGGCCTGCGCCTGCACCCGGGCGGGGCCGCGGCCCATTTCGGCCTGGACCCGGACCTGGCCCTCTATGGCCCGGCCCTGGCCGGCGGCGCTGATTTCGCGGCCCTGGCGGGCCGGGGCGATCCCCCGCCCGCGCCGGCCAAGGCCCCGAGCGCAGAGGCCCTGGCCGCGGCCAGGGGGGTGCTGGCGATGTCCGCGGAGACGGACATCCCGGCCCGCCTGGCGGCCTGGGGCCGCGCCCTGGCCCTGGGCCTGGATTTTTTCGGCCAAAAGACCCGCGTCAGCGAGCACATAGGCTGGGAGGGCCCCTACAGCCTGCCGCGGCTGACCGGCAAGCGCCTGTGGGCCTTCCGCGAGCTGTTGGCAGAGGAGGGCCTCAGGCTCAACCCCCTGGTGCTTTTCGACCCCGGCCTGGACCCGGACCAGGCTCCGGCGGTGCTCTGGCCCCGGCTGTGCCGGGCCTGCAACCGGCTCAAGGTGCTGCCCCTGGGCGAAAAGGCCCCCGGCGGCTGGTCCGAGGCCCACGGCGCCCAGGGTCTCCAGCCCCTTGCCGCCCTGACCACCGCGCCCGAATAACCCCCTTGCGCTCCCGGAGGCCCGCGTGAAAAAGTTCGCCCTGCTCCTGGTCCTGCTCTGCGCCTGCCTGCTGGCCGTGGCCGCCGCCGCCGGCGCCGCCGGCCCGGCCGCCCCGGCGGCCGATGACGCGCCCCTGGTCACGGCCAAGGTGCTGCACAGCCAGGCCGCCTATGCCCAGGGCGGCAGCTACCCCCTGGCCATCGCCCTGACCATCCGCCCCGGCTGGCACATCAACGCCGACCGCCCGCGCGAAAAGGACCTCTACCCCACCGCCATGCTGTTGCAGTGCTCGGCCGACTGCGGCTTCAGCCCGGCCGCCTTCCCCAAGCCCCGCGCCTACCAGCCCGGCTTCAGCAAGACGCCCCTGGACGTCTTCGACGGCACGGTCATCGTGCGCACCACCCTGACCGTGACCAAGAACGCGCAAGTGGGCCCGCAGCTCCTGGGCGCGCGCCTGATGTTCCAGGGCTGCGACGACAGCGCCTGCGCCATGCCCGAGGATCTGGAGGTGCCCATCCAGGTGAAGATCGCGCCGGCCGGTCAGGCCGCCGCGCCGCTGAACCAGGAGATTTTCAGGTCGAAGTAGGCGGGGCGGAGTCCGGGCCGGCCAGGCGGCGCTGGATCAGGCGGGCGGCCAGGATGCTCAAGGCCACCACCGCCACCAAGAGCACCGCCACCACCTGCAGGCCCTGCATGGCCCCCAGGTGCTCCACCATCCAGCCCCCCAGCCAGTAGCCCAGGCTGCCGAAGCACAGGGTCCAGAGCAGGGCCGAAACCAGGTTGAGCAGCAAAAAGCGCAGGGGCGGGATGCCGGCCACCCCGCAGGCCAGGGGGATCACGGTGCGCAGGCCATAGAGGAAGCGCGAGAGCAGCATCAGGATGATGGCGTGGCGGCGCACCAGCCGCCGGACCAGCACCGCCTTGCGGGCCATGCGCCGCGAACGGGCCAGCATCTCCACCCCGCGCCAGCGCCCCAGCAGAAAAAAGATCTGGTCGCCGGTGAAGCCGCCGCCCAGGGCGGCCAGGGCCACCAGCCAGGGGTCCAGCAGGCCGTGGCGCGCGGCCACGCCCCCCAGGATGAAGAAGCTTTCGCCCTCCATGAAGGTGCCCGCGAACAGGGCCAGGTAGCCATAGTTGGCCACCGCCTCTTGCACCGTGCCGATGTCCATGCCCCTCCCCGGATGAGCCCCCGCCGCGGGTGAAATATTACGCAATAGTGGCCCAGGCGGCCAGCACATTTGCGGCCGGCGCGGGCGGTCCTATAGTTAAGGGAAGGGAGGCGCCGCATGACCACCAGCCAGGCCAGGAAACATCCCTGCCCGGATTGCCGCCAGTGCCAGCAGTGCGCGCCCTCGCGCTGCCATCTCTGCCGGGGCCAGGGCGCGGACGCGGGCGAACGCCGCTTCGCCGGCCTGAGCATGGCCGAGCAGATCGCGCTTTTCGAGGCCGTGCAGCGGGGCGAGGCCCCGGAGGGCGACTACGGCGCGGGCTGCGCTTGCGGGGGCGGCGTGCAGCCGCTGGCGGGCCTGCTGGGCGGGTGAAGGCTCATGGATTCCTTGTCGCTACGCGACCCGGACCGCGAGCTGTCCGGGCCACCCGGAAAAGGCAAAGAGAACAAGAGATTGCCGCGTCGCCTGACGGCTCCTCGCAATGACAAGAAAGCGCGGTAACCTCCAGTAAGCAGCATCTGACTGTCATTGCGAGCGCAGCGAAGCAAGCTCCCGGCCCCAATTCCAAAAAGATGACAACGGAAGATTGCCGCGTCGCAACCCGGCCGGG
>JAZDHW010000342.1:0-6928 GCA_043805555.1 Pseudomonadota bacterium
AAGGCCGCGGCCGAGGCCGCCATCACCGAGGGCGTGGCCATGGACAACGTCAACGCCCGCGAGGTGATGGCGCTCTACGAGCTGCCCCTGTGGGACCGGGTGCAGGAGAACTGCCTGAACTGCGGCACCTGCACCTTCTGCTGCCCCACCTGCCACTGCTTCGACATCCAGGACGAGATGCAGGGCAAGGACGGCCGGAGGGTGCGCAACTGGGACTACTGCATGAGCTGGCTTTTCACCATGCACGGCACCGGCCACAACCCGCGCGGGACCAAGAAGGACCGGGTGCGCCAGCGCTTCATGCACAAGTTCAAGTACATCCCCATGAAGCGCGGCGGCGAGATCGGCTGCGTGGGCTGCGGCCGCTGCGTGCAGCTCTGCCCGGTCAACATCGACGTGCGCCGCGTCGTCAACCAGATGAACGGGTGAGGGGAGGCAGAGTCATGAGAAACACCTACGTCCCCTACCCGGTGCGCATCAAGGACACCCGGGTCGAGACCGAGGACAAGCAGCTCAAGTCGTTCTGGCTGGAGTTCATGAACCCGGCCGACGCCGACGAGTTCGCCTACCTGCCGGGCCAGTTCGCCGAGCTTTCGGTGAGCGGCTACGGCGAGATCCCCATCGGCATCGCCAGTAGCCCCACCGAGGGCAAGGATCTGCTGTTCACGGTGAACAAGGTCGGCCACGTCTCCAGCCGCCTGCACAACATGAAGGCCGGCGACGTGATGGGCGTGCGCGGCCCCCTGGGCAACAGCTACCCGCTCAAGGCCAGCGAGGGCAAGAACATCGTCATCGTGGCCGGCGGCTTTGCCGTCACCACCCTGCGCTCCACCATGATCTGGCTCTTGGACCCGGCCAACCGCGGCAAGTACGGCGAGATCACCTTCATCTATGGCGCGCGCACCCCTGGCATGCTGCTCTACACCGACGAGTGGACGAGCTGGCAGCAGAGCGGCCAGGCCAACGTGCATGTCACCATCGACCGCGAGGCCGAGGGCTGGAGCGGCCTGGTGGGCTTCGTGCCCACGGTCACCGGCGACGTGGCGCCCAAGCCGGACAACGCGGTGGCCTTGATCTGCGGCCCGCCGGTGATGATCAAGTTCACCCAGCCGGTGTTTGACAAGCTGGGCTGGACCCCGGACCAGATCGTGATGAGCCTGGAAAACCGCATGAAGTGCGGCATCGGCATCTGCGGCCGCTGCAACGTGGGCCCCGAGTACGTCTGCAAGGACGGCCCGGTCTTCACCAAGGCCCAGCTCGACAAGCTGCCCAGGGAGTACTAGGCCGGCCGCCGCTCCCGCGAGGGCAGGACGCCCGGCCCGGCCCGCCAACGGCGGGCCGCGAGCCAGACCGGATTCACTCCGGGCTGGCGAGTCCCCGCGAGGGCAGGAGCCCGAGCGGGGCAGAGATAGCAGGCCCGGTATTCACCAAGGCGCAACTGGACAAGCTGCCCAGGGAGTACTAGCGGCCTAATCGCCAGGGAGCCAATCCGGGCGGCGGGTGGTTGGAAAAAGCCGGAAACGGGGGGCGGAAGCGCATTGGTAATTCCTTTGCAGCCACCTGGGAGATGGGCTAAGATTCAATAACTCTTCTCAACCACGCCGCGGCCGGGTCCGGGGCGGAGCGGGCGAAAAAACGGGGAGGCCGTCCCCAGCGCGGGCGGCGGTCGGACCCTGACCTGAATGCAAGGGGAGACGAGCATGAGCCAAGAGCCGATCAAACTGGGCAAGCGCGAGAGCAAGCTGCGCGTGGATCCCAAATGGGCGGACGTCTGTCTGACCTGCGGCACCTGCGCCGGCGGCTGCCCGGTCACCGGCGTCGACGGGATGGACCCCCGCAAGGCGGTGCGCATGGCCGCCCTGGGCCTGGACGACGAGCTGATCAACTCCAGGTTCCCCTGGATCTGCACCCTGTGCGGCCGCTGCGAGCGCGCCTGCCCCATGGGGGTGGAGATCCTGGCCTTGCTGCGCAGGGCCCGCGGCCTGCGCGAGCGCGACCGGGTGCCCGGCCCCATCCACAAGGGCGCCATGATGTCCATGCAGCGCGGCAACAACCTGGGCATCCCCAAGGACGACTTCGTCCAGCTCCTGGCCGAGGTGGGCATCGAGGAGATGGCCGAGTGCTGCCCCGGCTTCTACGTGCCGGTGGACAAGGTCGGCGCGCGGGTCATCACCACCATCAACTCCAAGGAGCCCTTCGGCGAGCCGGAGGACATGCGCTTCTGGTGGAAGATATACTACGCCGCCCGGGAGAGCTGGACCGTCAGCAGCACCGAGTGGGAAGGCGTGACCTGGGGCCTTTTCAGCGGCGACGACGAGACCATGAAGGAGCAGGCGCGCCGGGTGCTGGACAACGCCCGCCGGCTGAAAGCCGAAGTCTTGCTCCTACCCGAGTGAGGCCACGCATACTTTGGGACTAGGCTTAGTCTCACCAAGTGGTTCCCGGAGGCCTTCACCGAGTTCAAGGTCATGAACGTCTTCGAGCTCATGATGGAGTACATCAAGGAGGGCCGGGTCAAGATCGACCGCGAGAAGTTCGCGGACAAGCTTGTGACCGTGCACGACCCCTGCAACTATGGCCGCAAGTCCGAAAAGACCTTCGGCCATGGCTACTACGACGAGATCCGCTGGATCGTGGACCAGATCTGCGAAAACTGGGTGGACACCTACCCCACCAAGGAAAACAACTTCTGCTGCGGCGCGGGCGGCGGCGCCTGGGCCATGCCCTATAACAACGAGCGCCTGTACTATGGCCGCAAGAAGGCCGATCAGATCAAGGCCACCGGGGCCGAGCTGGTGGTGGCCCCCTGCCACAACTGCCGCGACCAGATCATGAAGGCGCTCACCAAGGAATACGACCTGCACATCGAGACCTTCTACCTCTGGGAGCTCCTGGCCGAGTGCATCATCGTCGAGCCCTGGAGCGAGGAAGAGGTGGCCAAGGCCGAGGCCGAGGCCGCCGAGCAGTGGGAAGCCCTGGGCGTGGTGCTGGAGGACATGGAAGAGGACGAGGACGAGGAGGAATAGCCTCCGCGTTAGCGCGAATCGCATCGGAGGGCCGCCGGCGGGCGGCCCTCCGTCATTTCCGGGCCTGGCTGGGGTATAATCAGGCCCAACGATCACCGCAAAGCGGGTGGGGGTGCCCATGGCCGAGATCAAGAGCAGCATCGAGCTGGCCCTGGAGCGGGCCGCGACCTTTGGCGCGGCGGACAAGGACGAGGAGCAGCGCGAGGAGGGCCGCCGCCAGGGCAAGGCCTGGGCGCGCCGCCAGGCCCTGGGCGAGCTGGCCCCCAGCGAGTTGCGCGGGCTCGTGGACCAGATGGCCGGGGCCGAGGCCGAGGGCGCGCGGGCCGAAGCCGGCGCGGTGCTGCTGGGAGAGATCAGGGCCGGCAACCGGGCGGCCATGGCCGGCCTGATGGCGCTGACCGCCGGCACCCCGGCCCAGCCCGCGGCCATGGAGCTGGCCCGGCTGCTCAAGGCCGAGGAAGAGGTGGCCATGAACGTGAGCCGCACCCTGGCCGGGGAGATGCTGGCCGAACTGGCGGCCGAGGGCATCAGCGGCAGCGCCGTGCACGCCAACCCGGCCGCCCATCCCCAGCTCCAGGCCCGTTACGAGCAGGCCGCCGCCGGCCTCAATGCCCAGCGCCAGGCCGCCATGCGCGCCCTGGCCCAGGCCCTGGCCCAGGGCTAGAGCCCCAGCCCCGCACCCGCCCGGCTAAAAGGCCCGGAGCCATGGCGCTCGACCGCCCGCGTCGAGTTCCCCGGCCCCGGGCCTTTAGCATACATTTCACCGAGGCCGCTTGGGGAGCGGGCGAGGCTGGTTCAGGCCCCGGCCTCACCCGACCCGGTAAGGGTGGCGGCTCGCGACCTAGCTAGGGCCGCGACTTTTTGGCGAGGCCGCTTCGGGAGCGGGCGAGGCTGGTTCAGGCCCCGGCCTCACCCGACCCGATAAGGGTGTCGCGGCTCGCGACCGCGGCTCGCGACTAGCGGCCGCCTTGATAGCCGTTGCCGGAGCCGTCCAGGGGGCGCACCGCGAAGTTGTCGCAGATGCCGTCGCCGTCGGCGTCGGCCCAGTCGCCGAAACGGCCGCCGGTGGCCTGCTGCCAGAGGTCGCCGTTCTGCCACCAGTCGTGGATGCCGTCGTTGTCGGCGTCCAGCCAGGCCCCGAACTGGCCGTTGCCGGCCATCTGCCATTGCTCGGCGTTCTGGGCCCAGTCCACGACGCCGTCCTGGTCAAGGTCCACGTGATAGGGGCCGGGGTTGGCCGGGTCCATCACGCCGTTGCCGCCATAGGGGCCCATGGCCAGGGCCGGGCCGGCTCCGGCCAGGCAGGCCAGCGCGGCCAGCATCAGGGCCAGGGCCAGGGGGCGCAGTCGTCTCACGAACATGTTAACTCCTTCCGTCGGGATGTCGGTTTGGGCTGCGGGGAGGTATGGCAAGGATAAGCAGGGCCCGTGCCAAGGACCGCTGCCCGGCCAAGGGCCTGGAAAACCGGGGCAAGCCGGCGCTGGTCCGCGGGCGAACCAGCCCGGCGGCGGGTGATTTTTTCGCAGCCGGCCAGGCAACCGCCTAATTTATTAGCAGTTATTTACTACCAGCCGGGTGGGAAACGCCGGGTGAACGTTAAGGTCAGCGCCGGCCGGGCTGGCCGCGTCAGGCCGGGTGTAAACCGATGCTTAACGGAACCGGTTAAGGCATGCTCCCCGCGGCAACCGGCAGACCCCGCGCCCTGCCGGTGGGTGGCCGCGCGCCTGGGCCCGCCCCATGCTCAGGGGAGGATGGCAAACACCCGGGCCGGGAATCCGGACCCGTCCTTGGGCTTTGGAAACGCCGCCACGATCAGGGCTCCCGCCTCCGGGACCGCGCGCAGATTGGCCATCAGCTCGATTTGATAGTGGTTTCCCTGCAAGATGTAGGTTTCCAGGGAATAGTCATCCCGGGAGGTGGCGATGCCGGGGTCGGTGTCGGTGGTTTCGTGGCCGGAAGCGGTGATCTTGCGGACTTCATAGAGGTATTTCAACACCGCCAGGCTCCAGCCGGGATAGTGGGCGATCCCGCTGGCGTCCTTGTTCTGCATGGCGTCCATGTCGGGCCATCTGGTGGACCAATCGGTGCGCATGGCCACGAATGCGCCCGCCGGAATCTCGCCATGCCGCTTTTCCCAATTCCTGATGTCTGCCATGGTGATGGTGTAGTCCGGGTCGTTGGCCACGGCCTGATGGACATCGATCACCACCAAAGGCAGGAGCATCTCTTTCACGTCGATTTGATCAACCGTGCGCAGACCCGGCGCAAAGTGGGCCGGCGGGTCGACATGGGTCCCCCATTGCCCCACGTGGGTGAAGGATTGGGCAAAAAAGCCGCTGCCCTTGGTCCCCACCCCCGGCTGGTACCAGAACAGGGTTTCCCGCTTCTCGTCGGGAAAGCCCTTCCAGTGGGGGATCCCCGGCGCGAAGGCATGGGTGAGGTCCACGAATTGCTTGGCCCTGATCACCCGCCAGGCGTCCGCGAGGGACAGCTCGGGCGGGGCCGTGGCGCAGGATGCCGGGGCCAGGATCATCCCGGCCGCCAGCAATAGCAGTCCGGCCAACCGCAGCTTGCCTTGCATGATAACCACCGTTAGGTTTCCATCCCCGGCCGTCCCCACGGGAGCAGCCTACAGCACCCGGCGGGGCTGGGGAACAAGAAAGGGCGGGGATGACCCCCGCCCGTCTCGCCTTGTCATCGCCAGGAGCCGGAAGGCGACGCGGCAATCTCTTCTTGCCTTCTTCCGGGTGGCCCGGACAACTCGTTGTCCGGGCTGCGCAGCAGCAAGAAATCTTGATAGGGAATAGAGGTGAAGCCGAAGTTTCTTGTGCCTGCGGCACCCGGACAGCATAGCTGTCCGGGCCACCCAAGAGGGGGAAGTTCTTGATGTCGGGGCGGGGTTTATCCCCGCCCGTCTTGGTTTCTCGCCTTCTTCCGGGTGGCCCGGACAATTCATTGTCCGGGCTGCGCAGCAGCAAGAGGTTGAGGCGCGGGGCCGCGCACCGGCATGGCGCGTGGTCTTGCTCTGGCACCTCTTGTGCCTGCGGCACCCGGACAGCATGGCTGTCCGGGCCACCCAAAGAAGGAAGGCGGAGAACCAACCCAGGTCGAGAAGTGATAAGGCCTGGTTCAGGTAGGCGCGGTCAGCCAAGTCAGGAGATGGCCCCGGAATAGAAGAACCAGCCCAGGCCCGAGGTGAACAGGAAGTCGCCCCACAGGCCGTGCTCCACGCCCGCCACCAGCAAGGAGCCCGAGCGCAGGTAGCGCCAGGCGAATAGCGCGCCGCCCACGGCGCTCATGAGCGGGGCCACCCAATTGCCGTACAGGGCGTGGGCCAGGCCGAAAGAGATGGCGCTGGCGGCGATGAGGGCCACCGGCTGCGGGAAGAGCGCGGCGTAGCGCCGGCAGAAGAAGGCCCGGAAGATGATCTCCTGGGGCCAGGCCGCCAGCAGGGGATAGAGCACGCAGACCAGGGTCCACAGCCCCGGCCGCTGGCGCGGGAAGCTCAGGAAGCGCTCGGGCAGCCATATATAAGTGATGATGGCCAGCGGCAGCGCCCCGGCCAGGAACCACAGCGCGACCCCGCGCAGATGCCGGGCCTGGCCGGTGGCCCGCCACAGCCCGGCCCAGCCGCAGCCGGGCTGGCGCACCAGCCACCAGGCGCAGAACCCGGCCGCCGCCAGCACCAGCGGCACCACCCGGAAGGCCAGCGCCTGCCGCCAGAAATACAGCGCCGGCGGCAGCACGAAAAACAGCGCCAGGCACTCGAACCAGAGCAGCCCCCGCCGCGCCGCGCTCAGGGCCGGCAGCGGATCGGGGAAGACGCCCGGCGCGAAGGCCGGTATGCAGCGCGGCGTGGGGTCCATGGGGTAAGTATAAGGCAGAGCGGGAAGGAAGGTCTG
>JAZDHW010000343.1:0-10186 GCA_043805555.1 Pseudomonadota bacterium
CGCCGGCGGCCGGCCGGGGCGGGTGGGCGGCGGCGGCCGGGGCCGGGGCGCGCTGGCCGGGGGGCAGGTGGATGTGCACCGCGGTGCCCTGGCCGGGGCTGCTGTCGATGGTCAGCGCGCCGCGGTGGCCCTGCACGATGCTCAGCACCATGGCCAGGCCCAGGCCGGTGCCGTGGGGCTTGGTGGTGAAAAACGGCTCCAGGGCCTGGGCCCTGGTCACCGGGTCCATGCCCTGGCCGGTGTCGATGACGCTGAGCCTCAGGGCCTGGGGGCCCAGGCCGGCCAGCTCCGGCGGGGGCGCGGCGTCAAGCTCCACCAGGCCCAGGGCCAGGGTCAGCGAGCCGCCGTCGGGCATGGCGTCGCGGGCGTTGATGCACAGGTTCATCAGGGCCTGGTTGAGCTGGCCGGCGTCGGCCTCCACCGGGGGCAGGTCCTGGCCCAGGCGCACGTCCAGCTTGAGGTTGGGCGGGAAGCTGTGCTCCAGGATGGCCAGCACCTCGGCCACCACCGCCCCCAGCATCACCGGCTCGCGCCGGCCCTGGTGGGTCTTGGACAGCCCCAGGAGCTGCTGGGTGAGCTGGGCGGCCCGGCCGGCCGAGTCGTCGATGACCTTGACGTAGCGGGCCAGGCGCGCGTCCAGGCCGGGCTGGGCCACAAGCAGCGACGAATAGCCCAGGATGCCGGAGAGCAGGTTGTTGAAGTCGTGGGCCAGGCCGCCGGCCAGGGTGCCCAGGATCTCCATCTTCTGGGCCTGCATGAGCTGGTTCTGCAGGCGGTGCTGCTCGGTCAGGTCCCGGGCCAGGCCGTAGAAGCCCTGCAACCGGCCCTGGTTGCGCAGGGGGGTCAGGAAGCCTTCCAGAAAGCGGGCGTTGCCCTGGCGGTCCAGCAGGGTGAAGCCGAGCTGGGTGATGGGCCGGTCGCGGCGCACCGCCTGGCGGATGCGGGCCAGGATGCCCCGCTCCTGGCCGGGGGCCAGGAACTCGCTGAAAAGCACCCCGTGCACCTCCGAGGCCGTGCGGTCCAGCACCCGCTCCATGGCCGGGTTGACCTCCATCACGTAGCCGGACCGGCTGAGCACGTAGCCCGGATCGGGGGAGTGGTCGAACAGCTCGCGGTAGCGGCGCTCGCTCTGGGCCAGGTAGTCCATGGACTGGCGCAGGCGCAGGGACATGGTTTGCAGCGCGCGGGCCAGGTCGGCCATCTCGTCGCCGCCGGCCACCCGCACCGGCTCAGGGTCCAGCACCCCGCCGGCGATGCGGTCGGCCATGGCCGCCAGGCGCCGGGCCGGCGCGATGACCAGGCGGCTCAGGAGCGGCACCAGGAGCAGGGCGGTGAGCCCCAGGAAGATGGCCAGGGCCAGCAGGGTGCCCTTGGCCAGGCCGGCCTTGACCGGGTCCAGGAAATCGCTCTCGCGGGCCTTGACCGCCACGATCCAGCCGGTGGGGCTGAAGGTGCGGAAGGCCACCAGGTAGGGCTCGCCGTGCTCCTGCCAGTTGATCAGGCCGTCGCCATTTTCCAGGATGGCCCGCACCAGCGCCGGGTCCTCGCCTTGGCCGGGGCCGGTCCCGGGGTGGATGACCATCTTGCCGGCCCAGTTGACCACGAAGGCGTAGCCGTGCCCGCCCACCACCAGGGCCCTGATCTCGGTGGCCAGGGCCTGGTCGGCGGCGGTGTAGAATTGCTGGTTGACCAGCATGGGGAATTCGCTCTTGTAGGCGCTGACGCAGATCACCCAGGACCAGGGCTCGAAGTATTCCAGGGAGGCGGCCTTGGGCCGGGGCTGCTCCTCGCCGGGGTTGGCCCAGACGTACTCCAGGTAGCCCCGGCGCATGGCCGCGCCCTTTTGCACGAAATCCACCTTGGCCACGTCCTGGCCCTCAAGGATCGGGTGCACGGCCAGGGTGATGGCCTCGGGGGCCTGGCCGATGTCCCACACGAAGGGGTAGCCGGTCCGGCCGATGCGCTGGGCCAGCATGATTTCGCGCACCCGCTGCTGGGCCTTGGCGCGGGTCAGCTCGCCGGCGGCCTCGCGGCGGTGGAACAGGCGGCACAGGTCCAGGTCGAAGCCGGCCAGTTGGGTCAGGTCGCGGTGGATGAGGTCGCGGTCCTGCTGGCGGTGCAGGCGCAGGGTCTGGTAGTGGTTCTGCACCTGGCCCAGCACCAGCTCGGCCCGGGCCGCGATCTCCTCGGAGAGCATGCTCTCCAGTTGGCGGCCGGCCACCCAATTGTTGAGCAGGCTCAGGCTGGCCAGGCCGATGAGCGCCAGGGCGCCCACCGCGCCCAGCAGTTTGGTCTTGAGGCGGGGCCGCCAGCGTGGGCTAGGGGTTTCCGGCAACCGGGGCCTTCCTTCCCTCGCCCACCAGGTAGGCCGCGCCGTCGGTGGCGGCCCAGACCGGCCCGCCGAAGATCGCCGCGGCCGATGCCGCCGCCTGGCCGGGGTCCACGTCGCGGTAGAAGTGGCTGAGCACCAGCGCGCCGACCCCGGCCGCGCGGGCCAGCTCGCCGGCGGCGCGGGGATGGATGTGGCCGGGCTTGGGGCTCAGGTCGCTGCCGGCGCAATGGGCCAGCAGCAGGTCGGCCCCCCGGCAGAAATCGATGAGCCAGGGCGCGGCCTCGCTGTCGCCCAGGTAGACCAGGCTGGCCCCGTCGGCGGCCAGGCGCCAGGCCAGGCTCTGGGGGGTGTGGGCGGCCGGGGCGCAGGTTATGGCCAGCGGGCCCAGCACCATGCCCTGGCCGGCCTCCAGCCACCAGCAGCGCAGGCGCTCCGGCGGCGGGCGCAGCCAGGCCCCGAAGGCGGCCTGCAACCCGGCCAGGATGGGCTCCATGCCGGCCGGCGCGGCCAGGTCCAGGCCGGGGCCCCGGTTCAGGTGGGGGTCGTAGTTGAGGGCGAAAAGCAGGGGAACCAGGTCGCCCAGATGGTCGGGATGGGGGTGGCTGAGCACCACGGCCGCCACCGCGGCCGGGTCGCGCCCCAGCTCGGTCAGCCGCCGCCAGGCCCCGGCCCCCAGGTCCAGAAGCAGGCCGTAGCCCTGGTGCTCCACCAGATACGCCGGCGAGGAGCGCTGGGCGCGCAACTCGCAACTGCCTGATCCTAAAACAGTAAGACGCATGCCCCTCCGCTGTCCTGGCCTCCCCCCTCCAGGCCGGCGGTCGTGGTCGCGCTGCAACCATGTGTTTGGTATACAACCCGCGCCACCATAACACAGGCGCAAGGGCCGTCGCAATAATGGCGATGAATTGTAATGAGTTACGGAGATGTTTTAGCGAACGGCAAGGAGGGCGATATCGCGAGTGAATTTAGGGGCCTTCCCCTCGGCCGCGGTCCGGCGCTAGGACAGCCGCCCGGCAATCCCGCTGTGTCAAAAGGGGGCTGCGCCGTGAGGCCCAGCGGGGAGGGGCCGCGCCGCGTTAAGGTGGGAGTTGGAAACAGCCAGTTAGTATACGCAGTTGTGAGGGGGCGGGGTGTCCAAGCAATCACTTTGGAAATAATATCTGGTTAAAGCGCCCGTTCTCATCCTGATATTCCTTTACTGAAAGCCGTTTCGCAGCCGGATTCCAGCCTGCCATGGAGTTGGCCCTCAGGCCTGGCGCGCGCCGCCGCGGCGGGCCTCCAGGCCGGCCAGAAGCGCCGCCGGCACCCGCAGCCGGCCCCGGCCGATGCCCAGGGCGATGTCGGGCTTGGGCGAGCCGTGGAAATCGCTGCCGCCGCTGACCGCCAGGCCCAGGCGGGCGGCCAGGCGCTCCAGGGCCTGGGCCAGGGCCGGGTCGTGCTCGCTGTATAAGGCCTCGATGCCCTGCAGGCCGGCCTCCATCAGGCGCACCACCAGGGGCTCCAGGGCCGCGAGCCCCAGCTTGAACAGGCCGGGGTGGGCCAGCACCGTGACTCCGCCGGCTTTTTTCAGCATGGCGATGCCCTCGGCGGCGGGGAAGCGCCATTTCGGCATATAGGCGGGCTTGCCGGCGGCCAGGTAGCGGGCAAAGGCCTCGCCGCGGTTTTTCACCACCCCGCGGGCCATGAGCGCCTGGGCGAAATGGGGCCTGCCGATTAGCTCGCCCCCGGCAAAGGCCTGCACCTCGGCCAGGGTCAGCCCGATGCCCAGTTGGTTGAACTTTTCCACGATGCGAGGGTTGCGCTGGGCCCGGGCGGCTTGCAGGCGGGCCAGGCCGGTCTGGAGTTCGGGGTCGGTGTGGTCCACGAACAGGCCCAGCAGGTGCATGGAGGCGGGCATGCCCTGGCCGCCCAGGCCCTCCAGGCTGATCTCCACCCCCGCCACCACCCGCTGGCCCAGGCGCGCTCCGGCCTCCAGGGCCTCGGGCACCCCGGCCATGGTGTCGTGGTCGGTGACGGCCACGGCGGCGAGCCCGGCGCTCTTGGCCGCGGCCACCAGCTCGGCCGGGCTCAGGCTGCCGTCGGAGGCGGTGGTGTGGGTGTGCAGGTCGATGATGTCCATGCCGGCTCCGGTGGGCGCGCGCGGGCGGCGGCGCGGGGCGCGGGGCTAATACTGGCCCCGGATGATGGATGCGGTGCCGTCGTCGGTCATGGCCTTCAGGGTGCGGTCGAAGCCGGCGGCCAGCTCCTGGGCCCGGGGGCCCAGGTGGCGGGCGAAGGCGATGTACAGCGGCAGCGAGGCCAGGGTGCGCACCCGCACCAGGTCGTGGTAGAGCCCCAGGCGACGGGCCACGAACTCCAGGGTCAGCTCGTTGCCCAGGGCCAACTCGCTGCGCCCCGCGGCCAGGTCGCGCAAAAGGGCCTCGGTGTCCTTGGCCTCCACCTTGGTGATCCCCGCCAGGTCGGCCAGGGCCGGGCCGTAGTCGAAATCCGGGTTGACGCCCACCCGGTGCCTGGCCAGGTCGTCCAGGCGGCGCAGCCGCACCTCGGACTCGCGCCGGGCCATGGCCACGATGCGCTCGTGGCTCAGGGTCTCCCGGGGAAAGACCAGGTAGCGGTCACGCTCGGCGGTGCGCGAGATGCTCATGACGGCCATGGCCCGGCCCTCGCGGACGTCGGCCAGGGCCTGGGCCCAGGTGGTGAAGACGAAGCGCGGCCTGATCCCCAGGCGCTGGCAGGCCTCCTGCACCAGCTCGATGTCCTGGCCGGCCGGCTGGCCCTGGTCCAGGAACTGGTAGGGCGGGTAGTCCTCGCAGACGATGACCAGCTCCTGGCCGGCGGCTGGGGCGGCGGGCGATGCGGCCAGGGCCGGGGCCGGGCAGAGCAGGGCCAGGATCAGGATCAGGCGGAACAGCGGGCGGGACTTGGGCATGGTTGGCCTCCCGGCGGGGGGGGTGAGGGCCGGGCGGCGGCGGGCGGGCGCGTCCGGCCTTCTGCGATCATAGCGCCGCCGGGGGGGTGGACGCAATCTTGGCGCGCGTGCGCGGGCCGGACCGGCGTTCCGGGTCTGGGCCAAGGGCCCTGGTTTTGGTAGTCTGGAGAGGCGGGCCTGGCCCGGCGGGAGGAGGCGCATGAACGAAAAACCCGTGCTGGTCACCGGCGCCACCGGCTACGTGGGCGGCCGCCTGGCCCCCCGGCTGCTGGCCCAGGGGGTGCGGGTGCGGGCCATCGCCCGCAACCCGGCCAAGCTCTCCTGCCGGCCCTGGGCGAGCCACCCCAACCTGGAGCTGGTCCAGGCCGACGTCATGGGCGCGGCCAGCCTGGCCCGCGCCCTGAAGGGCTGCCGGGCGGCCTACTACCTGGTCCACTCCATGAACGCCGGCACCAGGGATTTCGCCGCCGCCGACCGCCAGGCGGCGGTGAACATGGCCGCGGCCTGCGCGGCGGCCGGGCTGGAGCGCATCATCTACCTGGGCGGCCTGGCCCCGGACGACCCCCACCTGAGCCATCATTTGCGCAGCCGGGCCGAGGTGGCCCACATCCTGGCCTCCGGCCCGACGCCGGTCACCTGGCTGCGGGCGGCCATGATCCTGGGCTCGGGCAGCGCCTCGTTTGAGATCATGCGCTATTTGGTGGAGCGCCTGCCGCTGATGATCACCCCGCGCTGGGTGCGCAGCCGGGTGCAACCCATCGCCATCACCAACGTGCTGGGCTACCTGGCCGGCTGCCTGGAGGGCGAGGCGGTCTTGGGCCGGGCCTTTGACATCGGCGGCCCGGACGTGCTGACCTATCGCGAACTGTTTGACATCTACGCCCAGGAGGCCGGCCTGCGCCGCCGGGTCATCCTGCCGGCGCCGTTTTTCAGCCCCAAGCTCAGCAGCTATTGGATCCACCTGGTCACCCCGGTGCCGGCGGCCATCGCGCGGCCCCTGGCCGAGGGGCTCCGCAACAGCGTGGTCTGCCGCGACAACGACATCCGGGAAATCATCCCGCAAAAGCTGCTCACCTGCCGCCAGGCCATCGGCCGGGCCCTGAACCGGGTGGCCCAGCAGCGGGTGGAGACCTGCTGGATGGACGCCGGCCAACTGACGCCGCCGGAGTGGCTGGCCTGCGAGGACGCGGCGTTCGCCGGCGGCGACGTGCTCACATGCGCCTACCGGGTGGTGGTGGAGGCCGAGCCGGTGGCGGTGTGGCCGGCCTTGGCGGGCATCGGCGGCCGCCGGGGCTGGTACGCCGGCCAGTGGCTCTGGGCGGCCCGCGGCTGGCTGGATCGCCTGCTGGGCGGGGTGGGCCTGGGCCGGGGCCGGCGGCACCCGGATCAACTGCGCACCGGCGACGCCCTGGACTTCTGGCGGGTCTTGGAGGTGGACCCGCCCCGGCGGCTGCTCTTGCTGGCCGAGATGAAGATGCCCGGCCAGGCGGTGCTGGACCTGCGGCTCATGCCCGCCGGTCCGGGCCAAAGCGAGATCCAGCAGGTGGCCCGCTTCCTGCCCCGGGGGCTCATGGGCCTGGCCTACTGGTACGCGGTGCTGCCCCTGCACGCCTTGGTCTTCGCCGGCATGCTCAAGGCCCTGGCCCGCCGCCACGGCTGGCCGGTGGCCGCCGGGCCGGAGGCCTTCGACCCGGCCGCGGCCCGGAGCTGCAAGCTGCCGGGGAGCTGACGGGCCGGAAGGCGCCGGGCCGGCTCAATAAGCAAGCGGGCCAGGGATGACCCGCCGAAAAGCGCCCGGCCTAAAGCTTAAACCACTCCTTGAGCTTGTCGATGAGCAGCGGGGTGGTCTTCTCGGTCAGGTTGATGGCGTCGCGCTTGCGGAACTCACCCTTGGACTTCTGGTAGCGGCGCAGGCCGGCCTTGGCCGGGCCGAACTCGCCGGTCTTGGCGTCGCGCTCGCGGTAGAGGAACAGCACCGTGGTCCAGGCCCCCCGGTTCAGGACCAGCTTGTCCAACTGCTCCACCACCAATTCGCCGTCCTCTTCGTACTCGATGCTCAGGTCGTCGATTTCGCTGGCCATGCCTCGGCTCCTTGCCCGGCGCGCCCCGGCCGGGGGCGGGATTGATGGATTGGGGATGATCGGGACTATATACCAGGCCGGGCGGCCTGGGGGCCAGTCCCGCGGGCCAGCACCCCGTACTTGAGGCCAAACAGCGCCAGGTGCTCCACCTGCTCCGGGTGCAGGCGGCCGGCCAGGGCGGCCTGGAGCCCGGCCAGGCTCATGGCCCCGCCGGCCGCGGTGATGGCCGCCAGCACGTCCTTTAAGCCGGCCCTGGGCAGGCCGGGGGCGGCCTCGGGATGGGCGCTGGCGGCCCAATTGCCGGCCTGGAAGTCGGCGGCCAGGGGGCCGGCGCACAGATCGTCGTCCGGGCCCAGGGCGGCGGAGAAGAACCCGCCAAAGAGCCGGCCCAGGCCCGCGCCCAAGACGTCCGGCCCAGGCGGGGCGGGCGGCGCGGCCTGGGCGGCGGCCTTCAGCTCGGTCCAGAGCGCGGCCATGCGCGCGATCACCTTCGGCCAGGCGAAGTGTTGCTCCACCCGCGCCCGGCCGGCCGCGCCCAGGCGGCCGCGCAGGGCCGGATCGGCGGCCAGGCGGCCCAGGCGCTCGAGGAGCGGCGCGAAGTCCACGGCCGTGCGCTGGGCCACCTGGAGGGCGCTCTCGCGCTCGCCCATAAGCGGCCAGGCCGCGTCAAGGGCGGCCCAGGCTCCGGCCGAAGGCCCCAGGGTGGGGACCAGAAAGCCGGTCTCGCCCTCGGCCACCAGGTCGCGGTAGCCGCTATAGTCCGCCGCCGCCACCGGCCGGCCGGCGGCCATGGCCTCCAGGATGGAGAGGCCAAAGGTCTCTTGCAGGTTGTCGGCCGGGCTGACGAACACGTCGGCCGCCGCAAAAAGCCGGGCCTTGACCGCGCTGGCGAAATCGGCAAAGAGATGCACCCGGTCCTTGAGGCCCAGGCCCTGGGCGGTGGCCATCAGCGCCCGGCCATAGCCCGCCTCCTCGGCCCCGGCCAGGATGAGCCGGCAGGGGGTCCGGCGGTTGACCTGGGCCAGGGCGGCCATGAGCGGCAGCAGGTCGAACTTGTCCTTGGGGTTGAGCCGGCCCAGGCAGAGGAAGGCCAGGCCCTCGGCCGGCAGGCCCAGGGCCTGGCGCGCCGCGGCCTGGGTTTCGCGGCCGAACTCGGCCGCGTCCACGCCCAGGGGGACCAGGTCCAGGCGGCCGGCGTAGCCCGCGCCCATGAGGCCCAGGCCGCGCAGCTCGCCGGCGGCGGTGGCAAAGGCCGCGGCCAGGTGATCCATTGCCGCGCGGCTGGTGCAGAAGATGCTGTCATAGGTCCGGGGGCCGGGCAGGACCTTGTAGAGCCCGCGCACCCGGCTGGACCAGTAGGACAGGGTGTGGGGCGTGGCGGTGACCGGGCAGGGGCGGGCGGCCAGGCGGTTGCGCAAATGGCACAGCTCGGGCAGGTAGCGGTCCACTTCGGTGGCGTGCAGCGCGGTGTATTCCACGCCCTGGAGCTGGCCGGCCAGGGCCAGGGCCGGGAACAGGCGCACGCGGGGCCGGGCGCGTTGGAGCCAGGGGGCGTAGGCCGCCTCGAAGCGCGGCCCGGCGCTGGGGAAGGGCAGGAAGCAGTGCAGCTCGTCAAAGTCCAGGTGCTGGATCAGGGCGGCGGTGAGGCCGAAGCCCGCCACCTTGCGCCCCACCCGCCGGTCGGCCCCGGCCAGTTCGTCAAAGGTGCCCACCAGGCCTAATATGCGCATGCTTGCCTCCATTCTGCTGCACGGGGGCGTCCTGCCCCGTGCAGCCTCGGCCGGGCAAAAGCGCGACTTCACCCCACCAAGCTGGCGCTTGGTGGGGACCCCGTGTTTTGCCCGGCCTCGCGGGCGCTGGCGCGCCCGTGCGGGCCATCCATGGCCCGCAAATGTCCTGCCGCCCGGTGGCCTGGCTCCACTCGCGGACTATAACCCGCGCCGCCCCGCCGGGCCAAGCCCGCGTCCGTGCATGCTATAATCCCTGGCCGGAGAACCTCCGCATGCAAGGCCCCGTCCTCAGCTACCATCCCGGCCTGGCCGCCCAGCGCAACCTGCTCCTGGTCAGCCAGCGCCCCCTGGACCGCCGCGACTTTATGGCCGTGGCCGGCGCGGCGGCGGTGCTGCTGCCGGCGGTCTGCCGGCCGGACCTGTTCCTGCTGGTGGCCTCCCTGGGCAAACCCCATTTCCCCCGGCCGGCGGTGCACCTGGCCCTGGACGGCAAGGTGGGCAACCACTGGCTCTTCACCCGCCTGGGCCTGCCCCAGCCCCGCACCCTGGTCTTTCCCGATATCCCGGCCGCGGCCGCGGCCTGGCGGGCCGGCGCGGTGGCGAAGGCGGGCATCCACCCGCCCCTGGTGGCCAAGGGCGCGGGCGGCGGCCAGGGCCAGAACGTCTTCCTGGTAAATAGCCCCGGGGAGCTGGCGGGCCTGGCCGGCCGCCTGGAGACGAACTGCTTCCTGGGCCCGCCCGGGATGGTTTTGCAGGAGCGCGTCAACCTGCCCGGCCGCGACGCCCGGGTGGCCTGCGTGGGCGACGAGGTGGACGCCTTCTGGCGCCTGGCCCCGGCCGGCGAGGAGTTTTTCACCAGCCTGAGCCGCGGCGGCCGGGTGGACCGCGTTGGCTGGCCGGAGCAGATGGCCCCGGCCGTGGCCCTGGCCCGGCGCTTCCAGGCCCTGGCCGGGGTGGACGTGGCCGGGGTGGACGTGCTGGCGCCCACTGACGCGCCGCCGCTCATCCTGGAGGCGAACTTTTACTTCGGCCCCAACGCCCACGGCGGCAGCGCCGGGGTGCGGGCCATGTTCCTCAAGGCCGCCCGCGCCTGGCTC
Organism: Pseudomonadota bacterium; assembly: GCA_043805555.1. Lineage (GTDB taxonomy): Bacteria > Desulfobacterota > Desulfarculia > Desulfarculales > Desulfarculaceae > JACRDC01. The sequence continues at coordinate 10,170 of JAZDHW010000343.1, forward strand.
GCGCGCCTGGGCCTGGA